>NZ_JBFTOB010000005.1:0-213085 GCF_056397765.1 Caulobacter sp. 05L422 | reverse complement strand
GGGCCAATGGGCAATACACGCGCTTTGTCCCCGTTCGACGCCGACGGCGGGCGGGCTCCCCAACGACAGGAGTCCCCGGACACGCTGAAGTAACCCCCTCCAGCCCAGTCCCGCTCGATCGCCCCCCGCCGCCGCATCGGTCGCTGGCCATGCGCCCTTTCCCTGCGACGAGGTGGGATCAGGATACGGGCGGTTTGGAGGATGAGGATAAGTTCGGGTCGAGAAAGTTCAGGGCGTTGAAATCGCTGGGCTTCATCCGCTGAGCGCCGAGCATGGACGCCTCTTGTCCCCTCTCTCCAAGAGAGAGGGCGCCAATCAATCGGGCGCTTGTTTCGACGCCCACGCTCTGTCAGCCGCATGGTGGTTTCTGATGAAGTAAGTAAGAATTTCCTTCACGACTGAAGCCTGGGGTGCACGGCTGCAATCTTCGCGGCTTGCGCGAGGCGTTGCGGTCATCGCCGTCAGTCGTCGGGAGGGCTCGCATATCAAAGATATTTGAACTGTCCGTGGGCAGCTCAGATGTTGTCTCGGGGTTATCGTGAAAATCCCGCCGCGATGTGGTGTCCTGATGAAAGCGCCAATCCGAGAACTTGATCCGATTACAGCGGTAACTAGACTGTATTGACGGCTTTTGACCGCGATAACTAGATTGCGAACTGCTGAAAACTTCGACATCGTCCTGTCATCGAGCGTCCCTAGGCTGGATCAAGATCGCGGCCGTGCTGAAAGCGCCTAGAACACTCGGCCGACCCAATCTCAAGCTTAGCGGCCACCGCCCAGAATAAGACCCCCTTCGGAGGAAACGCATGACCACCCTGACCGTGGGCGATCTCGCCCTGATCGGCTACAGCGCCGACACCGCCGGCAAGTCGTTCTCGTTCGTGCTGCTGCAGGCGGTCGACGCGGGCACGGTGATCAGCTTCACCGACAACGGCTGGTTCGCGGCGGGCGGGTTTCGGGGCGGCGAGGGGACCTTCACCTACACCGCCCCGGCCGGCGGCGCGGCGGCGGGGACGGTCATTACGGTCACGGGCCTGACCGGCTCGTTCAATCCGTCGACCTCGGGCGACCAGATCATCGCCTACCAAGGCGCGGCGACCAGCGCGACGCCGCTGTTCGCCCTGGACTTCGCCGACGGCAACGCGACCTACGCCGGCGACGCGACCAACTCCAACACCTCGGCCATCCCCACCGGCCTGTCGGCGGGCGGCACCGCCCTGGCGTTCTCGCTCGACAACGGCGCCTATGTGGGGACGACCACGGGGACCAAGGCCGAGATCCTGTCGGCCATCGGCAATTCGGCCAACTGGTCGCTCGATGACGGCAACCCGGTGGCCTACAAGACCGGCTTCACGGTCACCGACGGCGGCGTGCCCAGCGCCAACGTTTCGATCAGCGACGTGACCCTGACCGAGGGCGATTCCGGCGACCAGGTGATGACCTTCACGGTCACCCGCACCAACACCACCGGGGCCTTCACCGTCGACTACGCCACCGCCAACGGCTCGGCCCTGGCGGGCGGCGACTATGACGAGACCCACGGGACCCTGACCTTCACGGCCGGCGGCCCCGCCAGCCAGACCGTCTCGGTGACGATCCACGGCGACGCGACGCCCGAGCCGAACGAGGCCTTCGCCGTCAACCTGTCGAACCTGGTGGTGACCAGCGGCGCGGCCGCCCTGGTCGACGCGGCGGGGCAGGGTTCGATCGTCAACGACGACTTCGCCCCGGTGGCGATCTACGACATCCAGGGCGCGGGCCACATCTCGGCCTATGACGGCCAGACGGTGTCGACCCAGGGCGTGGTGACGGCCATCGACACCAGCGGCTCGCGCGGCTTCTGGATCCAGGACGTGACGGGCGACGGAAACGACGCCACCTCGGACGCGGTCTTCGTGTTCACCAACGCCATCCCCACCGTCCATGTCGGCGACCTGGTGAAGGTGACCGGCACGGTCGACGAATATAACGGCGGCGTCGCCACCAACCTGACGATCACCGAGATCACCGCCCCGACCGTCAGCGTGATCGGCACGGGCGCGGTGGCCTCGACGGTGCTGGGCGCCGGCGGCCGGGCCATCCCCAACACCGTGATCGACGACGACAGCCTGTCGAGCTTCGATCCGGCCCACGACGGGGTCGACTTCTACGAGTCGATCGAGGGCATGGTGGTCACCATCCACAACGCCCAGGCGGTGGACGCCACGACCACGGGCCAGACCTGGGTGGTGGCCGACGGCGGGGCCGGCGCCACCGGCCTGAACGACCGCGGCGGGGTGACCATCTCGGACGGCGACTTCAATCCCGAGCGGATCCTGGTCTATGCCGACACCGGCGTGAACCCGGACTTCAACGCCGGCTACGTGCTGGGCGACCAGTTGGGCGACGTCACCGGCGTGGTCAGCTATTTCGGCGGCAAGTACGAGGTGATCCCGCTCTCCGTCGAGAACATGGTCAGCGGCGGCCCCCTGCCGCAGGAAACCACCTCCCTGACCGGCGACGCCAGCCACCTGAAGATCGGCGCCTACAACCTCGAAAACATCTCGCCGCAGGATCCGGACGCCAAGTTCCAGGCCCTGGCCGACGACATCGCCCACAATCTGGGCGCGCCCGACATCATTGGCGTCGAGGAGATCCAGGACGCCGACGGGTCGGGCAACGGCACGAACTACAGCGGGGCCGACACCCTGAACAAGCTGGTGGCGGCCATCGAGGCGGCCGGCGGCCCGCGCTACAGCTGGGTCGAGATCGCCCCGACCGCCAACAACACCACGGGTGGCGAGAGCAACGGCAACATCCGCAGCGCCTTCCTCTATCGCGAGGACCGGGTGGACTATGTCGAGGGCTCGGCCCGGCTGGTCCAGGACACGACCGGCCCCGCCAACGCCTTCAACAACAGCCGCAATCCGCTGGCCGCCGACTTCATCTTCCACGGCGAGACGGTCACCGCCATCGACGTGCACAACTATTCGCGCGGCGGCAGCGATCCGCTGTTCGGCGCCAACCAGCCCGCCGCCAACAGCGGCGACGACCGCCGGGTGGACCAGACCACGGCGGTGCGCGACTACGTCGCCACCCTGCTGGCCGCCAATCCCGACGCCCACGTGGCGGTGATGGGCGACTTCAACGGCTTCCAGTTCGAGCAGACCCTGACCCTGCTCGAGGCCAACGGCGCGCTCTACAACCTGGTCCGCACCCTGGCGCCCGAGGACCAGTACTCGTACCTGTTCGAGGGCAACACCCAGCAGATCGACCACCTGCTGGTCTCGCAAAGCCTCAAGGGCGGGGCGGTGTTCGACAACGTCCACCTCAACACCGGCCAGGCGGCGATCGACCAGCCCACCGACCACGACGCGGTGCTGGCCCTGCTGTCGATCAACACCGCCCCGGTGGCGATGCTGGACGGCGTGTTCACGGTCTCCGAGGACGCGATCCTGACGGTCGACGCCGCGCACGGCGTGCTGGCCAACGACAGCGACGTGAACAGCGACGCCCTGACGGCGGCTCTGGACCACGGCCCGACCTACGGGACGCTGGTGCTCAACGCCGACGGCTCGTTCGTCTACACGGCCAACGCCAACTACAACGGCGCCGACGCCTTCACCTACACGGCGCATGACGCCTATGGCGGCGTGTCGGGCGTGGTGACGGTCCAGCTGGGCGTCGAGGCGGTCAACGACGCGCCGGTCGGCGCGGCCGACGCGGCCTCGGTCGCCGAGGACGCCTCGATCCTGGTCAACGTGCTGGCCAACGACCACGACATCGACCTGGACGCCCTGAGCATCGCGGCCCTGTCGGGGACCAAGTCGGCCCTGGGCGCCTCGATCAGCATCGAGAACGGCCAGGTGCGCTACGTGGCGGACGCCGACAGCTTCGATCAGCTGGCCGCCGGCAAGTCGGTGGTCGACAGCTTCACCTACACCGCCTCGGACGGCCACGGCGGCTACAGCGCTCCGATCACGGTCAACATCACGGTGGGCGAGGCGGGCGACAACCGCACGCTGTCGGGCAATCTGATCAAGGCCAACAGCTTCACCGATGTGGGCGAGAAGGACACCAGCTACACCGGCGGCCTGCTCAACGACGTGATCAACGGCGGCGGCGGGTCCGACCACCTGTACGGCGGCGCGGGCGTCGACCGCATCAACGGCGGGACCGGCCGCGACACGCTGGACGGCGGTCTGGGCAACGACTTCCTGACCGGCGGGGCGGGAGCGGACGACTTCGTGTTCAACCTGCTGTCGGGGACCGACCACATCACCGACTTCAACCCGGGCGAGGACCACATCGTCACCCCGCTGCGCGGCCAGTTGGGCGGCCTGTTCGACAGCCATGGACCGGCCAAGGCCCTGGGCATCCTCGACGACCTGATCGATCAACTGCTGAAGCCGACCTTCAAGGACGTCGACACCAACGGCGACCGCCATGCCGACGCCGTGCAGATCAGCGCCATCGGCATGGGTTCGGTGATCCTCGACAACTGGACGATCACGTCCCTGACCCAGCAGGGCTACCTCGATCCGCAGCACCACGTGGTCGGCGACTGGCTGCTCTAAGCCGTCAGTGAACGGTTCCCGTCGGGGCGTTGGCCTCGACGGCGACGGTCGCCAACACGGCGCGTCGGTCGTCCAGCACCTCGACCAGCAGGCTGCCGTCCTGGGCGAACTCGTCGGCGTTGTCGCGCAGCCACTCGCCGGCGATCCGCGCCGCCTCGATCTTGGCGGCGTCGAGATCGTCGAAGACCTCGCCCTCGTCGTCGGTCAGCACATGGCCGTCGCTGAGCTGAAAGAAATAGCGCATCGGTTCGAACCTTCCTTGGGAAGGGAAGTCTCGCCGACGAGTCCGGTTCCGGCCGCTACTTCGCCCCCTCCCGCCGGGCCGCGTCGCGTTCGGCGCGTTCCTTGAGCTCCTCGTCGAGGGTGGCGGTGTCCCAGGCGCCGGCGGCGTCGCCGGGGCGCAGGCGGGCCAGGTCGGCGTTGAGCAGCTTGTCCATGGTCTGGGCCGCGTCGCGCGAGGCCAGGATATAGGCCTCCTCCTGGCCCCAGACGGGACGCAGGTCCTCGAACGACTTGCGGTCGTGGCGGCGGAAGATCGCGCCGGCCCGATGGGCGCGGTGGGCGCGGTAGCCCAGCTTCTGCAGGGCGGTGGTGCCCAGGGCCAGGGCCGCCTCGAAGGTCTCGCGCTCGACCGCGTCGGCGCCGTTGGCCAGCAGGTCGTAGGCGTGGCGGCGGTCCCAGGCCCGGGCCAGGATCACCAGGTCGGGGAAGGCCTTGCGGGCGGTCTCGACCAGCTCGACGGTCTTCTCGCGATCGTCCAGGGCGACGATCAGCATCCGGGCCCGCTCGATGCCGGCGGCGCGCAGCAGGTCCATCCGCGTGGCGTCTCCGTAGTGCACCCGGCGGCCGAAGCGGCGCAGCAGGTCGATCTGCTCGATATCGCTGTCCAGCACGGTCGAGCGGAAGCCGTTGGCGGTCAGCAGGCGGCCGGTGATCTGACCGAACCGGCCGAAGCCGGCGATGATGATGTCCGGCTCGCCGTCGTCGAAGGCCCCGGTGTCGGGGACCTGCTTGGGGATGGCCGCGTCCATCATCTGGGCGATGCGCTCGTAGAGGATCATCGCCACCGGGGTCAGGGCCATGGAGACGGCGACGGCGGCGGTCAGCAGGGCCGCCAGGGTCGCGCCGATCACGCCCGCCCCGACCGTGAAGCTGAGCAGCACGAAGGCGAACTCCCCGCCCTGGGCCAGGGCGGTGGCGACGGCGGCCGCGCCCCGCGCCGGGGCCCCGAACAGCCGCGCCAGGCCGAACACGACCAGGAACTTCAGGACCATCAGGCCCAGCACCAGGCCGATCAGCACCAGCGGCTGGCTGGCCACCAGCCTCAGGTCGATGCCGGCCCCGACGGTGATGAAGAACAGGCCGAGCAAGAGGCCCCGGAACGGCTCGATGTCGGACTCCAGCTCGCGGCGGAACTCGCTCTCGGCCAGCACCACCCCGGCCAGGAAGGCGCCGAGGGCGGGCGACAGGCCGACGGTCTGCATGATGCTGGCCACGCCGACGACGATCAGCAGGGCCGCGGCGGTGAAGATCTCGCGCAGCCGGGCCTCGGCGATGAAGCGGAAGATCGGCCGCACCAGGTAGCGGCCGCCGCCGACCACGGCGCCCACGGCGACGAACACCGCGATCCCTTGCGCCCATGGCGGCAGGTGGGCGACCAGGCTGCCGGCGCCGTGGCCGGCGGCTTCGGCGTGGATCGGCGGGGCGATGGTCGCCAGGGTGGGCAGCAGGGCGAACATCGGGATCACCGCCAGGTCCTGCAGCAACAGGATCCCGAAGGCGGCCCGTCCGACCGGCCCATGCCTCAGGCCCTTCTCGTCCAGGGTCTGCAGCACGATGGCGGTGGACGACATGGCCAGCACCATCCCGACGGCCAGGGCCGTCTGCCACGGCAGGCCCAGCAGCATCGAGACGCCGGCGATGGCGACCGTGGTGCCCACGACCTGGGAGCCGCCGAAGCCGAAGATCGCCTTGCGCATGTCCCACAGGGTCGAGGGCTGGACCTCCAGCCCGATCAGGAACAGCAGGATGACCACGCCGAACTCGGCGAACTTCATCACGTCGGTCTGCTCGCCGACCAGCGACAGGGCGAACGGCCCGATCACCACGCCGGCGATCAGGTAGCCCAGCACCGAGCCCAGGCCCAAGCGCTTGGCGATCGGGACGGAGATGACGGCGGCGCCGAGATAGACCAGGGCTTGCAGCAGGAACGGCATGGATCAGGCCCCCAGTTCGGCGTCGGCGGGCGCGGTCAGCAGCGAGGCGACGCGGGCGCGGTAGCGCTGGGCCTCGGCCTTGAGCTCTTCGTCGTCCTTGATCGCCGCGCCGTGCACCACGAAGGGCGTCTCCCAGACCATGCCGCACAGATAGGCGGTCTGCTCCAGCGGGCGCAGATATTCGTCCAGGGTGAAGCGGTTGTAGCCGTGGGCGTGATAGGCCTTGGCCGCCCCGCCGGTGGTGCAGGCGGCGAACAGCCGCTTGCCGGCCAGGGCGTTGCCGTCCAGGCCGTAGGCGAAGCCGTGCAGCCACACCAGGTCGAACCACTCCTTCAGGAGGGCGGGCGTCGAGTACCAGTAGAGCGGGAACTGCACGGCGATCACGTCGTGCGCCACCAGCCGTTCCTGCTCGGCCTCGATGTCGATCGCGAAGTCCGGATAGGTCTCGTAGAGGTCGTGGAAGGTGACCCCTTCGACGCCCTTGGCCGCCTTGGCCAGGGCGCGGTTGGCGCGAGACCGTTCAAGCGCTGGGTGCGCCAGGGTCAACAGCACGCCCGAGGTGGCGGGCGTCGCGAGCCCGATGCTAGCTTCCCCGGGGTTAGCCTGATCCGTCACGCCGAAACTCCACGCATCGAAATTTTATTCATCAAGGGTTGAATTTCTCCGTCCGGCGGCTCAGAGCAGTCGCCGAACGTCGCTCCGGGAGGAACCATGGTCGACAAGGTGAAGTCCACAGCCGCCGAAGCGCTGGCGGGTCTTTTATTCGATGGCATGACCATCATGGCCGGAGGCTTCGGCCTGTGCGGCATTCCCGAGAACCTGATCGCGGCGATCCGCGAAACGGGCGTCAAGGACCTCACGGTGGTCTCCAACAATTGCGGCGTCGACGGCTTCGGCCTGGGGATCCTGCTGGAGAACCGCCAGATCAAGAAGATGATCTCGTCCTATGTGGGTGAGAACAAGCTGTTCGAACAGCTCTACCTCAGCGGCGAGCTGGAGTTGGAGTTCAATCCGCAGGGCACGCTGGCCGAACGCATCCGCGCCGGCGGGGCGGGCATCCCCGCCTTCTTCACGCGCACCGGCTACGGCACCCTGGTGGCCGAGGGCAAGGAAACCCGCGAATTCGACGGCGAGATGTACGTGATGGAGCGCGGCCTGACCGCCGACCTGTCGATCGTCAAGGCCTGGAAGGCCGACGCCGAGGGCAACCTCGTCTACCGGAAGACCGCCCGCAACTTCAATCCGATGATGGCCACGGCCGGCAAGGTCACGGTCGTCGAGGTCGAGGCGGTCGTGGCGATCGGGGCCCTGGACAAGGACAACATTCACACGCCCGGCATCTATGTCGACCGCCTGATCAAGGGCGCGAAGTTCGAGAAGCGCATCGAACGCGTGACCACCCGCCCGAAGGAGCAAGCGTAATGGCCTGGACGCGTGACCAGATGGCCGAGCGGGCGGCGAAGGAGCTGCAGGACGGCTTCTATGTGAACCTCGGCATCGGCATCCCCACCCTGGTGGCCAACTACATCCCCGAAGGCATGTCCGTGACGCTGCAGAGCGAGAACGGCATGCTGGGCATGGGCCCCTTCCCCTATGAGGGCGAGGAGGACGCCGACCTGATCAACGCCGGCAAGCAGACGATCACCGAGCTGGACTCCAGTTCGTACTTCTCGTCGGCCGACAGCTTCGCGATGATCCGCGGCGGCCACATCGCCCTGTCGATCCTGGGCGGCATGCAGGTGTCGGAGACCGGCGACCTGGCCAACTGGATGGTGCCCGGCAAGATGGTCAAGGGCATGGGCGGGGCCATGGACCTGGTGGCCGGCGTCAAGCGGGTGGTGGTGGTCATGGACCACTGCGAGAAGTCCGGCGCCCCCAAGCTGCTGCACCGCTGCTCGCTGCCCCTGACCGGGGCTGGCGTGGTCGACCTGCTGATCACCGAGCTGGGCGTGTTCGAGATCAACCGCGGCAAGACGGCCGTGAAGCTGATCGAGCTGGCGCCGGACGTGACGGTCGATGAGGTGAAGGCCAAGACCGAGGCGGCGTTCGAGGTCGGGGTCTAGCGGCTCACTGACTTGCCCCCACCTGACCGCTGCGCGGTCTGTCCGCCCCGGGGGCGGAGGACGCACCTCTTCCCCCTCTGGGGGAAGACGGCCGAAGGCCCGTAGGGGGCAAGTGTTAGCCGCTGAAAAGTATCAAGGCGTCGGTTCCGGATCCGGCGGCAGCCCGGTCACCGGATCCCTCGGCACGGGCGCGAAGCCCTGGGCGATGAACAGGTCGGTCCGGCGCGAGCGCTTCTTGTCCAGCCGCACACGGACGATCTGCAGGTCGGAGGTCGCCTTGAAGTCCTGGCGGATCTTGGCCCGGTAGGTGCCTTCCAGGCTGGCGATCAGCGCCCGGCGGCCCAGGGCGGCGTCGAGCGGCGCCTCGGCCTCGGCCTGGTTGCGGGGGGCGATCTCGTGCACCCACATCCGCAGCGGCGGGGCGGCCGAGGTGCCGAAATAGTCGCGGCCGTAATAGGCGGCCACGTTGTAGAGGAAGCGGTCGTCGACGGCGACGGCGGTCACGCCGCCGCGCAGGGCCTGTTCCTCGCGCGTCCGCTCGATGATCGCCTGCACCGTCTGGTCCCAGCCGCGCGCCCGCTTGAAGGCGTTGGCCATGCCCATGGCCTCGGCCGTGCGCGGATCGATCACCCAGACCAGGAACAGCGCCGCCAGCACCGTCTGCAGGGCCAGACCGCCGATCAGCCAGCGGCGGGCGTCCCAGCGCAGCAGCCACGCCGCGACCAGCACCGAGCCGGCGACATAGGCCGCGCCCGCCCAGTTGGCGTTGGCCCGCGAGACGAACGCCTGGGCCGCCACGGTGACCAGCGGCGGCAGGGCGAAGCACAGCAGCATGATGTCGGCCTGCGCCAGGCGCCTGCGGAACGCCAGCAGCAGGGCGCCGCCGCCCAGCACGCCGAACGGCACGGGTCCGAACACGCCGAACTGCGAGCCGACGAACTGGACCAGCTCGATCGGGTTGAACAGCCTGCCGGCCTTCCAGTTGGCGTTGGCCGCCGTGTGCTCCAGCGTCGAGAAGTGGTGCTGGTAGTTCCACCACATGTTCGGGGCGAAGACGACGAACAGGGTCGCGAAGAAGGCGATCGCCATGACCGGGGTCCAGGCGCGCCGGGCCTCGCGTGACAGGAACAGATGAGCGGCCAGGCTGGCCAGGGCGTAGATCGCCGCGTACTTGCTCAGGAACGCCATGCCCAGCGCCGCGCCCATGCCGGCGGCGATCCAGATCCGGGTGCGGGGCGAGGCGTGCGGCAAGGCGACGCAGGCCCAGATCATCAAGGCCAGGAAGAACAGCAGCGGCGTGTCGGTGGTGATCAGCACCGACGACAGCTGGATGCCGGGCATCAGGATGAAGATCGCCGCGGCGGCCAGCCCGATCCAGTTTCCGTTCCGCTCGTCGCCGTAGAGCCGCGTGGCGATGCGCGAGATCACCAGGGCCGTGCCGGCGTTGAGCAGGGGCGAGCCGATGCGCAGCCAGGCCTCGGCGTCGCCGCCGATTCGCGTGGTCGCCCAGATCAACCAGGCGATGACGGGAGGCTTGGAAAAGTAGCCGAAATCGAGGTGGCGCGACCAGAGCCAGTACTGGGCTTCGTCCGGGTACAACTCCAGGGGGGTGACGAACAGCGCGACGACTCGCAGAACCGTCAGAACCCCGACCAAGATCAGGGTCAGGCGCCAGATTCGCGCCTGGGTCGCCCGCGCCGTTTCATCAAGGGCCACGCTGATTTCTCCCGCATAAGTAAGAGGACGCTGACTAAATCTTCCGCAAGCGGGCCCCCGGAGCGCGTTTATCCGCGATCGTGGCCTTTCCGTCACCAAACCTTCTAAATACGTCGCTAAAGAGCCTCTCAATGACATGGCTCGGCGGGCTTCATGCACCCCGTCGCGGCTTGAACGAGGGGATTAGATCAAGATGATGACGAAAAAGCTCGCCTGTCTGGCGTCGACCGCGCTGGTCGGCTGCCTGCTCAGCGCCACCGCCGCCATGGCCCAGTCGACCGGCACCGACGCCGTCGAACAGGTCGTGGTCACCGCTTCGAGCCTGAAGAACCAGAACGGCGCGATCGTTCAGCAAGTGGTTCCGAAGTCGCGCTCGACGATCACTCAGGACTTCATCGCCCGCCAGGTGCCCGGCCAGACGATTCTGGACTCGCTGAACCTGCTGCCCGGCGTGAACTTCTCCAACAACGACGCCTACGGTTCGGCCGGCGGCGACATCACCATCCGCGGCTTCGACTCGCAGCGCATCGCCCTGCTGCAGGACGGCATTCCGCTGAACGACAGCGGCAACTACGCCATCTATCCGAACCAGCAGATGGACTCGGAACTGATCTCGAAGGTCGACGTCAACCTGGGCACCACCGACGTTGACAGCCCCACGGCCGCGGCCGCCGGCGGCACCATCAACTACGTGACCCGCAAGCCCACCGACGAGTTCGGCGGCGTGTTCGAAGCCCAGGCCGGCGACGGCAACTTCCGCCGCTTCTTCGGCGTGATCGACACCGGCAAGGTCGGCCCCTGGGGCACGAGCGCCTGGTTCAGCTACGCCGACGCCATCAACGACGTGTTCAACGGCCCGGGCAAGATCCACAAGAAGCAGCTCAACGCGCGGATCTATCAGCCGATCGGCGACAACGGCGACTTCGTCAGCCTGATCGCCAACTACAACGAAAACCGCAACAACTTCATCAACCGCATGACGCTGGCCCAGTTCCAGGCCGGCACCGGCGTTGGCTACGCCCGCTCGACCTGCGCTCGTCCGACCCCGGTCGCCGGCACCGCGCAAACTGACTCGGCCTCGACCACGAACCCGCCCCCGACCGGCGGCGGTTCCTGCTACCTGAACAACATCAACCCGTCGAACACGGGCAACATCCGCGGTCAGTCGCTGTTCCACATCGGCGAAAACTTCATCCTGACCGCCGACCCCTACTTCCAGTACACCCTGGCCAACGGCGGCGGTCGCGGCCTGTTCAACGAAAGCGGCACGGGCACCGGCAGCGGCCTCATCCGCGGCAACCGCACGACGGGCGGCCAGGACCTGAACGGCGACGGCGACATCCTCGACTCCGTCCTGCTGTACGCGCCGAACACGACGAACACCCGCCGTTACGGCATCACCTCGTCGCTGATCTGGAAGTTCGCCGAAGGCCAAAGCCTCCGCGCGGCCTACACCTACGACGAAGCCCACCACCGTCAGACCGGCGAATACACGTCGTTCGCCACCGACGGTAAGCCGAACGACGTGTTCGGCGGCAAGGACGGCTACGGCACGCCGATCAAGCTCTCGGACGGCAGCATCCTGCGCAAGCGCGACCGCGTCTCGGTCGCCACCCTGAACCAGATCTCGGTCGAGTACCGCGGCAAGTTCATGGACGACAAGGTCCTGTTCAACGCCGGCCTGCGCGCCCCGTTCTTCAAGCGCGAACTGAACAACTTCTGCTACCAGGCCGACACCTTCACGGCCTACTGCACCAACCAGACCCCGACCGCGGTGGCCGGCACCGACGACGGCAACGGCCAGACCCTGGTCACCCTGCCGGGCCAAGGCACGACCCAGTACGGTCGCCCGCGCGAGTTCACCCGCAAGTACGACAAGCTCCTGCCGAACGTCGGCGCCAGCTACGCCCTGACCGACCACCAGTCGGTCTACGCGACCTACGCCGAAACCCTGTCGGCGCCGCGCACCGACGACCTGTACGACAAGAAGCTGACCAACCCGAAGGCGGAAGTCTCGCACGTCATCGACGTGGGCTACCGCTTCCAGTCGCCGACCATCCTGCTGTCGGCTTCGCTCTGGGCCAACAACTTCAGCAACCGCATCGAGCGCGCCTTCAACGAGCAGGACAACATCGCCTTCTCGGTCAACGTCGGCGACGTGAAGCAAAAGGGCTTCGACGCCCAGTTCGGCTTCAAGCCGGAAGACTACCTCAGCTTCTACGCCTCGTTCTCGTACCAGGACTCGGAACTGCAGGATAACATCCCGGGCACCGCCCTGGGTTCGCTGCTGCTGACCAAGGGCAAGCAACTGTACGAAGCCCCGAACTACCAAGGCGCCGTTCGCGTCGACTGGGACATCACCGAGGCGCTCAGCGTCGGCGTCCAAGCCAAGTACGTCGGCGAGCGTTGGACCAACCTGACCAACACCGAAAAAGTGCCGAGCTACGCTCTGCTGGACCTGGACGCCCGCTACATGCTGGACGGCTTCCTGGACGGCGTCGGCATGAAGAACACCTACATCCAGCTGAACGTGAAGAACCTGGCCGACGAGAAGTACCTCGGCGACCTGGCGGTGAACCCCTCGGGCACCGGCCTGGGCCAACCGGGTTATCCGCGCACGGCCAGCATCACCCTGCACGCCGCGTTCTAAGAACGGCGTACAGCGGACTAGAGAATGGGGGCGGTCCGGAAACGGGCCGCCCTTTTTCTTTTGTCGCAGCAGTTTGCTAGAAGAGCGGCTTGACCCGAGGGCCGTCCCGGCCCATTTGCGCCTCCCGTTTCGTTCCAGGTTCCGCACATGACCCCGACCGTCCCCGCCGAGTGGGCTCCGCACCGCGCCATGTGGGTGGGTTTCCCCAGCCACGCCGAGCTCTGGCAGGAAGATCTCGACCAGGCCCAGGACGAGGTCGCCGCCCTGGCGCGCGCCCTGGCCGGTCCCGGCGGCGAACGCGTGCGCCTGATGGTGGTCGGCGACGAGGCCGAGGCCGCCGCCCGAGCGCGCCTGGCCGACACCACGGTCGAGATCGTCCGAGGCCAGTTCGGCGACATCTGGCTGCGCGACACCGGCCCGATCTTCGTCGACACCGCCAACGGCCCGGTGGCGGCCGGCTTCCTGTTCAACGGCTGGGGCGGCAAGTACGAGATGGAGGGCGACGACCTGGTCGCCGAGCAGATCGCCGCCGCCAGCGGCGCGCCCCTGTCCCGCAACGCCTTCGTGCTCGAGGGCGGCTCGCTGGACCACGACGGCATGGGCTGTGTGCTGACCACCCGCCAATGCCTGCTGAACGAGAACCGCAACGGCGACTTCGACGAGGCCAAGGCCTCGGCCGCCCTGGCCGCCTCGCTGGGCGTCAAGAAGGTGCTGTGGCTGGGCGACGGCCTGCTGAACGACCACACCGACGGCCACATCGACAACCTGGCCCGCTTCGTCGCGCCGGGCGTGGTGGCCTGCCCGATGGCCTTCGGGACCGACGACCCCAACGCCGAGGTCTACGCCGAGACGGCGCGGACCCTGGCGGCCATGACCGACGGCCGCGGCTCGCCCCTGCAGGTGGTGCGCATTCCCTCGCCGGGCCGCATCCTGAACGAGGACGGCGAGATCGTCCCCGCCTCGCACATGAACTTCCTGATCGCCAACGAGGCGGTGATCGTGCCGATCTACGCCGAGGAGTCGGGCGCCTTCGCCGTCGAGGTGATCCAGGGCCTGTTCCCCGAGCGCGAGGTCATCGGCCTGCCCTCGACCGCCATCCTGACCGGCGGCGGCTCGTTCCACTGCATCAGCCAACAGGAGCCCGGCGAATGACCCGCACCCTCAGCGTCGCCGCGATCCAGACCTCCTACGGGATGGACCTGCAGGCCAACATCAAGAAGACGGAAGCCTTCATCCGCGAGGCCGCCGCCGGCGGCGCGCAGGTGATCCTGCCGTCCGAACTGTTCCAGGGGCCCTATTTCTGCGTCACGCAGGAGGAGCGCTGGTTCGAGCAGGCCCATCCGTGGCGCGAGCACCCGGTGGTCAAGGCCATCGCGCCGCTGGCCGGCGAGCTGGGCGTGGTCATCCCGATCTCGATCTTCGAGCGCGAGGGCCCGCACTATTTCAACAGCTTGGTGATGGCCGACGCCGACGGGTCGATGCTGGGCCTCTATCGCAAGAGCCACATTCCCGACGGTCCCGGCTACCAGGAGAAGTACTACTTCCGGCCGGGCGACACGGGCTTCAAGGTCTGGGACACGCGCTTCGGCCGCCTGGGCGTCGGCATCTGCTGGGACCAGTGGTACCCCGAGGCCGCCCGCGCCATGGCCCTGATGGGCGCCGAGGCCCTGTTCTACCCGACCGCCATCGGCACCGAGCCGCATGACCCCAGCCTCAACACGACCCTGCCCTGGCAGCGGGCGATGCAGGGCCATGCGGTGTCGAACGTGATCCCGGTGGTCGGCGCCAACCGCATCGGCTTCGAGCCTTGGGACGGCTACCCGAACGGCGGCCAGACCTTCTACGGCTCCAGCTTCGTGGCGGATCATCGCGGCGACCTGATCAGCGAGCTGGGCCACGCCGATGAGGGCCTGGTGACCGGGACCTTCGACCTGGACTTCCTGCGCACCCACCGCGCGGCCTGGGGCTTCTTCCGTGATCGCCGGCCGGAGCTTTATGGGGCGCTGGCGACGGGGCGGCCGGCGTAGCTCAGCAACTCACCCACTTGCCCCCACCTGGCGGCTGCGCCGCCTGTCCGCCCCCATAGGGGGCGGAGGACGTCCTCTTCCCCCTGTGGGGGAAGACGGCCGAAGGCCCGTAGGGGGCAAGTGTTAGCCGGCAGAGCACCCCGTCGGCGCGCCCTGCAGCCGCGACGCCGCCACCTCGGCCCGGGCCTTCTCCAGATCGCTCATGAACGCCGGATCCTGGTGCAGCCGCGACACCATCGCCGAGCCCAGATACCGCCCCGCCTCGATGTCGCTCTGATAGTGCACGCCGCAGATGATCCGGCTGTCGCCGAACTCGCGACCGCGCGCCAGGACGGCGCTGGCGTGCTCGGGCGCGACCTCGGAGATCACCAGGGCCCAGGACCAGCCGATCAGGCCGTGGCCGGACGGATAGGAGCCGTCCGTCTCGATCCACTTCTCGCGCGGCACGCAGATCGGCTTGGTGTTGCCCACCGGCGGGCGTGACCTTTGGAACGCCGCCTTGGCCGGCTGGTACAGGGTGGCGGCGTCGTCGGTCATCCGCAGCAGCAGGCTGGTCAGGGTCGGGGTGGCCTGCGGGCTGATGGTGACCCCGGCCGCGCAGGAAAAGCTCTTGAAGCCGTGCGCGCCCGACAGGTCGGCGTCGGCGATGGCCTTGCCCCAGGCCGGCGTGCCCGCCAGGGCGCGGGTGGCCTCGAAGGTGGCCTGGTCGGCCTTGCCGCGCGGCGAGTCCGGGGTCGGCGGCGGCCCGACGATGGCGGCCCCGTCCAGGTTCATGCCGGTCTTCAGATAGCCGGTCGGCGGCTTGCTCCAGCTGGCCGTGCTGGGGCTCATGGCGTAGGGCGCGGCTTTCGGGGCGGCGGCCTTGGAGAACATCTCCTGGACCGGTGAGCAGCCCATCAGCAGGGCGCCGCCCAGAGTGGCGACGAGCAGCATGTTGCGGGTCATGGGCGGCCTCCTTGCGGTCATCCGACCACAGAACGGCGACGAAGCGCGGCGTCAAGCTGGGTTTTGGCACGAAGCCGCTTGACGACTCGTAATGTTATTTCATAACACTTCGTCCAAGCCGCTCCCCCGGCCAAGGTTCAGGATCTCCCATGCCCCGTCGCGTACTGCTTTCCGCCGCGAGCCTGCTGGCGTTCGCCCTCGTCGCGCCGCTCGCCGCCTCTGAAGCCAGGGCCGCCGAAACCCCGGCTCCCGCCGACGCCCCCGCGGCGACGGGCGCGCCGGACGGGCCCGAGTCCAACGCCGTCGACAAGGTGGTGGTCACCGCCGCCCCCTACGCCGTGTCGCTGGATACGGTGACCAGCAGCGTCAACGTCGTGACCCGCGACCAGCTGGACACCCTGCCGGCCGCCGGCATCGGCGACCTGCTGAACGGCCTGCCGGGCCTGCGCTCCACCTTCTACGGCCCCGGCGCCTCGCGGCCGGTGATCCGCGGCCTGTCGGGCCCCCGGGTGATGGTGCTGCAGAACGGCGTCGGCCAGGTCGACGCCAGCGCCCTGTCGCCCGACCACGCGGTGGCCAGCGACCCGGGCGAGGCCTCGCGGATCGAGGTGCTGCGCGGCCCCTCCACCCTGGCCTACGGCGGCTCGGGCATCGGCGGGGTGGTCAACATGATCGACGACCGCGTACCCTCCAGCCCGGCCGCCAACGGCCCCGAGGGCCGGCTGTCGGCCTCGGCCTCGTCGGTCGACGACGGCTGGGCCTACAGCGGCGCGATCAAGGCCGGGAAGGGCCCGTTCGTGTTCGCGGCCGACGTCTCCAGCCGCCGCACCGACGACTATTCGATCCCCGTCGCCGCGGTGTCCGACCGCCTGGCGGCCCGCGACGGCCTGACGGTGGATCCCGACCACAAGGTCAAGAACACCGACGTCGAGGTCGACGCCTACGGCGCGGGCGTCTCCTACGTCCACGACCGGGGTTTCGTCGGCCTGTCGGTCAAGAAGACCGACACCACCTACGGCGTGCCCTACGAGCAGATCCTGGCCCCGATCGACCCCAACGCCGAGGGTCCGGTCTCGATCCACCTGCAGCAGACCCGCTACGACCTGCGCGGCGAGCAGGAACTGGACAATCCGTGGTTCGAGAAGGTCCGCGTCTCGCTGGGCTACGCCGACTACGAGCACGCCGAGGTCAGCGTCGAGGACGGCGAGGTCGGCACCCGCTTCCTGTCGGACGGGACCGAGGGCCGGGTGGAGCTGGTGCACCGCGAGCACGACGGCCACCAGGGCGCCATCGGCTTCCAGGCGCTGGAGCGCCACTTCGAAGCCATCGGCGACGAGGCCTTCGTGCCCTCGACCAAGATCAAGGAATACGGGGTCTTCACCCTGCAGCGCCTGGATCGCGGGACTTGGGGCGTCGACGCCGGCCTGCGCTTCGACACGCGCGAGCTGACCACGCCGACCCAGTCGCGCGACTTCGACAACGTCTCGGCCTCGCTGGGCGTGTTCTACAAGCCCAGCGACCCGCTGTTCCTGGCCCTGACCCTGTCGCGCAACGGCCGGGCCCCGACCGAATTCGAGCTGTTCGCCAACGGCCCGCACCCGGGCACCGGCGGCTTCGAGGTCGGCGACGACAGCCTCGACAACGAGACCGTCACCTCGCTGGAGGCCACGGTCCGCTGGAAGAGCGACCGCCTGCGGGCCGAAGGCCACCTGTGGGCGGCCAAGTACGACAACTTCATCGAGGAGGCCCCGACCGGCGCGGTCGAGGACGACCTGCCCGTCTACCAGTACTTCCAGACCAAGGCCGACTTCCACGGCGCCGAGATCGAGGCCAGCTACGACGCCTGGCGCGGGGCGACCCAGTCGATCCGCCTGGAGACCACCTTCGACTGGGTGCACGGCGACACCGACGCCGGCGTGCCCGCCCGCATCCCGCCGTGGTCGCTGGGCGGCTCGGTGGTCTGGACCGCGCCGCGCGTCGAGACCACGCTGGAAGTGCGCCGCGTGGCCGAGCAGGACCGGGTGGCGACCTTCGAACTGCCCACCGACGGCTACACGGTGGTCAACCTCAAGGCCACGTTCAAGCCGATCGCGGATTCGCCCCTGCGGCTGTTCGTCGACGGCCGCAACCTGACCAACGAGGAGATCCGCGAGCACGTCTCGTTCCTCAAGGACATCGCCCCGTCGCCGGGCCGTTCGGTGCGGGCCGGCGTGGCCTGGAAGTTCTAGAATCCGCTCGCCCAGGGCGGCGTTTCCAGCGCCGCTTTCCCGCCAGGGGTGAAATGGAAGCTCGACTTAACCACAAGGCGGAGGGGTCGATTGCGAGGCCCCTCCGGATCGGCTAGAAGCGCCGGACCTTTCAAAGGCCGCCTAAGCGCAATAGGCGTCCGTTCATTAGCCTTATGTCGAGCTGTTCATGGAAACGACCCAACCCGCCGGCGGCATCTCCGGCAACGTTCTGTTCTACTCCTCGCCGGAGCCGCTGAACCGCGAGCAGCACGCCAAGCTCGCTCTGGTCCACAAGGACAAGCCCTACGGCTTCGCCCTGAACGGCACCGCCGTGCCGCTGGCCGTCACCGAATTCGCCCCCGCCGCCCTGAGCTATCCGGTGATCTTCGCCGGCGAAGATCGCGTGCCGCTGGCCGTGATGGGCCTCAACACCGGTGAGAACCTGTTCATCGGCGCCGACGGCGGCTTCGAGCCGGGCGCCTACATCCCGGCCTATATCCGCCGCTATCCGTTCGTCCTGGCCAATGACGAGAACCAGGACCGTCTGATCGTCTGCATCGACCGCAGCTCGGACCTGCTGGCCGAAGGCGGCCAGACCCCGCTGTTCGACGAAAAGGGCGAGCCGACCGAATACACCCAGAACTGCATCAAGTTCTGTGACGACTTCGAAGTCGAGCGCCGCCGCACCGACTCGTTCGTGCAGCTGCTGAAGGACAACGACCTCTTCGAACTGAAGAAGGCCGTCTTCACTCCGCTGAACGCCGACGGCTCGGCCGGCGAACCGCAGACGGTGGCCGAGTACTTCGGTGTCTCGGAAGAGAAGCTGAACGCCCTGCCGGCCGACAAGATCAAGGAACTGCAGACCAGCGGCGCCCTGGCCCAGATCTATGCGCACCTGGTGTCGCTGATCGGTTGGGACCGTCTGATCGCCCTGGCGACCATCCGCCAGCAGCAAGCGGCCGCCAACGGCGCGCTGAACTAAGACAGACGCTTCACGGCGTTGAAGAGGCGGCGGGTTCGAAAGAGCCCGCCGCCTTTTTCGTTCTCGCTACCGCGCGAAAATGCTTCGCGTCAGGCACGAGAAGACCAGGCGGCCGGCCTCGTCCAGCAGGTCGTGCTGGGCGATGACGATGCCCTTGCCCTCGCCGACCGGGTCCTTGCCCATCACCGTCATGCGGCCGCGCAGCAGTTCGCCGGCCGGCGGGTTGCGCAGCCAGCGCAGGGCGTCGACGCCGACCCGCTTGGTCTGGGGCCAGGCGGCGCTGGCCTCGCTGTCCAGCTTGGACCAGATGGCGAAGACCATGGTGTCGGGCGCGCCGCTGGCCGCCGGCCAGCCCGGCTGGAACGACGCGCAGAAGGTCTCCAGCGCCTTGCCGTCGACGACCGTGGCGCCCAGCGACACCACCTGGCCGATCTCGATGTCGTCGAAGGAAGCGGGCATGGACGGGCGACTCTCTTGCGAACGCGGGTCTTCGACCTGATCACGACGGCTTGGCCATTGTCGAGAGCGCTTGGAGAGGTCATGTGTCTTGCGCCCCTTCTTTGCTTGGGGGGCAAGCCTGGAACTCGTTCATGTCGCTTCGAAAGCTGTTCGCCGTTCTCCCGGCGCTGGTAGTCGCCCTGTTGCTGGGCGCGCCGTTGTTCAGCGGGGACGCCAAGGCCGATCCCGTCCAGACCGGGCATATCGAGGTCGAACTGGTGTCCCAGGAGGCCGGCGTCGCCCCCGGCTCGACGGTCTATGTGGCCCTGCGCCAGAAGATCCAGCCCGGCTGGCACACCTATTGGCGCAATCCCGGCGACGCCGGCGACGCCACGCGGATCGTCTGGACCCTGCCGGCCGGCTGGACCGCTGGCGACATCGTCTGGCCGACTCCGGAGAAGAGCCGCGTCGGGCCGCTGCTGGACTTCGCCTATACCGGCGAGGTGCTGCTGCCGGTGCCGATCACCGTGCCGGCCAACGCCCAGGTCGGCTCGGTCGTCACCCTGAAGGCCGCCGCCGCCTTCCTGGTCTGCGAGCAGGTCTGCGTGCCCGAGGACGCCGTCGTCACCCTGACCCTGCCGGTCGTGGCGGGCATGCCCGGGACCGATCCGAAATGGGGCGCGAAGGTCGCCGAGACCCTGGCCAAGGCCCCCAAGCCGGCCGGGCTGAAGGCGGTGTTCGAACTGCAGGGCTCGGTGCTGAAACTGGCCGTGACCGGCGCGCCGCTGAAGGGCGCCGACGTCTCCGGCGCGTTCTTCTATCCCTATTCCGGCAAGGTCATCGAGCATCCGCCCGAGCAGGCGATCGAGCGCGGCCCCGAGGGCCTGACCCTGTCGCTGACCCCCGGCTACGACTTCACCCAGGCCGAGGCCAAGCCGACTGAGCTTTCCGGCGTCCTGGCCCTGAACGGCGCGGCCTACGAGATCACCGCCACCCCGGGGACCATCCCCGCCGCGGCCGGCGGCCTGGGCGCGCCGCGCGCCGCCCCGGCCAAGGCCCACGGGTCGGCTGAAGGCGCCAGCCTGGGCCTGCCCCTGGCCGTGGCCTTCGCCTTCCTGGGCGGCCTGATCCTCAACCTGATGCCGTGCGTCTTCCCGATCCTGTCGATGAAGGCCGCCAGCCTGACCGCCCACGCCCACGACGCCGGCAAGACCCGGGTCCAGGGCCTGGCCTTCCTGGCGGGCGTGGTCGTCACCTTCCTGGTCCTGGCCGGCCTGCTGATCGCCGTGCGGGCGGGAGGCGCGGCCGTGGGCTGGGGCTTCCAGCTGCAGTCGCCGGCCGTGGTCGCCGCTCTGGCCCTGCTGATGCTGCTGGTGGCCCTGAACATGTCCGGCGTGTTCGAGGTCGGCGCGTCGGTGCAGGGCGTGGCTTCGGGCGCGAGCGGCAACGGGATCGGCGGCTCGTTCCTGACCGGCGCCCTGGCCGTGCTGGTGGCCGCCCCGTGCACCGCGCCGTTCATGGCCGGGGCCCTGGGCTACGCCCTGACCCAGCCGCCGCTGCTGTCGCTGGCCGTCTTCCTGGGCCTGGCCCTGGGCTTCGCCGCGCCATTCGTGATCCTGGCCTTCGTCCCCGCCCTGCTGGGTCGCCTGCCGCGTCCCGGTCCGTGGATGGACGTGCTGAAGAAGGGCCTGGCCTTCCCGATGTACGCCACCGCCGCGTGGCTGGCCTGGGTCTACAGCCAGCAGACCGGCTCGATCCCCCTGGCCGCCCTGCTGGCCGCCAGCGTGCTGGTCGCCTTCGCCGCCTGGCTCTACGGCCTGGCCCAGGCGCGGCAGATCGGCGGCAAGGGCGCGGCGGTTCCGTTCGTCCTGGCCGCCCTGTCGCTGGCGGCCGCCGTGGCCCTGGTCGTGGTCGGCGTCCGCGCCGCTCCGGCCGCCTCGACGCCGGCCGCCGCCGCATCGGCCGAGGCTCCGGCCGGCCCGGGCCTGGCCTCCGAGCCCTGGAGCCCCGAGAAGGTCGCGGCGCTGCAGGCCGAGGGCAAGGTCGTGATGGTCGACTTCACGGCCGACTGGTGCGTGACCTGCAAGGTCAACGAGGGCACGGCGCTCAAGGGCCAGCGCCTGGTCGACGCCTTCAAGGCCTCCGACGCCGTGCTGCTGCGCGCCGACTGGACCAAGCGCGACGCCACGATCGCCGCGGCCCTGGCCGAGCACGGACGGGCCGGGGTGCCGCTGTACCTGGTCTATCCCAAGGGAAGCGGCGAGCCGGTGATCCTGCCCCAGCTGCTGACCGAGGGCCTGGTGATCGAGGCGATCGAAAAGGCCGCCAAAGGCTAGCGCGGTTCGGCGAACATTGCGTTTGGCGGGAGCGGCTGGCAGGTTCGGCGCATGTCGAGCGCGCCATCCAAACCCGAGAGCCAGCCCCGGTCGCGGGTGGTGTTCCACCACCTGCTCGGCAACAACCTGGTCGCCAACATCACCAATTTCACGGTCTGGTTCGCCCTGACCTTCTACGTCTATCTGGAGACCCGTTCGGTCTTCGCCACCGGCATGATCGCCGGCGTCTATCTGGTGCTGACCGCCGCGTCCGGCTTCTGGTTCGGCAGCCTGGTGGACAACCACCTCAAGAAGACGGTGATGCTGGGCTCGAGCATGGCGTCGCTGGTGTTCTACGGCCTGGCGCTGATCGCCCACCAGCTGACGCCGAAGGGCGGCCTGGCCGACGTCTCCAAGCCGCACCTGTGGATCTTCATCGGCCTGACCATGCTGGGCGTCATCGCCGGCAACATCCGGTCCATCGCCCTGCCCACCCTGGTGACGGTGCTGATCCCCGAGCCCGAGCGCGACAAGGCCAACGGCCTGGTCGGCATGGTCACCGGCATCGGCTTCCTGACCACCTCGGTGATCAGCGGCTTCCTCGTGGCGTGGGGCGGGATGTTCTACACCCTGATCTTCGCCATGACCTTCACCCTGGCCGCGTTCGCGCACCTGCTGGCCGTGGACGTGAAGGAGCCGCGCGCCGCGCCGCACCCCGACGCGCCCGCCGAGCCCCGACGGGTGGACATCGCCGGCACCCTGAAGGTGATCGGCGCGGTGCCGGGCCTGTTCGCCCTGATCCTGTTCGCCTCCTTCAACAACTTCCTGGGCGGCATCTTCATGGCGCTGCTGGACGCCTACGGCCTGTCGCTGGTCTCGGTGCAGGCCTGGGGCCTGCTGTTCGGCTTCCTGTCGACGGCCTTCATCCTCAGCGGGATCGTGATCTCGAGGACGGGCCTGGGCCCCAACCCGCTGCGCACCCTGCTGCTGGTCAACCTGGTCACCTGGTCGGTGTGCTGCGTGTTCACGGTGCAGTCGTCGATCTGGCTGCTGGCCGCCGGCTGCTTCGTCTGGATGCTGCTGGGCCCCTATGCCGAGGCGGCCGAGCAGACGACGCTGCAGAAGGTGGTGCCGTTCGAGCGCCAGGGCCGGGTGTTCGGCTTCGCCCAGTCGGTCGAGCAGGCCGCCTCGCCCCTGACCGCCTTCCTGATCGGGCCCCTGACCCAGTTCATCTTCATCCCGTTCATGACCACGGGATCGGGGGCCGACGCCATCGGAGACTGGTTCGGACGTGGGCCGGAGCGCGGCATCGCCCTGGTCTTCACCCTGGCGGGCGCGGTCGGGGTGGTCGCCACCGTGGTGGCCTTCAACTCCACCTACTACCGCCAGCTGGTCGCGGCCTATCGCAAGGGCGCGGAGGCCCAGCCCGAGGCGGGGGCGGCCTAGGCTACTTCTTCTTGTCGCCGACGCCGAACGGCAGGCGTTCCTTCACCTGGTCCAGCGGGGTGCGGGTGACCACGACCGGCGGCGGGGCCGCGATGATCGGGGTCCTGATCGGATAGGCCCGCCAGCCGGACTGGATCAGGGCGCCGAAGCCCTGGCAGCGCGGCAGGATTCGCACCGCGCCCGTCCTCGGCTTGGCGAACGGCGCGGGCTGGAAGAAGTCCTGGCGCTTGGGGTCGGTGAACTTCCAGTCGGTGATCAGGCCGTAGCCCTTCTCGCCGCCGATCCGCACGGCCTTGTAGGCGATGTTGGCCTGGAACGGCGGCACGCCGTATTTCAGCATCGCCCGCAGGAAGATGTCGTCGGCCTCCTGCCGCTTGCCCGGTTCGCCGATCGTGTAGAGCCAGTCGTGGACGATGGCCGCCCGCGCGGTCGGGCCCTGCGGATCGACGAAGCCCTGGCCGTACCAGGGCACGCTGGCGAAGTCGGTGACGTACCACCGAGGGACGACAATGAGCTTGCCGGTCTCGACGTCGCAATAGGGGAACTCGGCGTCCAGGGTGAACAGCTTGCGGCCGTCCTTGGTCTGGTTGAACAGCATCACCGGCTGGGGCGTCAGCGAGCTGGGCGGCGTCGGGGCCACGACCGGCACGAAGACCGTGGTCTTGGTCTCGGTGGCGCAGCCGGCCAGGACGAGGCCGAGGGCGGCGAGCGCGGCGGAGATCTTGAACTTCGGCGACATGGTCGGTGGGCGGTGCTCGGGAGGACGCGATCTTCTGAAGGGCTAGCTTGGCCTTATCAAGCCCGGATGGCGAAGGTGCGGCGATTACGTCAAGCCTGTTGCGAGTCTTTCGCGGAACGCGGTTTTGTGGAATCGTGAGGGCGGAGGGCTTTCAACGTTCGGGAGAACCGACATGCCGATCACTCGCCGCCTCGTCGCCGCCGGCCTGCCCCTGACCGGGCTGCTGCTGGCGCCGTCCCTCGCCCTGGCCAAGGCCGCGCCGGCCTTCACCGCCGTCGATGTCGACGGCAAGACCCGCTCCCTGTCCGAGTTCAAGGGCAAGGTGGTGGTGCTGGAGTGGGTGAACGAGGGCTGCCCGTATGTGAAGAAGCACTATTCGGGCAACATGCAGGGCCTGCAGCAGGCCGCCACGGCCGACGGCGTGGTCTGGCTGTCGGTCGCCTCGTCGGCGCCCGGCAAGCAGGGCTATTTCCCGGACGGCGCGGCCGCCAAGACCTGGATGAACGCCAAGGGCGCCAAGCCCACGACCCTGCTGCTCGATCCCCAGGGCGCGGTGGCCACGGCCTACAAGGCCAAGACCACGCCGCACATGTTCGTCATCGATCGTGAGGGCCAGATCGTCTACGAGGGCGCGATCGACGATACGCCCAGCGCCAAGGTCGAGGACCTGAAGACGGCCAGGAACTACGTCGTCGCCGCGCTCAACGACGTGAAGGCCGGCCGCAAGGTGGCCGTGGCCTACAGCCAGCCTTACGGGTGCTCGGTGAAGTACAAGGACGCGTGAGGCTGTGCGTCCTTCGAGGCCCGCTGCGCGGGCGCCTCAGGATGAGGAATTCAGAGCCAACCTACGGTCCTCATCCTGAGGTGCGAGCCGCAGGCGAGCCTCGAAGGACGCAGGGCGCCTAGGCCGCCGGCTGCGGCGGGGCGGTGATCACTTCGACGTTGTCGTTCAGCAGATAGACCATGTCCCGCAGGGCCAGGTCCTGGTCCTTGACGGTCTTGGCCTCGCCGACGGCCTTCAGCTTCTCGGGCAGGTCCTGACTGATGCCGCGCAGGATGCACTTGAGGTCGTCGACCGCGCCGCGCTCCTTCAGGGTCACGTGGCCCTTCATGTCCTGGGCCGCCAGTTCGGCGATCTTGCCCTGGAAGACGTCGAAGCCCTTCAGGGCCGCGGCGACGGCGGCCGGGTCCTTGGGCAGGCCGGCGCGATAGGCTTCGGACTGGGCCTTCAGCCGCTTGGCCCGGCCGACGATGTCGAGGAACAGCGGCTCGCCCGCTACCGAGGCCGGCGCGGGAGCCTGCTGGATCACGGCCGGGGCCGCGTCCGCCTGAGCGTCGGGCGTGAACGATGCGAACATCAGCATGGCGGAAAAAGCGACGGCGTCACACGACATGGAGCACTCCCCGCGAAAAACGTCATTGGTCTTCATGACGCGGCGGCAGGGGTTTGGTAAGCCCGCCCGGGTAAACGCCGATTTACCAACTCGACCGCCTTTAGTGTGAAGGCCCTCTATCGTGAAGGAATGTCGCATGGCCGATCTCGACGCCGCCTGGACCCGCCTGGAAGACGCCGCCAAGGCCGCCGGCGAAAAGCGCATCGTCGAGATGTTCGACGCCGAGCCCCGGCGTCTGGAGACCCTGACGCTGGACGTCGCCGGCCTGCACATCGACCTGTCCAAGCAAGCCTGGGACGAGGCCGGCCTCGAGGCCGCGCTCGACCTGGCCCACGCGGCCGACGTCGAAGGCGCCCGGGCCCGGATGTTCGGCGGCGAGGCGATCAACAGCTCCGAGGGCCGGGCCGTCCTGCACACCGCCCTGCGCGCCAAGGCCGATGCGGACTTCAAGGCCGGCGGCGTTCCCGTCATGGCCGAGGTCGAGGCCGTCCGCGCCCGGATGAAGGCCTTCTCCGAGGCGGTCCGCTCGGGCGAGATCAAGGGCGCGACCGGCAAGCCGTTCAAGGCCATCCTGCACATCGGCATCGGCGGCAGCGACCTGGGCCCCCGCCTGCTGTGGGACGCCCTGCGCCCGGTGAAGCCCAGCATCGACCTGCGCTTCGTGGCCAATGTCGACGGCGCAGAATTCGCCCTGACCACGGCCGACATGGATCCGGAACAGACCCTGGTCATCGTGGTCTCCAAGACCTTCACCACCCAGGAGACCCTGGCCAACGCCGGCGCCGCCCGCGCCTGGCTGGCCGCCGCCCTGGGCGAAGAGGGCGCCAATCAGCACCTGGCCGCCATCTCCACCGCCCTGGACAAGACCGCCGCCTTCGGCGTGGCCGACGACCGCGTCTTCGGCTTCTGGGACTGGGTCGGCGGCCGCTATTCGCTGTGGTCGTCGGTCAGCCTGTCGGTGGCCGTGGCCTGCGGCTGGGACGCGTTCCAGGGCTTCCTGGACGGCGCGGCGGCCATGGACGAGCACTTCCGCACCGCGCCGTTGGAACAGAACGCCGCGGTGCTGATCGCCCTGGCCCAGATCTTCAACCGCAACGGCCTGGACCGCCGCGCCCGCTCGGTCGTGCCCTATTCGCATCGCCTGCGCCGCCTGGCCTCGTTCCTCCAGCAGCTGGAGATGGAGAGCAACGGCAAGTCCGTCGGTCCGGACGGCAAGCCCGCCAAGCGCGGCACCGCCACGGTGGTGTTCGGCGACGAGGGCACCAACGTCCAGCACGCCTATTTCCAGTGCATGCACCAGGGGACCGACATCACCCCGATGGAGCTGATCGGCGTCGCCAAGTCCGACGAGGGCCCGGCCGGCATGCACGAGAAGCTGCTGTCCAACCTGCTGGCCCAGGCCGAGGCGTTCATGGTGGGTCGGACCACGCAGGACGTGGTCGCCGAGCTGCAGGCCAAGGGGGTCTCCGAAGCCGAGATCGCCACCCTGGCGCCGCAGCGCACCTTCGCCGGCAACCGCCCCTCGACCCTGGTGCTGATGGAGCGCCTGACGCCCGAGACCTTCGGCGCCCTGATCGCCCTCTACGAGCACAAGACCTTCGTCGAGGGCGTGATCTGGGGCATCAACAGCTTCGACCAGTGGGGCGTGGAGCTGGGCAAGGTGATGGCCGGGCGCATCCTGCCGGAGCTGGAAAGCGGGGCCGTGGGCAGCCACGATCCGTCGACCACGGCGCTGATCCAGCGGCTCAGGAAATAGGCCCGGAGGTTCCCGACATCCGCTCATCCCGGCGAATGCCGGGACCCAGATGGAATGACGGTGTGGCTGACGCCAACGGCTCTGAGTCCTTCCAATCAGCCTCTCCGCTATGGGATCTGGGTCCCGGCATTCGCCGGGATGAGCGGAGCTGGGAGGTGAAGCTTACCCCCAGTCGCCGGCCGCCAAGGCCGACAGGTTCCGGCCTTCCTCCATCTCGTCCGGCGTCTCCGGTCGCACGGTGGCGGTGACGACCATGGGCTGGCCGGTCGGCAGGCGCACGGTTCCAGTCTGGTTGGGGGCCAGGTCGATCGTGCCCGTCAGTTCCGGCCGGAAGGTGCGACCCAGGCTGACCGTGACCCGCAGGCGCTCGCCCTCCTGGACCACGCTGGTGAAGATCGAATAGCGGCTGCCGCTCCGCTCGTAGGCGCCCTTGCGATACAGGCGCTGCGAGCCAAAGGCGGTGAAGTCCGACCACAGCGGGACGCCGTCCGGCGACAGGCCGCTGGCCACCACACGCACCGCCGAGCCGGGCCGGACCAGCGAGCGATCGGCGACCGCGTGAATGATGCGGAACCGACGAAGCTCGCCGGGCGGGCGGATCGGCTCGAGAGGCGGCGTCGGGACCGGCGTCAGCGGGTCCGCGACCGGCTTGATCCCCGCGCGCGGGGCCGGCGGGCGAGGCTCAGCCGGCCGACGCGGCGGCGCCCGCCGGTCCGGACGCCGCGACGAAGACGAGAGGCTTGCGGCGGCGGGCGCCTCGGAGGCGACGGCCGGCGCTTCGTACGTCACGGCGACCTTGGCCGGGCGCGCGGCGTACGCGCCCACCGCGCCGGCCAGGCCCAGAGCGACGGTCAGGCCACCGCCGACCAGGCGGCGGCTTCGGCTGGGCGCCGGGCGGGTAAGCAGCCGCACGCGCTCGGCCAGCGGATGGCTGGACCAATGACAGCCCAGCGGCAGGGGGCGGGCGGCCAGCTGGGTCTTCAGCATCGCCTGGGCATAGGCCTTGCGGGCCTTGGGATAGGCGGCGACGACCCTGGCGTCGCAGGCCAGTTCCTGGTCGATCTTCAGCCAGCGCGACATCGCGTGGACGGCCGGGTTGAACCAGTTCACGCAGGTCAGCAGGGCCAGGGCGGCGTTGATCGGGGGATCGCCCCGCTCCAGGTGGACCCGCTCGTGGGCCAGCACGACCTCGCGCTCGGCCGGCGTGTAGCGCTGGGCGAAGTCGGCCGGCGTCACCACGCGCGGACGCAGCACCCCGACCACGGCCGGTCCCGCCTGTCCGGCCCGCGCGGCGCGGGCGAACTGGACCTGCCGCCAGACCTGCCAGGCCAGGCAGGCGACGACGCCGGTCAGCCACAGCGCGACCAGCAGCGGCTGGAGATCGAACGGCGCGGTCCCGGTGGTCGCCGCCGTGGGCGCGAAGGCGGCCTCCGCCTTTTCGATCGTCGCCGCGGGCAGGCGGATCGTCACGACCCGCGCGGGGGCCAGCATCGCCAGGGCGGCCAGCGGCGGCAGGATCCACAGGCCATAGGCGACCCGCGCGCCGAACAGCCGCCGAACGGGCAGGCGCAGCACCATCACCCCGACGACCGCGACCGCCAGGGCCAGGTTGGCGCGCAGGAGGGTGGCTAGGACGACGGAAAGCATCTCAGCCATCGTCCTCGATCTCCGCGATCAGGTCCTTAAGCAGCTGAACGTCCTTGGCCGTCAGCGCCCGGTGCTGGGCGAAATGGGCGACCAGCGGCGCCACCTCGCCGCCGAACAGCCGGTCGACCAGGCCCTGGCTCTCGGACTGCACGTAGTCGTCCCGCGAAACCAGCGGCCGATAGAGATAGCCGCCCGCTTCGCGCGCCCCGGCGATGGCGCCCTTGCGCAGCAAGCGGGTGATCAGGGTCTTGACCGTGCCGGGCGCCCAGTCGTGGGCCTGTCCCACCTCGGCGACGACGCCGTCCGGCGTCAGCGGCCCGCGCCGCCACAACGCTTCCATCACCTGGCTCTCGGCGCCCGAAATCCGCACGCTTCGTCTCCATTACCGAAAGTACATTTGTATTCTACCGCAAAATACAGCTGTATCATACGTCATGGCGGCGCGTTCGTCAGTGGTTTTCCAGGGGGTTCCCAAGTGCATATCGGCCTCGTCTGGGCGGCGTTCGCCGCCGCTCAAGCGGCTTCCACCGCGGCGCCTGTCGCGCCTCCCGCGCCGCAGAAGCCCGCGGAGGCTTCCACGGGCGTCAGCGCCGTCGAGGTCAAGGCCGACGCGCCGCAGGTGCGCACCTCGATCGACCGGCGCAGCTACAGCGTCTCGGGCGACCTGTCGGCCCAGGCGGGCTCGATCGCCGACGCCCTGCGCAATCTCCCCTCGGTGGACGTCGACGTGCAGGGCAATGTCAGCCTGCGCGGCGATCCTTCGGTGACCATCCTGATCGACGGCAAGCCCTCCAGCCTGTTCCAGGGCGAGGGGCGCGGCCAGGCCCTGCAGCAGATGCCCGCGGACCGCATCGACCGTGTCGAGGTCAGCACCAACCCGTCCGCCGAGTTCCGCGCCGACGGCACGGGCGGGGTCATCAACCTGATCACCAAGAAGGCAAGGGGGGCGGGACGCACTAGCGGGCTGCGGCTGACGACCGGCGATTCCGGGCGCGGCGGGATCAGCGGCAACATGGGCTACAACAGCGGCAAGCTGTCGGCGTCCGGCGATCTCAACTACCGCCGGGACACCGCCGACCAGGTCGACTACGAACGCCGCCAGCAGGCCGATCTCGACAGCGAAACCAAGGGCAAGACCCAGCTCGATTTCGAGAGCGTGACCAGCCAGGGCTCGGTCGACTATGACTTGAGCGACAAGCTGCATCTCGGCGGCGAGGCCCGCCTCAGCCGCTTCGACCTGGCCGTCGACAGCCAGGCGGACACGGCGCGCGAGGACGGGGCGGGCAATCCGACCCAGGCCTTCCAGCGCGACCTGACGGTCCGCCAGCGGCGCGACAACGCCATGGTCGGCGCCAACCTGCGTCGCCGCCTCGACGGGGACGGCCACGAGCTGACCCTGAAGCTCAGCTATGACGTGACCGACGACAATCGGGTGCGGGCCGGTCACACCCTCGCCACCTTGCCGGCCGCCTCCAGCGCCTTTGACGAGCAACGGCTGGGCTACGACCTGCGCCAGACCGACCTGAAGGGCGACTACGTCCGGCCGATGGGCGACAAGCGGACGCTGAAGCTGGGGTTCGACCTGCAGTTCGATGACAACGGCTACGTCAACCAGGGCTTCCGGGGCGCCAGCCAGGACGGGCTGGCGCCCGATCCGCTGCTGACCAACCAGTTCCTCTACGAGCAGGCCCTGAGCCAGGCCTACGCCACCTACCAGCAGCCGGTCGGCGACCTGACCGTGCTGGCCGGCCTGCGCTACGAGAAGTCGGCGCTGGACCTGGCCACCACCGGCCGGCGGGACGAGAACAACACCGCCGACTGGCTGCCCAGCCTGCACCTGTCCTATCCGCTGAGCGAGCGCCAGACCCTGACGGCCAGCTACAGCGAGCGCCTGCAGCGCGCCGGCCCGTTCGACCTGAACCCGGTGCCGTTCATGCTGGACCCGCTGAACTACCGCATCGGCAATCCGAACCTGAAGCCGCAGGAGACCCGGTCGTTCGAGCTGGGCTGGCAGTACCGCAAGGCCCCGCTGCTGGCGATGGCCACGCTGTACTACCGCCAGAACGACAAGGTGATGAGCGACGTGGTCGCCGATATCGGCGGCGGGGTGTTCGTCACCACCAAGGCCAATGTCGCCCAGAGCCGCAACGGCGGGCTGGAACTGGTGCTGAACGGCAAGCTCTCCAAGACCCTGACCTACAATCTGAGCTCCAACCTGTTCTGGGCGCAACTGGACGGGTCGAACCTCGGCTTCACGGAGGACCGCTCGGCCGTCACCGCCTCGGGCCGCGCCAGCCTCAGCTGGCAGGCCACGCCCAAGGACCTGCTCCAGGTCAACGGCTTCCTGAGCGGCAAGCGCCTCACGGCCCAGGGCTACGCCATGCCGTCCGCCGGGATCGACCTGGGCTATCGCCGCAAGATCGACGAGCGCCTGTCGCTGGTGGTCACCGTCCAGGACGTGCTGGGCCTCTATCGCGACAAGCAGGTGATCGATACGCCGGCCTTGAAGAGCCTGGTCGTCCGCGATGTCGACGCCCGGATGCTGCGCGTCAGCCTGGCCTGGACCTTCGGGACCGGCAAGGCCCGCAAGGACCCCGGCTTCGACTTCCAGGGGCCGGGCGGACCTCCCCAGTAGGGCATGGCCCAGTAAGGCATGGCCCAGTAGGGCATGCCCCAATGAGGGGCGGCCCGCCCGCGCCATGGCTAGAACGTCTTGCGCAGCCGCAGCGTCACGAAGGTGCGCGGGTTGATGTCGCGCTCCTCGGTGAAGGCCACCGGCCGGGGCGGGGTGCGGTCCGAATAGACGGTGCGGCGGATCACGAAGTCGTCCCAGATGTTCAGTTGGGCGCGCAGCGACAGGGTCGGGGTGGGCTTGTACTCCACGAAGCTTTCCACATAGCCCGCCCCGCGCCAGCCGCTGGTCTGGTCCGGGTCGTAGGTGCCCAGGCCCAGCAGCGGCAGCCAGTTGACGCCCCACTGGGTCTTCCAGGCCGCGATGTCCTGCTGGAAGCCGATATTGGCCTGGGTCGGGCGGATGTCCGAGATCGGACGGTCCTCGCCCGTGGTCGGATCGGTGACGTGGGTCTCGTTCCAGTCGTTCTTGAAGGTGAAGCGGCCGCCCTTGATCCCCCACTTGTCGGTGGGCACCACGATGTTGACCGACAGCTTGTCCAGCGTGCCGTTGCCGATGTTGCCCGTCGCCGACAGGCCGCCGGGCAGGGGCAGGCGGTCGATCACGTCGATGATCTCGTCGTGGCGATAGCCGATCGAGACGATGCCCTCGCCCCAGAAGCGGCGCTCGTAGGTGACTTCCGAGATCCAGCGCTGCTCGGGCACCAGCTCGACATTGCCGCCATAGACGTTGCCGTCGTCGAAGTCGGACGAGGCGACGAAGTCGTTGAAGTCCAGCTGGCCCAGTTCGCGTTCGAAGCGCACCCGCAGCTGGTGGTTGGCCTTGGGCGTCCAGGTCGCCTGGAAGCGGGGCTTGGCGTAGAAGAAGCTCTCCTTGTTCGAGGCGTCGCCCGACTGCTTGATCGTCGAGGTCTCCAGCCGCAGGCCGCCCTCCAGGGTCAGCCGGGGGTTCACCCGCCAGGTCGCCTTGGTGAAGGCCTCGCCGCGCAGCTCCTCCACCTTGACCGAGGCCGAGGGCAGGTCGATCGCCGTCCCGTTCTCGACATAGGCCTGCTGGGTGTCGAGCATGTTGTAGGCCACCTCGCCGCCGGCCTCGATGGTCAGGGCGGCGCTGCGCTCGTGGCGCACCAGGGCCCGCAGGATCGACTCCGAGGAGTCGCCCTTGGCGGTGAAGCGCTGCTCGACGCCCGCCTCGTTGTCGCTGCCGGTCGCCACCTCGTCGAAGTCCTCGAACTGGTGGATGACCCGGGTCTCCAGCGTCCACTTCGGCTTGATCGGGCGGATATAGGTCAGGCCCAGCTCGCCCGACTTGGTGTCCTCGGCGTAGTCGCTGTAGCGCAGCACGCCGGGCGAGGTGATCTTCTGCCACTCCTGCCAGTCGTGGATTCCGTACTCGGCCGTCGCCTCGATCTTGCCGCCGGCCAGGGGGCCCGAATAGTTCAGCCGCGCCGAGTCGCCGCCGCCCCAGCCGTCGTTGATGAAGGCCTCGTCGCGCAGCACCGCCCCGCCGGCGTCGCGGCGGATGTTGCGGCCCACGCCGTTGGAGTCGCTGGTCGAGGTGCCGTCGCTCAGCAGCACGCTCCAGCTGCGCTCGCCGTTCTTGGCGGTGAACTGGTAGCTGCCGCCCCACACGTCGTGGCCGCCGTCGAACAGGACGTTGTTCCAGGTGACGATCGACTGGCGGTTGGCGGCGGTCTTCAGGATGACGTTCACCACCACCGAATAGCCCTGCATGTCGATGCCGGCCGCGCCCCCGCGGATCAGCTCGATTCGGTCGACCTGGCTGGCCGAGGTGCGGTCCAGCACGTCGGTGCCGGCGTCGTTCTTCGAGGCCGGGCGGTTGTTGTTGATCAGGATGTTGCCGACCGAGCCCTCGAAGCCGCGGGTGCCGGCGCCGTCGTCGGGCGTGAAGCCCGGCACGCGCTCGACCATGTCCAGGGCGGTGTTCGGACGCTGGCTGGCGAAGAAGTCGGGGGTGAAGACCAGCACGCCCTTCTGGGTTGCGTCGTCCAGCGGCGCCTGGCTGGTCGGGCCCGTCGGGACCGGGGCTTGGGCGGCTTGCGGCGCGTCGGCGGCGTGCGCCAGGCCGGCGGTGAAAAACAGGGCGGCGGCGGTCGCCAGCAGCATGGTCTTGGTCATCGTGTCATCCCCTCAGATGTCGCGATAACTGCCGACCCCGGACGGTCATCTCAAGTTACAAGCCTGAAAGGTGGATTACTTCTGTGACAGATTACACGGCGTTCATGTTCGTGGACTGTGAGCGGCTGTGGATAAATCAGTAAAGGCGTCGTTAAGACTTGGATGGACCTGGAGAACATTGGGGACGTGGTCGGGGACATGCGCCGCGCGCACATCCCCGACGGTCAGGCGCCCGACGGTCAGGGACGGTCCTTGCTCCCCGTCGCCGCCAATCGGGCCACGGTCTGCTCCCGGAGGCGCAGGATCCTCAGATTGATCTCCCGCATCAACGCCTCGCCCGAGGACTCGAGCCGGGCCTGGATCTCCGCGTCGGTGAGGCGGTCGAGGTCGTCCGCCTTCCCGAAGGCGGCCAGGTGATCGTTGGCGGGCATAGGCGGCTTGGGCTTGCTCATCGAAATCTCCATGAAGGGTTGGGTGGAGGCGGCGCGTCCTCCGCCCCCTGTGGGGGCGGACAGACCGCGCAGCGGTCAGGTGGGGGCAAGTGGTCGCGGGCACGGCTTCTCGATCTCACGCGGAAGCCCGCTGAGGCTTGGGGAGGCGGCGGAGCGTCCGGGCCATGCCCGGTGTAGGATTGTGGAGTGTACCGTTTCGGCCTGGGCCGGAGCGCTCCGCGCGGCCTGTGCTCGAGAGCCTTCGGATCGCGGATTCTTAACCCGCTCCGATGGAGGCCCCCGGCGGGCAGGACGTTGGCGCGTCCTGGACCGCGCGGGCGATTTCAGCCCGCGCCTGGCGCCTTCGCCGATCCCTCGCCGCCTGGGCTTCGTCCCGATGTTTCAGGGAGCCTGCCCAGGACCATGCGAAGCGTCACTCAAGACCACCGACGAACGCTTCCCGCTCGACCGCCCCCGCCACCCGCCAGGTCGCCAGCTGGACGGCCTCCCCGGTGGTGGGGCGAGGAGTATTATGCGGGCGTTTTGGAGGTGAGGGATGAGATTGGGTCTGTGCTCGGCGTGAGCGGGGCTAGGGCGTTGAATTTGTTGGGGGCGGGGTGGGGCTGTGCTCGTGGTGAGATGAGGATGGATAGTGTTCTCAGGCCAAGATTGGGCCAACTGGGCGGATGACAAGGTAGAAATTTATGGAACGTGCTGGTTCGGGCCACCTGCTGCGCCTTATCTCCAAGCGCAGGACGAAATTTAAGCCCTCTCGGCTTGCGGAAATGGTCCGTAGTTGACAATTTTTCAGGAAATGCGGTTCTTGAATCCAGCGAAGCAATTCAGTCTTACGTTCACTTTGGGGTGAATGTCGCGCTGCGTTGTGGATAAGAATTGCAATGTATTGAAGGCGTTGAACTGGATCGCCTGCACGCGCGCAGCGCAGAGCGTTAGATCCTACGAGAGACCAGAAAGTCGAATGTACAGGATCGTCGAAGTCCGCTAGATCGCGTGCGCTAAGCAAAAGTGTCCCGGAAATCATCTGGGCAACTACCGACGCGGTATCGGCCGGTTCGTTTACAACTATGCGCATTGTGGGAAATAATTCAACCTGAGACAATTCTTCTGGATAGAAGATGCGGCTTTCACTGCCAATTGCATGTTTTAATTCGAAGTTAAAAGCTCCGCTTCCTCCCTCAACTCGCAGATCAATTAGATCTCTAGGGCCAATTTCTCTTACGACATTCCATCCAAGAATTTCGAGAAGATGGGGAATTCTAGAATGTATTTCCCCATTTTTAGACCTGGCGCGGGAGGAAAAATCAAAAAGTGCCGCCGCTGAGAACGGTGATTTTAATGTAATGATTCGGTTGGGCGGAATAGATCCTCCAAATAGAGCAGATACAAATCTAAAATCTCCGGATATCGATGATGATCTTGGGGATATAAGGGCTCCGCTGCAGAACTCCACCCCGAACTGCACCGCCCAGGAGTAAATCTGTAACCATGGATGTCGAACGGTCGGTATTTTCCGTGCGCTAAAGAAAATGGTAACCGGGTTTGATTGAGAGAAGTGGCTCAAGGTTGGCCAATCTGTTGAAAAAAATTCAATCGCGTCGCGAAGCCCCGTGGGCAAGCGCATTGCTTCACCTCCTCGGGACTGGCCAATTTCTTTTAATTGCGGAACAAGAACTCGAATCTCACTGTAATCAGAGCGTGATAATTGGGTAATCTCATTTATTGATCGATGATTTCTGGTATATATTAAGCTTATTATGTCTTTCGCGAGTTGTGGTAGCTTAATAACTAGAAATTCATCATCATCAAAGAGAATAAACTTCGGTCCTTGAAAATCAATAGCCTGTGATTTGAATGATAAAATTGTTTCTGGCGAGAAAAATTCGACCCCATCTATAAATGGTCCACCTCGACTTAGCATCTCCCAAAGTCGAGGGCTTGCCACGTAGACGAGTGCGGCGGCAATAAATTCTTCGGGGTTGTCCTTCAGTATTTCTGTAACTTGAAGGCTATTTTGATCTGTATCGTCTAGACGTGTTGCATCGTCTAGACGAACCTTTGCAAGATCAAGATTTGGCAGCAGCATGCCCCTAAGATCTTGCCCTCGAAGGTCTACGCCATCTAGAGAAGTGCCAATATAAAATGTACGAGGGTCGCCTTTAGCGATCAGTGCCAATTCGCGCAAATCTGCGGTTTGCGCGCATAGAATTCGCGCTATAGTTGCAATCCAATTGTCATCCTCGTCACCCAACACTATTCATCCTCACCAACGGTAACTTCGGCTAGGCACATTTGGGCGTACGGTTCATCCAGCGCTCCGTGAACTAGGCCCGCTTTCATCATTCGATCCCGTATTACCGCTTCGGCGGCCGCCACCCGATTCCTATGAGTTGGCGATTGCCTCAGCGATGCCCAACGTTTCTCATCCTTCAGGACGATATTGGTAATCTCGAGATCCTCTCTCAGGCATCGAACCTGAACGCGCACACTGGGTTCAATTCCGCGATTGAGATCTGGGCGTGTGTCGACGAGTTTCAATCGTGGCGCTTTATCGGCGTCCCAAGGGTGGCCGAGTAGTGGCTGCATGTCGATCGAACTTACGATCCAACGGTAGTCTCCGTCTTCGGTTCTACTTTGAACAACTGACGTATTAGATCCTGTAACATTGGTCCTCGTAATTTTCTCCGCTGAGGTATTCGCAGAAAATTCCGCCGAAGCACCTGCATCAATTCGAGGGCCCCGCGCATTTGTGCCGAGACCCCCTTTTACGTCTATGCCGCGCTTTCCCGCTTGCTTCTTCGTTGTGCTGATTGAGACTTTTGTCGTGTTTGTCTCGCCTCGCACGACAGATGTCTTATCGATTCTTGCGGGCTCCGTGGCGGGGATAACCACCACTACCTCCGCCCGCTTTAAACTCAGACGAAAACGTGCCCGCTCCTCGACCTCGCCGCCGACACGGGCTTCCCCGAAAACGACGTCCACATGTAAATCGGCCTTCGCACTCCGACGTTCGCCCCGCCAGGCGTCAAGTGAGACCATGTCAGCCAAGGCGCGTCGGCGGTTGTGCTCGTTCATGTTATTGGCCTCCGATAGTGCGATTGTAGCGATTTGGCTAAGCTTGGGCGAGCAGTTCGCTCGGTTCGGCTTCACCCCTTCCCCCCCGCCGCCTCATCCGCTATAGCCCGCCCCACCATGACCCGTACGCCGCACCATCACGGCCGCCACCACCATCCGACCTCGCCTCGCGGGATCGGCCGGGTCCGTTCGCTCTAAGCGACGCCCAGCCTGAGCCCCGCCCAAGGCGGATGGGGCTTCGTACGAGCGCCATCCGTCGAGACCTTGAAGTTCTAAGGACCCGACGCCGCGCCATGACCGACCCGACCAATACGCTTGCCGAAACCTTCCGTCCCGAGGCCCGCAACCCGCGCGGGTTCGCCGACAAGCGCGCCCGCGACCTGCGGGCCGAGCGGGCGATCCTGGAGGCGGTGTCGGCGGTCTATGAGCGCTACGGCTTCGAGGCGCTGGACACCGGGGCGTTCGAATATGCCGACGCCCTGGGCAAGTTCCTGCCCGACAGCGATCGTCCCAACGAGGGGGTGTTCGCCCTGCAGGACGACGACGACCAGTGGATGGCGCTGCGCTACGACCTGACCGCGCCCCTGGCCCGCTTCGCCGCCCAGAACTGGGAGACCCTGCCCAAGCCGTTCCGCCGCTACGCCTTCGGGCCGGTGTGGCGCAACGAGAAGCCGGGTCCGGGGCGGTTCCGCGAGTTCATCCAGTGCGACGCCGACACCGTCGGCTCGGCCCGTCCCGAGGCCGACGCCGAGATCATCGCCATGGCGGTCGAGGGTCTGCAGGCCGCGGGCCTGCCGCGCGGCGCGGCGGCGCTGAAGATCAACAATCGCAAGCTCCTGAACGGCCTGCTGACCGCGGCCGGGGTCGAGACCAACGGCCAGAAGCTGGGCGTGCTGCGCGCCGTCGACAAGCTGGACCGCCTGGGCGTCGAGGGCGTGCGCCTGCTGCTGGGCGAGGGCCGGCTGGACGAGAGCGGCGCCTTCACCAAGGGCGCGGGCCTGGTGGGCAAGGCGATCGACTCGGTGCTGGACTTCGTCCAGGCGGGATCCGGCGGGCGTTCGGACACCCTGGCCAAGATCGCCAATGTCATCGGCGGTTCGGCCGAGGGCGACGAGGGGCTGGAGGAGCTGGCCAAGATCGACGCGGCCCTGAAGAGCCTGGGCGTGGCCGACGACCAGGCGCTGTTTGAGCCCTCGATCGTCCGGGGGCTGGAATACTACACCGGCGCGGTGTTCGAGGCCGAGCTGCTGCTGTCGACCACGGACGACAAGGGCCAGAAGGTCTCGTTCGGCTCGATCGGCGGCGGCGGGCGCTATGACGACCTGGTGGCGCGGTTCACCGGCCAGGTGACCCCGGCCACGGGCTTCTCGTTCGGCGTCTCGCGCCTGGCGGCGGCGCTGCGGGCGGCGGGACACGAGCCCGGCGGCGTCGCGCGCGGGCCGGTGGTGATCATCAATTTCGACCAGGCCCACATGGGCGAGTACTTCGCCGTGGTCGGCGAGCTGCGCAACGCGGGCATCGCGGCCGAGGTCTATCTCGGGACCTCGGGCATGCGGCCGCAGATGAAATACGCCGACCGCCGCATGGCGCCGGCCGCCATCATGCTGGGCGGCGACGAGATCGCGGCCGGCACGGTGACCATCAAGGATCTGGACCTGGGCCGCGAGCTGGCCGCCGGGGTGGCCGACAACGCCGCCTGGAAGGCCGAGCGGCCCGGCCAGCAGACGATCCCGCGCGGCGAGCTGGTCGCGGCGGTCAAGACGATCATCGGGGGTTGATGTGAGGCTCGAGCGTTCCATTCCGACGGAGGCGCTCGACGCCATCCGCGCTCCCTTCCTGACGGCGGGGGCCGCGCCGACCGACGCCCCCGTGCTGCAGCCCCTGGGCCTGCTGCTAGACCTGGCCGGCGAGGCCATGCGCTCGCGGCTGTTCGTGGTCTCCGGCGACGTGGGCGAAGAGGCCTGCCTGCGCCCTGACTTCACCGTCGCCATCGCTCGCCAGCATCTCGCCGGTGGAGCTGTCGGGGGCCGCTACCTCTATGAAGGCAAGGCGTTCCGCGTCGCGCCGCGTGGCAGCGACCGGGCCGAGGAGTTCCTGCAGATCGGGGTCGAGGCCTTCGAGTCCGGCGACCCCGTGGCCGCCGACGCCGAGATCGCCGCCCTGGCCTGGGCCTCGGCCGCGGCCGGCGGGCGCGACGACCTGACCCTGCTGCTGGGCGACGTCGGCCTGTTCGGCGCCTTCGTCGACAGCCTGGGCCTGACTCCGCCGCTGGGCGCGCGGCTGAAGCGGGCCTTCACCAAGCCCCGCCAGCTGAAGATCGAGCTCGAGGGCGGATCGTCGGCCCTCGGACAAGCAGTGGGCGAAGAGAAAAGCCGGATCGCCGCCCTGCTCGCGGGCCTGCCGGAGGCCGAGGCCTCGGCGGTGCTGCAGGAGCTGTGGTCGCTGGCCGGCATCGAGCCGGTGGGCGGCCGCCGTCCCGCCGAGATCGCCCATCGCCTGGTCGAGCGCGCCCAGGCCGTCCAGGCCGGCAAGCTGTCGGCCGGCGAGGCCGACGCGGTGCGGGCCTTCCTGGCGGTCAGCGACCGTCCGGGCGCGGCCCTGGACGCCATCTCCGCCCTGGGCGGCCCGCAACGCGCGGCGCTGGACGCGGCCCTGGGCGGCTGGCGCCAGCGCCTGGCCGGCATGGTCGCGCGCGGCGTGCCGGAAGACCGCCTGCGCCTGACCGCCGCCTTCGGGAGGGCGTTCGGCTATTACGACGGCTTCCTGTTCGAGGTGCGCAGCGACGCCCTGGACGAGGAGCGGCCCGTGGCGGCCGGCGGCCGCTATGACGGCCTGCCCGCGCGCCTCGATACAACAAGAGTGGGCGCGGAAACCAAGACCGGCGCGGTGGGCTGCATGGTCCGTCCCGCGCGAGCCTATGCGGGAGGCGGCGAATGACTGCTCCGATGATCTTCGCCATTCCCTCGAAGGGCCGCTTGAAGGAGCAGGTCGAGGCCTGGCTGGCCGAGTGCGGCTTCCGGCTGGAGATGTCGGGCGGCTCGCGCGGCTATAGCGCCGAGCTGTCGGGCCTGCCGGGCGTGTCGGTGCGGCTGCTGTCGGCCGGCGACATCGCCGCGGGGCTGGACAGCGGCGAGCTGCACCTGGGCGTCACCGGCGAGGACCTGCTGCGCGAGCGCGGCGACGACATGGACGCGCGGGTCATGCTGCTGCGAGCCCTGGGCTTCGGCCGCGCCGACCTGGTGGTGACCGCCCCCAAGAGCTGGCTGGACGTCGACACCATGGCCGACATCGACGAGGTCGGTCACGCGCACCTTGCGAAGACGGGCCGGCGTCTCCGCGTGGCCACCAAGTACGTCACCCAGACCCGGGCCTTCTTCGCCCGCCACGGCGTGGCCGACTACCGGATCGTCGAGAGCAGCGGCGCCACCGAGGGCGCCCCGGCTGCCGGCGCGGCCGAGCTGGTCGTCGACATCACCACCACCGGGGCGACCCTGGCGGCCAACGGGCTGAAGGTGCTGAGCGACGGGGTGATCCTCAAGAGCCAGGCCCAGCTGACCGCCTCGCTGATCACGCCGTGGACGGACGGCCAGATCGAGTCGCTGGCGCGGCTGCTGTCGGTGGTCGAGGCCAAGGGGCGGGCGCGGAACATGGCCACCCTGGTGTGGCCGGCCGAGCAGGACGCGGCGGGCCAGGCGGCCGTGGCCCCGTTCGTCGGCCAGGGGGCTCGCCGGGCCAACGGCGCCCTGCTGGCCGCCTCGGACCTGTTCGAGGCCGCCGCCGCCCTGGGGGCGGCCGGAGTCGAGCCGGTCACGGTCTCGCGTCCCGACTACGTGTTCGAGTCGCGATCGGTCGTTCTGGACAAGCTTCGGGAGCGGTTGGTCCGGTAAGTTTTGACCGGATTGTCAAAAAATCGATAGGAGATCGGCGATAAGTTTGACCCGCCGGTCCAATCTAACGGTTTTATGTCAAAAATATCGCGAGCCCTTGCGGATTCACGATCGTTGCCGTTGACACCATCTCGGATTTGCCGTTTCTAACCCTTGCAAGGAAGAAACGAGCCCAAAGAGAGCTCCCTTCCTTCGGCGTTTCGGGGAGGAAACGCCCACCTAGATCGAATGATCGAGAAATAGCTGGACCCGTCGCGATTATCCCCCGCGACGGGTTTGGTGTATCTGGGGTCTAGCTCCAGTTTTTGACAGAATCGATAAAAACGGCGGCTCCGCGATGCGGGCCGCCGTTTTTGCGTTCTGGACTGGGGACATGCACTTGTGCGTGTCCCCAGTTTCAGGGCGTCGGTGGGGACACGCGCGAGCGCATGTCCCCAGTCGAAGTCACCAGATCCGGACCCGGTCCTCCGGCGCCACGTACAGCTTGTCGCCCGGCTTGACGTCGAAGGCCGAGTACCAGCCGTCCTGGTTCCGGATCGTGCCGTTGACGCGGTAATAGGCCGGCGAGTGCGGATCGCTGACCACCTGCTGGCGCAGCGCGTCGTCGCGGATCTTCGAGCGCCAGACCTGGGCCCAGCCGAGGTAGACGCGCTGGTCGCCGGTGAAGCCGTCGATCACCGGGGCCGGCTTGCCGCCCAGCGAGGCGTGATAGGCCTGCAGGGCGAAGGCCAGGCCGCCCATGTCGCCGATGTTCTCGCCCATGGTCAGCTGGCCGTTGACCTTGGCGCCGGGCAGGGGCTCGAAAGCGCCGTACTGGGCGCCCAGCTTGTCGGCCTGGGCCTTGAACTTGGCGGCGTCCTCGGCGGTCCACCACTCGCGCAGCACGCCCTTGCCGTCCGACTTGCGGCCCTGGTCGTCGAAGCCGTGGCTGATCTCGTGGCCGATCACCCCGCCGATGCCGCCGTAATTGACGGCCGGGTCGGCGTCCGGATGGAAGAACGGCGCCTGCAGGATGGCGGCCGGGAAGACGATCTCGTTATTGACCGAGTTGTAGTAAGCGTTGACCGTCTGCGGGGTCATGCCCCACTCGCTCTTGTCGACCGGCCCGTTCAGCCGCTCGACGTCGTGACGCCACTCGAAGGCCGCCGAGCGCAGGGCGTTGCCGTAGACGTCGTCGGCCTTGACCTCCAGCTTGGAGTAGTCGCGCCACTTGTCGGGATAGCCGATCTTGACCGTGAAGTTGGCCAGCTTGTCCTCGGCCTGGGCCTTGGTCTGCGGCGACATCCAGTCCAGCGTCTCCAGCCGGGCCTTCAGCACCGTGCGGATGTTGCCGACCAGGTCGATCATCTTGGCCTTGGATTCCGGCGGGAAGTAGCGGGCCACGTAGACCCGGCCGACCGCCTCGCCCAGCTGGCCGTTGACCGCCGCGACGCCGCGCTTCCAGCGGGGCTTCTGCTCGGGCTGGCCGGCCAGGGTCTTGTTGCGGAACTCGAAGCTGGCGTCGACGAAGCGCTTGGACAGCATCGGGGCCGCGCCGTCGGCCACCTTGAACGCCTGCCAGGCCTTCAGCGTGTCCAGCGGGGTGTCGGCATAGACCTTGGCGAACTTGGGGAAGGCGGTGTTGGTGGTCACCACCACGCGGTCGATCTTGGGCAGCTCGGTCCCGACCAGATAGCGGTTCCAGGCGAAGCCCGGGGTCAGGGCCTGCAGCTCGGCCAGGGTGGCGGGGTTGTAGGTCTTGTCGCGGTCGCGGCGCTCGGCGCGGGTCCAGGAGGCCTCGGCCAGCTGGGTCTCGAAGGCCACGACGGCCTTGGCGTTCTCGGCGGGCTTGTCCCAGCCGACCATGGTCAGCATCTGGGCGACATAGGCCTCGTACGCGGTCTTTTTCTCGGCGAACTTGGCGTCGAGATAGTAGTCGCGGTCGGGCAGGCTGAGGCCGCCGGTCGTGGCGTAGACGGCGTAGCGCGTCGGGTTCTTGGCGTCGGCGCCGATGCCCAGGCCCAGGATCGCCGAATAGCCCGTGGTCGGGTTGCGGCCCATCAGGGCGGTGAAGTCGTCCTTGGTCCCGACCTTGCGGATGTCGGCCAGCTCGCCGGCGATCGGCTTGGCGTCCAGCTTCTCGGCCAGGGCCTCGTCCATGAACGCCTTGTAGGCGGCGCCGATCTTGACCGTGTCGGCGTCGGGCGCGGTGCTGGACGCGGCCTCGGTGATGATCGCCTTGGTGCGGGCCTCGGACAATTCCGACAGCTTGTCGAAATTGCCGTAACGGGTGCGGTCGCTGGGGATGGCGGTGTTGGCGTCCCAGGTCCCGTTGGCGAACTTGTAGAAGTCGTCGCCCGGCTTGACCGAACGGTCCATGCCCGCCGCGTCGAAGCCCCAGGTCCCGTAGCGCGGCGACTCCAGCGACATCGTCGGCGCGCCGGCGGTCGGGGTGTCGGCGGCCACGAACAGCGACTGCAGGGTGCAGGCGTCGTTCAGGCAGGCGTGGTCGTGGTCTTCACGCGCTTGGGCGCCGAAGGCCGACAGGGACAGCGCGGCCATGGCGGCGGCGGCGAACCAGATTCGTTTCATGGAAGCAGCGATCCGTTGGAAAATCCGAACCGCGACTTGGCCATCCCCGGGGCCTTTTCGCCCCTTACTTTTTTGTCATGTTTGGGGGAGGCGGGCGAAGTGCGGCGGTATCGGGCGCCGAAAGTCGCTCCGCGACGGAGGCGGACACTATTCGCCCTCTCTCAAAGAGAGAGAGGGGTTCTGACGTGCAGGTTACGCCGTCTTCAGTGATCCATATGCATCCCGGCCATCGGATCGGCCTTTGGCGGACCCGCCTCGACCGACAGGTCGATGCGCAGCTTGCGGCCGCCGTCGAACACCAGGGTCAGGGGAACCTTGCCGCCCAGGGCCTGGGCCTTGGTCAGGCCCATCAGCATCAGGTGATAGCCGCCGGGGGCGAAGTCGACCTTGGCGCCGGGGGCGATGGTCAGGCCGCCGGTCACCGGCCGCATCGACGAGACGCCGCCGGCCATGCTGGACTGGTGCAGGGTCGCCGAACGGGCGGCGGGGGTCTCGACGCCGACCAGCTTGACCGGCTTGGCGCCGACATTGGCCACCGTCAGGTAGCCGACGCCGTTCATGCCGGCCTGGGCGGGGCGGGTCCACGGGCGGCGGACCTCGATCCCGCCGGCGCGGTAGTCGCCGGCGAAGGCGGGCGTGGAGAGGGTGAGGGCGGCGAGGGCCGCGAGGGCGAAGCGGTTCATGGCGTTTCTCGGCATCAGTGTTTCATGCCCGGCATGGAGGGCATTTGTTCGGCGGCGGCGGGGATCAGGCGCACGGTCGGGGCCGGGCGGGTCAGTTTCTCGCCGGGGCGTTCGGGATCGGGAATCTCGGTCCACTGGCTCTCGCCCTTCTCGCAGGACTGGATCACCGGGAAGACCAGCGCGCCCGGCTGAGCCGGCAGCTTCATCAGCAGGGCGAAGTCGTCGAACTGGTCGTCGGGCAGGCGACCGGTCCAGGTGACCGCGGTGGCGCGGTCACCGTCCTTTTCGACATCGATCGTCCAGCCGGTCTTGGGCTGCGGCCGGGCCGAGGCGACGCCGTCGGGGATCTCGACCCGCAGCTTCAGCGTCGTGTCGCCGGCCGCGCAGGCGTGGCCGACGCGGAAGGCGATCGCGGAATAGGAGCCGGCCTTGGCCTCGCCCGGCGCGGCGACGACGTGGGCCAGGGCAGGGAACGGAGCGGCCAGGGCCAGCAAGGCGATCAGCGGAGCTTTCATGGCGTTTCTCCTCAGAAGCCGACCGTGACGCCGCCGAACACCGACCGGCCATCGCCCGGCCAGAGCGTGGCGGTCGCCGCGGTCCAGGTCACGGCGGCCTGGGTGTTGGACACATAGGCCTTGTCCGCCAGGTTCCGCGCGTCGAGGAACAGCGACACCTGGCCGCTGACCTTCCAGCCGGCGTTCAAATTCAGGATCGCGTAGCCCGGCGCCTTCTTGGTGTTGGCGTAGTCGATCCATTGGTCGCTGGCCGACCACTCGACCGACGGGGCCAGGAACCAGCCGCGCGGGTCGTCGTAGCGGACCTCCGAGCGGTAGAAGTTCTGGGGCACGATCGGCAGGCGATTGTCGCCGAACTGGACGTCGTCCTCGAAGCGGAAGTCGGACCAGGTCCAGGTCTGGCGGATGCGCCAGCGCGGGGCCACGGCCCAGTCCAGCGCCGCCTCGATCCCCTGGTGGACCGTCTTGTCGGCGTTGAAGGTGGAGGCCGGGATCGACGAACTGACCGCATATTGCAGCATCTCGTCTTTCAGGTCGGTGCGATACAGGGTGACGTCGTAGGTGAACGGGCCGGTGTGGCCGCGCGCCCCGACCTCGCCGGTCCAGGCCTTCTGGGCGCTGACGGGCGTGAAGCCGGTGTTGGTCGGGGTCATCGAACTGAAGTTCGGCGGCTCGACCGAGCGGGTCAGGTTGGCGAAGATCTGGTTGCCGGTCTCGTCCTGCCAGAGCAGACCGATGCGCGGCGAGACCCAGTCGTAGGTCTTGTCGGCCTTCAGGTTGAACGTCGTCGCCACGCCCGGGACCGCGAAGCTGGTGTAGTCCCGCTCCGCCTGGCCCCAGGTCGCGCCCGCCACCACGGCCACGCGGTCGGTGACGAACAGGCGGCCCTCGCCGAACACATCGACGGCCTTGGCGTTCTGCTGCGTCCGCGAGGTCGGGGCGCCGCGAGCGCCGCGGACATTGACGTAGAAGTTGGAGTCCATGTCGCCGGTGCGGTACCAGGCGCCGAAGAAGGCGTCGGCGCGCTTGCCGCCGATCTGGCCGTCCCAGTCGAAGCGGCCGAAGGCGCCGTAGTTGCGGCTCTGCTGGTCGATGACCTGGAAGATCGGGTGGTCCAGGTCCTTCCACACCGCATAGAGCGAACCTTGGAAGACCAGATCGTCGCCGAGCCGCCAGGTCGTGCCCAGCGAACCGCGCACGCCGCGCTGATTGCGGCCCTGGTCGCCACTGGCGTTGCCCACGGCGGTCTGGCGCGGATTGGCCTCGAACTGAGCCAGGGTCAGCGATCCAGGGATCTCCTGGTTGATGTTCGAGCCGTTGACGATGAACCGGACCTCGCGGTCCTGGCCGAACGATCGGCCGATGTTCAAGGATCCGAACTGGATGTTCTGCTGGCTCTGCGAGCGCCAGCCCTGGCCGGTCTGGTTGGTCGCGGCGGCATAGACGTCCCAGTCGCCCGACTGGCGGGCGATGGCGACATGCTCGCGGAGCAGGCCGTAGGAGCCGCCGTCGATGCGGACCTGATTGTCGAACCCGGCGTCCTTGCCCGTGGGCGTGACCATGTTGATCGCGCCGCCCAGCAGGGCCCCGCCGAAGCGCAGGGCGTTGCCGCCGCGATAGACCTCGGCGTAGCGGGTGTTCAGCGGGTCGGCGACCTGGCTGTCGCCAAAGCCGTCGGCCTCGTTCAACGGCACGCCGTCCTGCGCCAGCAGCAGGCCGCGATTGTGGTTGGCGTTGCCGATTCCCGAGCCGCGGATCGAGATGCGGACATCCCCGCCCCACTTGCGCTGGGCGTAGACGCCGGGCGCGTCGCGCAGCATGTCGTCCAGACCCAGGGTCTCGCGATGGATGTAGGATTCCTGCGAGATCACCGACACGCCGCCGGGCGTTTCCGACAGGCGCCGGCGCGCGGCCGCCACGACCGGCGGATCCTCGGGATTGGGACGGGCGGTGACGATGACCGAGTCGACGGTGGAGCGTTGGTCGTCTTCGGCCGCGTACGCGGCGGATGACAGGAGGCAGAACGTGGCGCCGGCCAGAAGGGCCAGGCGGAAGGAATTGGACATGAAAAGAGCCCCGAAAGCATGACGACGCGCGTCGGCATGCGGCCGTAACGCGCGAGACGAAGGTCAGGCGATCAGGCGGTCGGTGGTCCTTGCCCCGGCGGACGCGGGGGCGCGCGGGCCAGGGCGACGCCGGTCAGGGCGGCGCGGGGCGCGGCTTCGATGCGGGCGCTGTAGAGCACCGGCGCGACGGCGATGTCCGGCGGGGTGGTGGTCGCCAGGGCGACGGCCACGCACTGGGCGCAGGGCAGGCCGCCGAATCCCTTGGGATCCTTCTTGCCGATGATGTCGCCCGCGACTTCGACGCTTTTCGCGCCGTCGGCGGTGCAGATCAGCACCGACTGGCCGGCGGCGTCGTGGGCCATGGCCGCGGCCGGCATCAGCGCCTGGACGAGCACGGCCAGCATCGCCAGCAGGGCGATGGGCCAGGTCGACCGGGTCTGGACGCGGCGGGGGCTCATGATGAGGCGGGGAGTAGGCGCTGGCGCGGGTTTGGTCAATGCGGCGCCGGGGACATGCACAAGCGCATGTCCCCGAGCCTAGTGCACGGACGCCGCCGGAGCCGCCCGCTTCGGCGCCAGGGCCAGCATGCCGCGCGCGATCTCCTGCTCGCCGATCAGGGCGTGGGTGGCGCCCATCTGGGTCAGCAGGTCGACGTCGGCGTCGGTATAGGCGCGGGCGATGATCTTGACCTTCGGGTTGGCGGCGCGGGCCTGCTCGATGATCCGGGCGGCCTCGAACGGGCTGGGCACGGCGACGAACAGGTGGGTGGCCTCGGCCAGGCCGGCCTTGAGCAGGATCTCCGGCCGCACGGCGTTGCCCTGCAGCACGTCGAAACCGCCGGCCCGCAGTTCGTCGGCCCGTTCGCCCTCGTCCTCGATCACCACCAGCGGCATGCGGCCCTTCAGCCCCTCGGCGACGGCCTTGCCGACCCGGCCGTAGCCGACCAGCACGCCGTGCGGCTGGGCGGCGATCGCCGGAGCCACCGGCTCGCCCGTCCGGCCGACCAGCTTGGGCAGGATCTTGTCGAGCACCGCGAACAGCAGCGGGTTGAGCAGGATCGACAGGATGGCGCCCGCCAGGATCAGGTCCTGACCCTCCTTGGGCAGCAGCTTCAGCGACACGCCCAGGCCGGCCAGGATGAACGAGAACTCGCCGATCTGGGCCAGGCTGGCCGAGATGGTCAGGGCCACGCTCTGCGGGCGCTTGAAGGCGATGACGATCATCCAGGCCGCCACCGACTTGCCGATCACGATGATCGCCAGGGTCGCCAGCACCGCCAGGGGCTCGCGCAGGATCACCGACCAGTTGAACAGCATGCCGATCGACACGAAGAACAGCACGGCGAAGGCGTCGCGCAGCGGCAGGGTCTCGTTGGCGGCCTGCTGGGAAAGCTCGCTCTCGGCCATGATCATGCCGGCGAAGAAGGCCCCCAGGGCGAACGACACGCCGAACAGCGCCGCCGAGCCGAACGCGACTCCCAGCGCGATGGCCAGCACCGCCAGGCGGAACAGCTCGCGCGAGCCGGTGTGGGCGATGCGGTGCAGGATCCAGGGGATCACCCGGCGGCCGACGATCAGCATCAGGGCGACGAAGGCCGCGACCTTGCCGATGGTGATGGCGAAGGCGCCGGCGACGCCGCCCGGTCCCGGCGGCGGGGCCTCGCCGCCCATCATGCCCGACAGGGCCGGCAGCAGCACCAGGGCCAGCACCATGGCCAGGTCCTCGACGATCAGCCAGCCGACGGCGATGCGGCCGCGGTCGGTCTCGATCAGCCGCCGCTCCTGCAGGGCCCGCAGCAGCACCACGGTCGAGGCCACCGACAGGGCCAGGCCGAACACGATCCCCGCCCCCAGGGTCCAGCCCAGCAGGTGGGCCAGGCCGATGCCCATGGCGGTGGCGGCCAGGATCTGCACCACGGCGCCGGGGATGGCGATCTTGCGCACCGCCAGCAGGTCCTTGACCGAGAAGTGCAGGCCCACCCCGAACATCAGCAGGATCACCCCGATCTCGGCCAGCTGCGGCGCCAGCTCCTGATCGGCCACGTAGCCGGGCGTGAAGGGGCCGACGACCACGCCGGCGACCAGATAGCCGACCAGCACGGGCAGCTTCAGGCGATTGGCGATGGCGCCGAACACGAAGGCCAGGCCCAGGCCGGCGCAGATGGTGGCGATCAGGGATGTGTGGTGCAAAGGCTCTCCTTGACGGTCAACATTTTCGGGCGTACTCAACCAATATGGGTGACAAAGCCCGGGAGCGCCAGATGCCCCACGCAAAAATTCTCCTGCCGGCCCAATGTCGCGGCGCGCGCGGCCTGCTGGGCTGGTCGCAGGGCGACCTGGCTGACAAGGCCGGCGTCTCGCGCAGCACGGTCAAGGACTTCGAGACCGAGCGCCACGCCCTGCACCATAGCACCGAACGCCTGTTGATCGACGCGTTGGAGACCGGCGGCGTCGCGCTGATCGCGCCGGACAATGACCACGGGGTCGGGGCCGGCGCGGGCGTAAGACTGAAACTCGCCAGCTAGGAAACGTTCAAAGAGGGGACTCCACCACGTGAACCACGCGATGTCGCCGGCGGACTACAAGGACCTGGTGCTGTTTCTGGCCACGGCGGGCATCGTCGCGCCGCTGTTCAAGCGGCTGAAGCTGAACCCCATCCTCGGCTTCCTGATCGCCGGCGTGATCCTGGGGCCGTTCGGCCTGGGCGCGCTGAGCCACACCTTCCCGTGGCTGGACTACGTCACCGTCGACAACCCCCAGGAAATCGCCCAGCTGGCCGAGTTCGGGGTGGTGTTCCTGCTGTTCATGATCGGGCTGGAGCTGTCGTGGGAGCGGCTGCGGCTGATGCGCAAGCTGGTCTTCGGCCTGGGCGCCCTGCAGATGATCGGCTGCTCGCTGGCGCTGGGCGGCATCGCCATGGCGCTGGGCCAGCAGCCGGTCGCGGCCCTGGCGATCGGCGCGGCCCTGACCCTGTCGTCCACCGCCATCGCCGTGCCCGTGCTGGTCGAGCGCAAGCGCCTTCACGCCGAGGGCGGGCGGGCCACCTTCTCGGTGCTGCTGTTCCAGGACCTGGCGGTGGCCCCGATCCTGATCACCCTGGCGATCCTGGGCCGGGGCGACGGCACGTTCGGCCTGCGCGACCTGCTGGCCCTGGGGCCGGCGGTGGTCGGCCTGGGGATCATCGTGCTGTTCGGCCGCCTGGCCCTGCGCCCGATGATGCGCTCGGTCGCCAAGGCCAAGAGCGAAGAGATGTTCATGGCCGCCTGCCTGCTGGTGATCATCGGGGCGGGGCTGGTGGCGTCGCTGTCGGGCCTGTCGATGGCCCTGGGCGCCTTCGTGGCCGGCATCCTGCTGGCCGAGACCGAGTACCGCCACGAGGTCGAGGTCAAGATCGAGCCGTTCAAGGGGCTGTTGCTGAGCCTGTTCTTCGTGTCGCTGGGCATCCGGCTGGACCTGTCGCTGCTGGTCGCCTCGCCGGTCTTCGTGCTGGGCGTCGCCGTGGGTCTGATCGTCGTCAAGGGCGTGATGATCATGGGGCTGGGCCGGCTGTTCGGCCTGTCGAACCGCGCGTCGATCGAGGCCGCCCTGACCCTGGCGGCCGGCGGCGAGTTCGCCTTCGTGATCCTGGACAACGCCATGGCCGCCAGCGTGGTCTCCGACCAGGTCGGCCAGGCCGTGCTGGTGGCCGCGACCCTGACCATGTTCCTGATCCCGGTCCTGTCGGCGGTCGGCGGACGCCTGGCCAAGCGCGCCCCGGCCCCCGTCACCGAGGCGCCCGATCTGGTGGGCCTGCAGAGCGAGGAGCCGGCGGGCCGGGTGCTGGTGGTCGGCTACGGCCGGGTCGGCCGGCTGGTCGGCGACATGCTGGACCGCCACGAGCTGCCCTGGATCGCCATCGACCGCGACCCCAGCTTCGTCCAGCAGGGCCGCCGCGCCGGCCACCGCGTCTATTTCGGCGACGCCTCGCGGGTGGAGCTGCTGGAGCGCTGCGGCCTCGACCATGCCCGCGCGGTGGTGGTGACCATGGATTCGCCGGAAGCCGCCGAGGCGGTGGTGGCCACCGCGCGCGGCCATCGCCCCGACCTGACCATCGTCGCCCGGGCCCGCGACGCCCGCCACGCCGCCCGCCTCTACGAGCTGGGCGCCACCGACGCCGTGCCCGAGACCATCGAGGCCTCGCTGCAATTGTCCGAAGCCGTGCTGGTCGACATCGGCGTGCCCATGGGCCTGGTCATCGCCTCGATCCACGAGCGCCGCGACGAGTACCGCAAGGTGCTGAACCGCCCGGACGCGCTGGGCGGCAAGCGCAAGCGGCTGCGGGACGCGGGCCGGGTCTAGGCGGCGCAGGCCGGACGCGCCACGGCCTCGTCCAGCCGGGTCAGCAACGGATCGGTCACGGGATATATGGTCGGGTTGGGGCTGTAGGTCGTGCGCGCGTCGCGAAACGCGGCGCAGGCGTCGGCCCCGCGTCCCAGCGCGTCCAGGGCCAGGCCGCGCTCCAGCACGCCCTCGGCGATCGCCGTCAGCATATAGCCCTCGATGGGGCCGACGGGCGTGGGGCGCTTGGCCTCGGCGCGCATCAGGACCAGGCCGGCGTCGATCGTCTTCAGCGACACTTCGGGTTCGCCCGCCAGGCGCTGGGCCCTCGCGACCTTGATCAGGTTGACGCCGTCGTCCGGCCTGGCGCGGATCTTGGCCACCTCCGCCCGGAACTCGGCGACGGCCTTCAGGAGAGGGAGGGCCTCGCGCGGCGCGTCGACCCGCATCAGGTCGTCAGCGATCTGCCGGAAGTAGTCGACAGAAAAGCGGGCCGGATAGCCGTCCATCCAGCGGTTGATGGAGATCTCGCCCCGGAACGTTCCGTCCGCGACTGTGAAAGGTTCGTCTTGGGCCAGGGAGACGGCCTTGCTGGCGCTGTCGAGCACGCCGGCGCGATCGCCGGCCGCCGCGGAGACCCTGGCCCCCGAGACATAGGCGTCCATCAGGACGGCCTCGACTCCGTTCTCATCGAAGCCGTCCAGAGGGCGGATGCGCAGCGGGGCGAGCGTGGCCTCGACGCGGGCATAGGTCACGGCGGCGGCCTTGTTGTCGTTCATGCGTTCCTGCGGGGAACCCTGGCGGGCGATCATGCCGGCCAACCGGATGGTCGTATCCGGATCCCGCTGGACTTCGGCCAGGGCGCGCCAATGTTGTTCGCCTCTCCGAAGCAAGGCCAGGGCGGCGGACTGATCGGCGTCACGTTCGACGGTGAGGGACCGGTACATCCGCGCCAGCATCTCTTCGTCGGAGCGTCCCGGAAGAGCCTTTCCGCGCACGATGTCGAGCGCGCCGGTTTCGTCGCCCTTTCGCAGCCGGACCTCCGCCAGTTCCTCCAATGCGGTGTTCGAGGGCGACAGCCGCAAGCGCTCCTCGGCCACGGCCTGGGCTCCGTCCAGGTCGCCCGAAGCGGCCAGCAGGTGCACGGTGAAGGACCAGGCGTTGTCGCGGCGACCGTCGTCGCCGCACTGGGCGATCACCTTTTGCGACATCGCCGCCGCCTCATAGGGGATCGGGCGGTAGTGATCGATGAAGACAGACCAGAAATAGACAGCCATCCGCGCCGACGGGTCGTTCAGCGGCTTGTCGAGGCGCGCGACGCCGGCGGCGCAACGCGTGGCGGCCTCCTTGTCATCCCGGGCCTGGGCCGGACTGGCGAGCACGAGGGCGGCGGCGAGGATCAGGAGGGCGCGCATGCGGTCAAGCTAGACGAGGCGCCACTTCCGGTCGAGCGGATCTCGTCGCTTTGACAACCGGTGATATCCGGATATATAACTGACCCGTCAGTTATATATAGAGCCCCACCATGCAGCCCGGCCAACCCAAGTGGCGACGACGCAGTGAAGCCCGACCCGGCGAGATCATCGCCGCGGCGCTGGTCGTGTTCTCCGAGAAGGGCTTCGCCGCCGCGCGGCTGGACGACATCGCCGCCCGGGCAGGGGTGTCGAAGGGCGCGCTGTATCTCTATTTCGAGACTAAGCAGGACCTGTTCCGGGCGGTGGTGCGCGAGACGATCGCCCCCAACCTGGAGGCCGTCGCCGGCTTCATCGCCCAGAGCCAGATGCCGTTCGGCGACCTGATCCGCCTGGTCTTCGCCCGCATCGCCGAGGTGGTGACCGAGAGCCGGCTGGGGGCGGTGGCCAAGATGGTGATCGGCGAGTCCAGGAACTTCCCGGAGCTGGCCAAGGTCTGGCACGAGGACGTGATCTCGCTGATGCTGGGCGCCATGAGCGGGGCCGTGACCGCCGCCCAGGCGCGCGGCGAGGTGCGGCCCGGCGATCCCCAGCTCTATGTGTTCAGCCTGGCGGGGCCACTGCTGCTGGGCGTGCTGTGGCGCGAGGTGTTCGTGCCGATCGGGGTCAAGCCGGTCGACCTGAAGGCCCTGCTGGCCCAGCACGCCGAGGTGGTCCTGCAGGGCATGCTGGTCGATCCGGCGGAGGGACGCGCATGAGGCCGCGGGTTCGCATCGTCCTGGCCGTCGCGGCGGCCCTTCTGGTCGGGTTCGTCGCCTGGCGGATCTGGGGGCCGGGCTCGGCCCATCCCCGGCGGCTGTCGGGCTATGTCGAGGGCGAGACCCTCTATGTCGGGGCCTCGGTCGCCGGGCCGGTCAGCACGGTGTCGGTGCAGCGCGGCCAGCGCGTGACCGCCGGCCAGCCGCTGTTCGCCCTGGACGCCGCCCAGCTGGTGGCCGCCCGCGACCAGGCCGCCTCCCAGGCCGTGGCCGCCCAGTACCAGGCGCTGGACGCGGAAAAGGGCCAGCGGCCGGACGAGCTGGCGGTCTACGACGCCCAGCGCGCCGCCGCCGCCGCTCAGATGGCCCAGGCCCAGGCCGACTATGACCGCGTCGCGCCCCTGGCGGCCCGGGGCTTCTACGCCCCCGCCCGTCTCGACCAGGCCAAGGCGGCCCTGCGCACGGCCCAGGCCAATGTCCGCACCGTCGAGCAGCAGCGGCGGGTCGGCACGCTGGGCGCGCGGCCGGACGCCATCCGCGCGGCCGAGAGCCAGGCCGCCGCCGCTCGCGACCAGCTGACGGTCGCCCAGGACCGCCTCGATCAGATCAGCCCCAAGGCCCCGGCGGCCGCCCGGGTGCAGGACGTCTTCTACCAGCCCGGCGAGTGGGTGGCGGCCAACCAGCCGGTGGTGGCCCTGCTGGCCGACAACCGGGTGCGGTTGCGGTTCTACGTGCCCCAGTCGCAGGTCGCTCTTTATAAGCCGGGCGCGCGGATCGCCTTCGAGTGCGACGGCTGCAAGAGCGGCCTCGGCGCCCGGATCAATTTCGTCAGCCCCCGGGCCGAGTTCACCCCGCCGGTGATCTACAGCCGCGACGCCCGCGACCGGCTGGTGTTCCTGGTCGAGGCCCTGCCGGACCGTCCGGACGACCTGCCGCCCGGCCTGCCGGTCGACGTGGTTCCGCTGAAGGGCGCGGGCAAGTGAACGCCGCGGTCGCCCAGCCTGCTTCCAAGCGTCTGACCGAGCCGGGCGGCGAGCTGGCCGTCGACGTGCGCGGCCTGGACAAGTCGTACGGCGACAAGCACGTGGTCCAGGACCTGACCATCCAGGTCGGTTCCGGCAAGATCACCGGCTTCCTGGGCCCCAACGGCTCGGGCAAGACCACCACCCTGCGCATGCTGTGCGGCCTGCTGACCCCCGACGCCGGCGAGGGCACGGTGCTGGGCCTGGACTTCCGGCGCCATGCCGAGGAGATCAAGCGCCAGACCGGCTACATGACCCAGAAGTTCTCGCTCTACGAGGACCTGTCGATCCGCGAGAACCTGGACTTCACCGCCCGCATCTACGGCCTGGACCAGCGCCGCCGGCGGGTGGACGAGGCGCTCGAGCGGCTGGGCCTGGCGGGACGCCAGAAGCAGTTGGCCGGCAGCCTGTCGGGCGGCTGGAAGCAGCGCCTGGCCCTGGCGTCGTGCGTGCTGCACGAGCCGCGCCTGCTGCTGCTGGACGAACCCACGGCGGGCGTCGATCCCCAGGCGCGGCGCGAGTTCTGGGACGAGATCCACGCCCTGTCGGCCGAGGGCCTGACCGTGATGGTCTCGACCCACTACATGGACGAGGCCGAGCGCTGCCACGACATCGCCTACATCGCCTACGGCAAGCTGATGGCGCGCGGCACGCTGGACGAGGTGATCGGCCAGTCGGGCCTGACCACCTTCCGCGCCGAGGGACCAGGGGCCGACCGGCTGGGCCGCGAGCTTTCCAAGGCCCCGGGCGTGGCCATGGCCGCGCCGTTCGGCGCCGCCCTGCACGTCAGCGGCCAGGACCGCGCGGCGCTGGAGGCCGCCATCGCCCCCTATCGCAAGCCGCCGTTCGTCTGGAGCGAGGTCTCGCCCACGCTGGAGGACGTGTTCATCCAACTGATGGCGTCGTCGCGGGACAACTTTCAATGAGCGGCGCCCAATCCTCGTCTGGGGCGGCCGACAGGGGCCTGTCCCTGAACCGCATCCTGGCGGTGCTGACCAAGGAGTTCATCCAGCTCACCCGCGACCGGCTGACCTATGCGATGATCCTGGTCATGCCGATCGTCCAGCTGCTGCTGTTCGGCTACGCCATCAACAGCGACCCGCGCGACCTGCCCACGGCGGTGCTGGTGCAGGACCACGGGCCGATGGCGCGCTCGGCCCTCTCGGCCCTGGCCCACAACGGCTACTTCAAGATCGTCCGCGAGGCGTCCTCGCCCGAGGAGCTGGACCAGGCCATAGCCCGGGGCGAGGTGCAGTTCGCCCTGACCATCCCCGCCGACTTTACGCGCCGCGTGGTGCGCGGCGACGACGCCCAGATCCTGGTCGAGGCCGACGCCTCCGACCCCGCCGCCACCGGCGGGGCGATCGCGGCCCTGGCCAATCTTCCGCGTACGGCGTTGTCGCGCGACCTGGTGGGCGCGGCGGCCCCATCTTCCGGCGTGGGGGTCGACAAGGATCCGTTCGAGGTGGTGATCCACCGGCGCTACAATCCCGAGGCCATCACCGCCTACAACATCGTGCCCGGCCTGCTGGGCGTGGTGCTGTCGCTGACCCTGGTGATGATGACCTCGCTGGGCATGACCCGCGAATACGAGCGCGGCACCATGGAGAGCCTGCTGGCCACTCCGGCCAAGCCGATCGAGGTGATGATCGGCAAGCTGTCGCCCTATGTGGTGGTCGGACTGATCCAGACCGTGGTCATCCTGGTGCTGGCGCGGGTGCTGTTCTCGGTGCCGATGGCGGGCGGCTGGGACGCTTTGGCCCTGGGGGTGGTGCTGTTCATCTTCGGGTCGCTGTCGCTGGGCTTTCTGATTTCGACCGTGGCCCGCAACCAGCTGCAGGCGGTGCAGATGTCGTTCTTCTACATCCTGCCCTCGATCCTGCTGTCGGGCTTCATGTTCCCGTTCCGGGGCATGCCGGCCTGGGCCCAGGCCCTGGGCAGCGTGATCCCCGTGACCCACTTCCTGCGAATCGTGCGCGGCTCTTTACTTAAAGGACTGGGTCTGATCGACCTTTGGACTAGTCTTTTCGCCCTGGCGCTATTTGTCGTGGCGATCGCCGCCGCCGCTATGTCGCGTTACCGACGGACCCTCGACTGAGGTAGCGGGCGCCCGCCGCTTCCGACTGTGGAGTTCCTGCACAGGTGCGACATTTTTACACGTTTGCAGGTTGCAAAACGCTCTGAAGGCCTTGCGCTGCGCGGATTCACGTGCGAACCGGTACTATGCTGGCGCTTTTTCCGGGACAGTCAGCCGATACGCTCGGAAGTTGATTTCGTGGGGGCGGTCATGTTTCGCGGCGTCATCTCTAATGGGGCGCTCGAAACCTGACGGGTGTTGCTCTGCTGACACTTTCGCGGATCGTGCGCCTTGGTATAACAATGCTCGGTCGGTCTCGGCCGGTGCAGGGCAATAGAGGGCTCTTGATATGAAACTCCAACTCCTGGCGGGGGTGGCTCTGGCCGCGGTGTTCGCCGCTGGCGCCGCTTCGGCCCAAGAGACCGGCTGGTACGGCGCGGTCGACCTTGGCTACCACTGGCCCGAGGGCATCAACTCCGAATCGGACCTGAGCCTGCGCGATGGCGCGCACGCGCACTGGACCTGGTCGACGGATGAAGACTGGGCCGGCTTCGTCCGCCTGGGCTACCAGTTCAACCCGAACTGGCGCGCCGAAGTCGAAGGCGGCTACCGCCCCGGCGACCTGACCACCGTCATGGGCAACCCGGTCCGTCAGCAGCCGATCGGCCTCTGCACCCCCGGCGTGACCCGTTCGGCCGCCTCGCCGACCTGCGGCGGCCCGTCGGGCTCGATCGACTCCTGGTCGCTGATGGTCAACGTCCTGTACGATTTCGCGCCGGACTCGTGGATCAACCCCTACCTGGGCGCCGGTCTCGGCATCAACCGTCTCGACGTCAGCGCGCTGGGTCAGTTCAGCGGCGTGGGCCCGGTCACCCCGACCAACGCGGCTCAGCAGAACCTGACCGTCGACGACGACGACATCGCCATCGCCTGGCAAGCCATCGCCGGCGCCTCGATCAAGGCGACCGACAAGCTGAAGGTCGACGTGACCTACCGCTGGTTCGCCACCGAAGAGCACGGCTGGCAGTCGACCGGCAACGGCGCGATCCAACCCGGCGCGTTCCAAGGCCAGTACAAGGACCAATCGCTGACCGTGGGTCTGCGTTACTCCTTCGCTTCGCCGCCGCCCCCGCCGCCGCCCCCGCCGCCGCCGCCTCCTCCGCCCCCGCCGCCTCCGCCCCCGCCGCCTCCCCCGCCGCCTCCGCCGGCGTATGAGGCTCGCGAGTTCATCGTCTACTTCCCGTTCGATCAGTACGTCCTGACGCCGGAAGCCCAGTCGGTGGTTTCGGAAGCCGCGAACTACGCGACCTCGGGCAAGGCCACCAAGCTGGTGGTTGTCGGTCACACCGACACCTCGGGTTCGCCGAAGTACAACGCCAAGCTCTCGGAGCGTCGTGCGAAGGCCGTGGCTGACGCCCTGGTCGGCGCCGGTGTCGCCGCCGACACCCTGGCCGTTGACTGGAAGGGTGAAAGCGCCCCGGCCGTCGCCACTGGCGATGGTGTGAAGGAACCGCTGAACCGTCGTTCCACGATCTCGATCAACTTCTAAGATCAAGATCAGGCACTAAGGTTGAGGGCCCGGCGGAAACGCCGGGCCCTTTTCTTTTGGGCCTGCCCAGGAGCGGGACGACGTCGGAAACGGTCGCAAGATGCGCCGTGGACGTCGGATCGCCCGCCGGCCGGGCGCTTGGCGCAGGCAAGTGCTTTTCAGCGCAATCCGGTCCGCGACCGGATCACTTCTTTGTGGCCCGTGACAGGTCGCCGCAGCAGCGTTTGCCTTGGCCGTGCAACCCCTTGATGATGCCCAGCATCTTCCCGGACACCGTTGTTCGTTCACAGCTTGTTAAGAAAAAACTCGCCCGCGAGGCGCATCTCGTCGTTGACGAGTCATTAGCCACTGTGGCCCCATATGTGGGCTGAGGGGGCTCCTCGGCCACAAGATGTAGCGGCTGGACGGGACGTTCCCTTTTCCGGAACACGCTGATTGATTATGGATTTTTGATCATGAACGGCAGTGAAGCGGCGAAGACGACGGCTCTCCCCCTGGTCCGCACCGGCGGCATGAAGGCTGAACGTCCGAAACTGGCGCTGGTGCGCAAGGTCGAGGTCGATCGCTCGCGCGACGCCCTGCTGACCGATTTCGGCAAGACCACCCTGGAAGACCGATATTTGCTGCCCGGCGAATCCTACCAGGACATGTTCGCCCGCGTGTCGACGGCCTTCGCCGACGACGCCGACCACGCCCAGCGCGTCTACGACTACATGAGCAAGCTGTGGTTCATGCCGTCGACCCCGGTGCTGAGCAACGGCGGCGCCGAGCGCGGCCTGCCGATCAGCTGCTTCCTGAACGCCGTCAGCGACAGCCTGGACGGCATCCTGGGCGTCTGGAACGAGAACGTCTGGCTGGCGGCCAACGGCGGCGGCATCGGCACCTACTGGGGCGGCGTCCGGTCGATCGGCGAGAAGGTCAAGGGCCAGGGCCAGACCAGCGGCATCATCCCCTTCATCCGCGTGATGGACAGCCTGACCCTGGCGATCAGCCAAGGCTCGCTGCGTCGTGGTTCGGCGGCCGTCTACCTCGACATCCACCACCCGGAAATCGAAGAGTTCCTGGAGATCCGCAAGGCGTCGGGCGACTTCAACCGCAAGTCCCTGAACCTGCACCACGGCATCTCGATCACCGACGAGTTCATGCACGCCGTCCGCGACGGCCACAAGTTCGGCCTGCGCTCGCCCAAGACCAACGAGGTCCTGCGCGAAGTCGACGCCCGCGCCCTGTGGCAGAAGGTCCTGGAGCTGCGCCTGCAGACCGGCGAGCCCTACCTGATCTTCTCCGACACCGTGAACCGCGCCATGCCGCAGCACCAGCGCGAGCTGGGCCTGAGCGTGCGCCAGTCGAACCTGTGCAGCGAGATCATGCTGCACACCGGCGTCGACCACCTGGGCAACGACCGCACGGCCGTCTGCTGCCTGTCGTCGGTCAACGCCGAGACGTTCCTGGAATGGCGCGACCATCCGATGTTCATCGAGGACATCATGCGCTTCCTCGACAACGTCCTGCAGGACTTCATCGACCGCGCGCCGGACGCCGCCGCCACGGCCGCCTACGCCGCCATGCGCGAGCGTTCGGTGGGTTTGGGCCTGATGGGCTTCCACAGCTTCCTGCAAAGCCAGAACGTGCCGTTCGAGAGCGCCCTGGCCAAGAGCTGGAACATGCGGATGTTCAAGCACCTGCGCCGCGAGGCCGACAAGGCGTCGATCACCATCGGCGAGGAAAAGGGTCCGTGCCCGGACGCCGCCGACCGCGGCTCGATGGAGCGCTTCTCGCACAAGCTGGCCATCGCCCCGACCGCCTCGATCTCGATCATCTGCGGCGGCACCAGCGCCGGCATCGAGCCGATCCCCGCCAACATCTACACCCACAAGACCCTGTCGGGCTCGTTCGCGGTGAAGAACCCCTACCTGGAGAAGCTGCTCGAGGAGAAGGGCCAGAACACCGACGCGGTCTGGGGTTCGATCCTGGAGAACGAAGGCTCGGTCCAGCACCTGGACTTCCTCAGCCAGGACGACAAGGACGTCTACAAGACCGCCTTCGAGCTGGATCAGCGCTGGGTGGTCGAACTGGCCGCCGACCGCACGCCGGAAGTCTGCCAGAGCCAGTCGGTGAACATCTTCCTGCCGGGCGACGTCGACAAGTGGGACCTGCACATGCTGCACTGGCAGGCCTGGGAGCGCGGCGTGAAGTCGCTGTACTACCTGCGCTCCAAGTCGGTGCAACGGGCGTCCTACGCCGGTTCCGACGTCGCGGTGGCGGGGCCCGTCAACGGCTTCGACGCCCCGTCCAAGACCGACTACGAGGAATGCCTGGCCTGCCAGTGAGCCGGCCGGCGCCAGACCTTAAGAATTCCTGAAAATCAAGGGCGTCGCGGGCCTCCGCGACGCCCTTTTTCGTCCGGAACCATACTCAGTGCGAAATGTTCATGACGTGGGGTTTTGTCCCATGGACGCCGTTCGAATTCCGAGTAGGCTTTTCATGGGGAAAGGGTTCTGGGGACCGGAATGCGTGCTTGCACGGCATTTGCTGCGGGATTGGGTCTGAGCGTCCTGGCCATCGCCACGGCGCAGGCCCAACCGAGTCGGTCCGCCAAATCGTCCAGTCCTGCAGATAGGGCGTCTTCCGCCGCCCGCAAGGCCCCGCCCAGCTTTGTCGTCGACATGCGCGCCGCCCGCGCCGCGACCCCCGTCGACCTCGGCGTCCACAACGTGCGCCCCGCCGCCTCGGTCGGTTTCGCCGAGGCGCCCGCCGCCCGGACCGAGCGCGCCAGCGATCCCAGCTTCGCGCTCTCGCCCGCCGGCGCCTATGGCGACGCGGCCCTGCTCGACGCCAACCGCTATTACGAGGGCCGCGGCGCGGTCAATTACCGGTCCAGCGCCGTCGTGGTCGGCGAGGGCGCGCACGCCGTCGACTCGGTCCGCATGTCGGTGGCCAGCGTCGCGCCGGCCGGCCGGACCCGGCCGCTGGCCCTGGTCCGCCCCGACGAGGACAGTTTCGAGGATCGCGACGTCGACGTCACCGTCACTCGCGGCTGGCCGGCCGCCGTCTCGGTCGGCGCCGGCAAGTACGCGCTCGATGTCACGCCGCACGCCGGCTTGGGCTTCGGCGGCGCCGGCGGCTCGGCCGAGGCCGGCGCCACGGTGCGCTTCGGCAAGAAGATGGGAAACCAGGTCGTTGACTCTCTGGGCGTCCAGGACGGCCGCCAGTTCGGTCAGCGGGGACGCTGGTACGTGTTCGCCGCCGCCAGCGGCCAGGCCGTGGGCATGAACATGCTGCGCGGCAGCGAGGGCGACTGGAGCGGGGCCGGCGTCACGTCCGACGCCAGCAGCAAGCTGGTCGGCGACGGCCAGGCCGGCGTCGCCTGGCGCAAGGGCCCGATGCAGGCCTCGTTCGGCTATGTGCACCGCAAGATCAAGGCCAAGGACGTCATCATGGGCATGGCCACCCAGAAGGACGAAATGCTGGCCTTTTCGTTCAGCCTGCGGCCTCACTGGTAGGACGTCTGAGCCGGCGTGATACGCTCGGCGCTTGAGTTTCGGGCCCAGATCATGCAGCTAGCGCCCTTGACCCGCCAAGCCCTTCACCCGAGCCATCAAGCGCCATGAGCGACAGCGAGCCTCCTCGCCCCCGCAAGATCCTGAGCCTGAAGAGCGGCGTCGCCGCGCCGGGCGGGCCGCCGCCGCTGGAGCGCATCCAGCGTCCGGCCGGGCACAAGCGCGTCGTGGTGATGGCGCCCGAGCCCCCGCCCCCGCCGCCGGCTGTCGGCGACTTCAAGTGCAAGCCGTGCGGCACGCGCTTCGATCCGCCGGCCGAGCTGGCCGACGAGGACTCGGTGCGCTGCCCGTCGTGCAACGCCCGGCTGGGCCTGGCTTCGGACTTCCGCGCCGTGCCGCCGAACGTCGACAAGCTGCGCGCCCGCTACCTCAAGAAATAGGCTCTTCCCGGTCGGACACGACGCCCAGCTCGGCGGAGGTTCCCTCCGACAGGGCCAGGCCCGTCGTCGGCGCCAGGATGGGATCCTTGACCGTCCGCCCGCGCGGCGGCTGGCGCTTGAACAGGCCGCGCCACAGGGGCTCGGGCGTCGGGATGGCGCTGGACCACAGCTGACCGCTGATCGCCAGGGCCTCGGCGTCGTCGAAGGTCCGCTTCATCAACGCGGTCTCGAACTTCATCATATTGAAGCCCGAGAAGCTGACCGGGATCGAGGCCGACCAGAGCGGCAGGTTGTGGCGGGCGCAGAAGCCGGCGGCGACGCTCAGCGCCTGGCGGTACGAGAACCGCAGCATGGTCTCGAAACTGCGCCCCATGATCGAGGTCACGCCCGGCGGGGTGGTGCGGGGCGAGGGGTCGAGCACGGTGTTGAAGATCACATAGACCCGGCCGCGCCGCAGGCGCTGGCCCAGCTCGCGCCAGCGCAGCAGGGCGTCGGGCATCAGGAACAGCGGCGCGGCGATGCCGCCGTCGGCGTGCATCTCTTGGTAGTGGGTCATCCCCCCATGGCCGTCGGGGGCCTCGACGTCGATGAGCTTGGGCGGGAACAGGCCGGGCAGGGTGGCCGAGGCCACCAGCACCTCGCGGAACAGCCGCACGGCGTCGTCGCCGCCCTGGGTGGCGATCGCCCCCATGTCCCAGATCGTGACCTTCTGGCTGTCCAGATTGGTGGTGGCGATCAGCAGGCGGCGGCCCTTGGCGTGTTCGCGGGCCACGGCCGCGATCATGTCCAAGTCGATGAACGGCGAAACCAGCCCGTCCAGGCCGTCCCCCCTGAACAGGCTGGGACCCAGGCCGGGGCCCAGGCGCTTGAAGCTGAGCAGGTCGGCCGCGTGGCCGCCGACATAGGCGTCGGCCAGGCGCTCGTCCCACTCCGAGCCCAGGAAGGCGAAGGGGGCGATCAGGGCGCCGGTGCTGACGCCGGTGACGATGGCGAACTCCGGACGGGTCCCGGCCTTGGTCAGGCCCACCAGGGCGCCGGCCCCGAAGGCGCCGCCGGCCGCGCCGCCCGACAGGGCCAGGATGTTGAAGTCGTCGCGGCCCAGCAGCGGCCGCAGCGGGGCCAGGCGGTCGGCGACGTTGCGCAGGGCCTCGTCGGCCTCGTCGACGCTGAGCCGCACGCCGGGAAAGCCGACCGCCTCGACCGTGCTGTCGGCCTGGGTCAGCGGCGCCGGCAGGCGCTTGCCGCGCTGGCCGTTGGCGGCGCGGTCCCAGAAGAAGGTCTGAGCGGTCTTTTTGGAGTCCGGCGGGGTGTTCAAGGCTAGCCCAATTTACGCAAGGTCAGGGGTGACCACTCGAGGCCAGGACCACCCCGACCAGCACCGCGGCGTAGTGCAGGCCGGCGCCGCCGATCACGTGACCGTGCCAGATCGCCCGCCGGAACTTCAGCCGCTTCATCAGGTAGAACACCGTACCTGTCGAATAGATCACGCCACCAAGCGCGAGCAGCAGCAGGGCTGCCCAGCCCATGCCGGCGATCATCGGCTTGACGGCCACCAGGACCAGCCAGCCCAGGGCCAGGTAGAGGCCGACCCAGAAGCGCTTGTCCAGGCCGGGCAGGAACAGCTTGGCGGCGACGCCGACGCCGGCCACCGACCAGACGGCCGTGGTCATGCCGATCGCCCACCAGCCGTGCAGGTTCTGGGTGGTGAAGGGGGTGTAGGACGCGGCGATCATGATGAAGATGCCGGCGTGGTCGAAGCGGCGCAGCAGCGGCCGCCAGCGGGCCTTGGCGAAGTTGTAGGCGGTCGACAGCGACAGCATGGTGATCAGGCCCACGGTGTAGACGCTGATCGCCGCCACCTGACTCAGCGAGCCCAGGCCGAACGCCAGGCCCAGCAGGATGCCGCCGCCCAGCAGGGCGCAGGCCAGGCCGGCCAGATGCACCACCAGGTCGGCGCACTTGGCGCCGGGCGTGGGATAGTGCGTGGTCGGAGGGATCGCCGGAACCGGCGCCGCGTCCGCAACCGGAATGATGCTGGTCGTCTCGCTCATGGCCCCACTCTACGCTCAATCGGTGACATATAAACGCCGATCATCGTGGCGGCGAAAGGGCGTTGGACGCATCTATCGATCAGCCCAGCAGGCCGTGCGCCCCGTCCCAGGCCAGCTTGGCGCCCACGGCGATCAGCAGCACGTAGATGACCTTGTAGAAGCCCTCGGCCGGCACGCGGCGCACCAGCCAGACGCCCGCCCAGGTCGAGGCCAGGGCCAGGGGCAGCAGCACGGCCGCCGTGGTCAGCACCTGGGGCGTGAATTGGCCGAGCGCGATATAGGCCGGCACCTTCATCCAGTTGACGGTGGCGAAGAAGATGGCGCTGGTGCCGATGAACACGTCGCGCGGCAGGCGGCGGGGCAGGACGTAGATCTGGAACGGCGGACCGCCGGCGTGGGCCACCTGGCTGGTGAAGCCGGCGACCGCGCCGCACAGGGCGCCCAGCCAGGGCCGGGCCGGACCGGCCTCGATCGTCTGGGCGACCTTGACCGCCCGCTCGGCCCACAGGCGCTGCAGCGAGAAGGCGATCGAGATCAGGCCGATCGACAGTTCGACCGCCGCGACGGAGACCCGGGCCGCCAGCAGCCAGCCCAGGAAGATGCCGACCGCCGCCGCCGGCAGCATCAGGATCAGCAGGCCCTTGTCCCAGGTCTTGCGGAACGACCAGACGCTGACGACGTCCTGGGCCAGCAGGATCGGCAGGGTGATCGCCGCGGCCAGCACCGGCGAGATGACCAGCGCCATCATCGGCACCGCCACCACCCCGATCCCCGCGAACCCGCCCTTGGCCAGGCCCAGCAGGATCACCGCGGGAATGGCGACGGCGTAGAACAGGGGATCGGTCAGCATGGCCGCTGCTTAGCAGGATCATGGGCGGTTTCCCAAGGGGCGGTGCGGCGACCACTTGCCCCCTACGGGTCGCTTCGCGACCGTCTTCCCCCACAGGGGGAAGAGGACGCCGTGCGACGGTCCTCCGCCCCCTATGGGGGCGGACAGACCGCGCAGCGGTCAGGTGGGGGGCAAGTGCTAGCGGGCAGGGCTCAGGTTCCCGCCGCCCCGTTGCTCTCCCACCCGTCCACGAACGGGAACCGCTCTGCCCAGAAGTCCGCCAGCCTGGGATCGGCGTCCACCCGCCGCACCACCTCGCTCATCCGCGGCGCCACCTCGTAGAACCGCTTGCGGCGCGAGCCCCAGCGGCTCACCACGGCGACATACAAATCCAGGACCGTCAGTTCGTCACCCAGCAGGTACCGGCCCGGCGTCAACTGACTCTCCATCATCGCCCAGCACTCGGCGATGCGGTCGGCCGTCGCCGCCTTGATCCTCGCCCCAGCCTCGACGTCCGGCCCCGCCAACCGCGAGGGATCGTCCCGCACCCAGAACAGCGAGTAGATCGAGGCCGGCACGAACACCATCCAGCGCAGGAACTGGCCGCGCAGGGGCGAATCGAGAGACGGAGCCAGCCGCGCTTCAGGATGCCGGTCGGCCAGCCAGATCAGGATGGCGGCGCTCTCGGTGATCGTCTCGCCGTCGGGCGTGACCAGGGCCGGGATCTGTTTCAGCGGATTGACCCCCGCCACCTTGGCCTGCTGGGCCGCGCCTTCCCAGGTCGGCGCCTCGATCACGGTGTAGGGGCGCCCCAGAAGCGTCAAAACAGCTTCGACCGGCACGGACCCCGAGCCAAGCGCGCCATAGATGGTGTAAGCTTGATTCATCATTCGTTACCCAATTCGCCCACAACATGTTGTGTGCTGCGACCATCTGGCCACTAGATGCGGCCGTGGGAGCCCGATACCAAAAGACTGTAATCGTCCGTCCGATTCGTGTCCGCCTGCCCTGGAGCCGCTCTCGATGTCCGCCAAGCTTGCCACCCTGCCCGGCCTCCTGACCCCTTCCGGCGCCTACAAGCCCTTCCGCTACCCGTGGGCCCACGAGTTCTGGAAGAAGCAGCAGCAGGTCCACTGGATGCCCGAGGAAGTGCCCCTCGGCGAGGACCTCAAGGACTGGGCCGTCAAGCTGAACGATAAGGAACGGAACCTGCTGACGCAGATCTTCCGCTTCTTCACCCAGTCGGACATCGAAGTCGCCGACAACTACATGGAACGCTACGGCCGGGTCTTCAAACCCACCGAAGTGAAGATGATGCTGTCGTCGTTCGCCAATATGGAGACCATCCATATCGCGGCCTACGCCCTGCTGCTTGAAACCATCGGCATGCCGGAGAGCGAATTCGGCGCGTTCATGGAATACCAGGCCATGCGCGACAAGCACGACTTCATGCAGAAGTTCGGCGTCGAGACCAACGCCGACATCGCCCGCACCCTGGCCATGTTCGGCGGCTTCACCGAAGGCCTGCAGCTGTTCGCCTCGTTCGCGATGCTGATGAACTTCCCGCGCTTCAACAAGATGAAGGGCATGGGCCAGATCGTCTCGTGGTCGATCCGCGACGAGAGCCTGCACTGCGAAGGCATCATCAAGCTGTACCACGCGTTCAACGCCGAGACGAAGTGCGTCACCCCCGAGGTCGCCGCCGACATCGTCGAGTGCTGCAAGAGCGTGGTGATCATGGAGGACGCCTTCATCGACCTGGCCTTCGAGGCCGGCGAGATCCAGGGCATGACCCCTCACGACATCAAGCAGTACATCCGGTTCATCGCCGACTGGCGCCTGCGCCAGCTGCACCTGCCGGAAGTCTACGGCATCAAGGAAAACCCGCTGCCCTGGCTGCAGTCGCTGCTGTCGGGCGTGGAGCACGCCAACTTCTTCGAGGCCCGGGCCACGGAATATTCGAAGGCCGCCACCCAGGGCCAATGGCACGGCGCGGAGGGCGTGTGGTCGAGCTTCGACGACATGCTCAAGAAGCGCTCTGAGAACACCCTGCCGGCAGAATAAGAGCAGGCCAAAAGAAGCAGGGAAGCCGGGGATAACATGCCGCCGCCCTCGAAAGGGGGCGGCGTTTCTTTGTTCGGAGTTTGACTATGCGGGTAGCGGTGATCGGACCTGGCGCGGTGGGCGGCGTGATCGCCGCGTGGCTGGCCCAGAACCCGGACCTGACGGTCGAGGTCTGCGCGCGCACCGCGTTCGACCGGCTGGAGGTCGAGACGCCCGGCGGGCCGCTGACGGCGACGCCGCGCGTGCTGACGGCTCCGGACCAGGCGTCTTCGGTCGATTGGGCGATCATCACCACCAAGACCTATGACGCGGCCGCCACCGGCGCGTGGCTGGACCGGCTGGTGGGCGCGGGAACCCGTGTGGCGGTGTTGCAGAACGGCGTGGAGCACGTCGAACGCTTCACGCCCTATGTGGACGCCGAATGGATCACGCCGGCGGTGGTCGACATCCCCGCCGAGCGCAGCGCCCCCGGCCGCGTGCGCCAGCGGCGCGACGGCACGATCCTGGTGCCGCAAGGCGAGGCGGGCGAGGCCTTCGTGTCGCTGTTCGCCGACACGCCGATCCAGGTCGCCACGACGCCGGACTTCAAGACCGCCGCCTGGAAGAAGCTGGCCCTCAACTGCGCCGGGGCGGTCAACGCCCTGACCCTGAAGCCCTCGGGCGTGGCTCGGCGCGAGCCGATCGCCGACATCATGCGGGCCCTGGTCGGGGAATGCGTGGCGGTGGGCCGGGCCGAGGGCGCCGACCTGCCGTCCGACCTGCCCGACACCGTGGTCGAAGGCTATCGTTCCGGACCGGCCGACGGGGTCAATTCCCTGCACGCCGACCGCGCGGCGGGCCGGCCCATGGAGCTGGACGCCCGCAACGGCGTGATCGTCCGCCTGGGCGCGCGGCACGGGATCGCCACGCCGGTCAACGCCATGGTGGTGGCGCTGCTGGAGGCGGCGGCGGAGGGGTGACGGTGTCATCCCGGAAACGGCGAAGCCGTTATCCGGGACCGCCGGAAGCGCCGCGTTCACGCGTCGGTCCCGGATCTTCGCGCTGCGCGCTCGTCCGGGATGACAGTTCTGGTAGGGTCGCCAGCGGGAGGACATCATGAAACACGCCGCGCCCCTGGCCCTGGTCGCCAGCCTGCTGCTCGTCGTTCCGGCCGCCGCCCAGGACTGGAAGCCGGTCTGGACCGACGCGTTCGACGGCTCGGTGCTGGACCTGTCGAAATGGTCCTACGCCGAGGACTGCGGCGGCGGCGGCAACAACGAGCGGCAGTGCTACACCGCGTCACCGGCCAATGTGTCGGTGCGGGGCGGGGTGCTGCGCCTGACCGCCCTGCGCCAGGCGACGACCGGCCTCGCCGATCCCTGGAGCGGCTCCAAGGCGACCCGCACCCTAGACTACAGCTCCGGCAAGATCGTCACCAAGGGCAAGGCGTCCTGGCGCTACGGCCGCGTCGAGGTCCGCGCGCGCGTCCCGGGCGGCCAAGGCGTCTGGCCGGCGATCTGGATGATGCCGGAGACCGGAGTCTACGGCGGCTGGCCGCGCTCGGGCGAGATCGACATTCTCGAGACGATCAATCTGGGCGCGCCCTGCGAGACCTGCGCGGGCGGGCGCGAGAACCGGATCTTCGGCACGATCCATTTCGGCGAGGACGGCGGGGCGGGTCATCGCCACCACGGCGGCTCCATCGCGCCGGCGCCGAGCGCCGACGGCTTCCATGTCTATGCGGTCGAATGGTCGCCGGGCGAGATCGTCTGGCTGGTCGACGGCCAACGCTACTTCCGGGCGGGCCCCGAGGACTGGAAGCCGGCGAACGGCGAGGCGGGAGCCGCGCCGTTCGACCAGCCGTTCCACCTGATCCTCAACCTGGCCTTCGGCGGGGCCTGGCCCGAAGGCGCCAACGCCAAGGGCGTCGACGACGCGGCGCTGCCGGCGGTCATGGAGGTCGATTGGGTGAGGGTCAGCCGGCGCTGAGCGCGCCGGCTGGTCTCGTCTCGATCGCTTACGGCCGGTCCTTCTTGGGGATCGCCGCGATCTCTTCCTTGGACAGCTTGGTGATCTTCTTGGCCATGATCGGCATGGCCATGCCGTAGCCGTCCGACACCCGCAGGTCGAGGTCGAGCGGGCCGCAGACCGTGTCGACGCCGCGCACGATCGACACCAGGTGCACGCCCGGCGAGGTCAGCATGCTGGTGCCGTGCGACAGGTCCACCTGATAGACGTCGCGATTGCGGACCTTCAGATACAGGGTGTCGCGGTCGGGGGCGCTCCAGTTGTCCCAGTCGGACAGCGCGAAGCAGGTGCGCGCCGGGCGGGGCTTGGCTTGAGCGTCGGGCGCGGCCGGATCGGCGAGGGCCGGAGCGGCGGCGGCCAGCAGGACCGTCGACAGCAGACCGGCCCGGATCATGGATTTGGCGTTCATGTCAGTCTTCCTAAACACGTCAGCGCGTCCCCAGGGGAGAGATTGGTCCTCTCCCCCCCGAAGTCAATCGGCGACGCTTGCGGGTTTCAGGCCTTGGCGGGCTCGACTTCGGGCTCCGGATCGTCCAGCTCGCCTTCCCACTTGGCGACGACGGCGGCGGCGACCGAATTGCCGACCACGTTGGTGGCGCTGCGGCCCATGTCCAGCAGGTGGTCGACGCCCAGCACCAGGGCGATCCAGGCCTCGGGCAGGCCGAAATAGGTGAGGGTGGCCATGATCACCACCAGCGAGGCGCGCGGCACGCCGGCGATGCCCTTCGACGTCACCATCAGCAGCAGCAGCATGAAGATCTGCTGCTGGACCGACAGGTGCACGCCGTGCGCCTGCAGGATGAACATGGTGGCGAAGGTGCAGTACAGCATCGAGCCGTCGAGGTTGAACGAATAGCCCAGCGGCAGGACGAACGAGACGATGCGGCGGCGGATGCCCAGCTTGGGCAGGGCGTCCAGGATGCGCGGATAGGCGGCTTCCGAGCTGGCGGTCGAGAAGGCCAGCAGGGCCGGGTCGCGGATCGCGCCGAACAGCGGGACCACCCGCTTGCCCAGCACCAGCCAGCCGGCGATGAACAGAAGAAGCCACAGCGTGCCCATGGTGGCGTAGAAGCCGATCACGAACTTGCCGTAGACCACCAGCATCGACAGGCCCTGGTCGGCGATCGTCGAGGCCAGGGCGCAGAAGATCGCCAGCGGGGCCAGCTTCATCACGAAGCCGGTGACCTTGAGCATGATCTGGGCGCCCTGCTCGGCCAGCTCCAGGATGTGCGGGGCCTTGTTGTCGAGCGAGGCGACGGCGGTGCCGACGAACAGCGAGAAGACGACGATCTGCAGGATCTCGTTCTTGGCCATGGCGTCGAAGATCGAGGTCGGCACCAGGTGGGTCAGGAAGCCCTGCAGGGTGAAGGTCTCGGTCGAGGCGGCGGGGGCCTTGGCGGCCAGGTCGGCGGCTTCGTTCAGCACCAGGCCCGCGCCGGGATGCAGCAGGTGCACCATCAGCAGGCCCAGCAGCAGCGAGACGGCCGAGGCGCTGATGAACCAGCCCATGGTCTTGGCGCCGATCCGGCCCACGGCGGCGGCGTCCTCCATGTGGGCGATGCCGGCCACCAGGGTGGTGAACACCAGCGGGGCGATGATCATCTTGATCAGCCGCAGGAACAGGTCGGTGCCCATCTTGAACCACTTGACCGCTTCGGCGGTCTGGGTCGGGTCGAGATACTGGTTGCAAGCCCAGCCGACCAGGACCCCGAGGACCATGGCGGCGATGATCAGGAAGGCGAAACGTCTATTCATGGGCTCCCCCGACGAGCGCGGGGCTCGTGCGAATTGGTCGAGGCTTTGGGGGCAAGCTTTCCGCCCGCGCGCCCGTCGCCTTGGTCGTTACGACCCTTGTGGCCGACGAAATCGGCTTCGTCCATGCCCCAGGGCCCATGGCAAGCCCACTTCCGGCGTTAGCCTAGAAATGCCCGCGGAACGCTGATATAGGGCGCCATGTCAAACCAAGAAAAAGCAATCGCCGTCGTTGAGCAGCTCAACGTAGAATACGAACGCGCCGTCGACGCCCTGCGGACCGCGCTTCGCGCCTATCTCGAAACCGGAGCCCGCCCCGACCCGCAGACGCGGTTCGACGGCACGTTCGCCTATCCGGAACTGCGCCTGATCTACGATCCCGAGGCCCTGCCGCCCAAGCTGGCGCGCTCGTACGCCCGGGTCAGCCGGCCCGGCGTCTACGCCACCACGATCACCAAGCCCAACCAGTTCAAGGACTACCTGGTCGAGCAGCTGACCCTGCTGCTGAACGACTTCGAGGTCGAGATCGAGATCGACCGGTCCAGCCAGGAGATCCCCTATCCCTACGTGCTGGACGCCACGATCGACCTGAACCAGGCCGACGTGCGCAGCGAGGACATCGCCCGCTTCTTCCCGACCACGGACCTGGCCTTCATCGGCGACGAGATCGCCGACGGGGTCTGGAACCCGGCGATGGAGGAGGCCCGACCGCTGGCCCTGTTCGACGGCCTGCGCACCGACTTCTCGCTGGCCCGCCTGCGCCACTACACCGGCGCCCCGGCCGAGCACGTCCAGCAGTTCATCCTGTTCACCAACTACCATCGCTATGTCGACGAGTTCGTGCGCTGGGGCATCGAGCAGCTGGGCCAGGAAGGCAGCCCCTACGAGGCGCTGTCGTGCTCGGGCGGCCTGATGATCACCGCCAACACCGCCAATCCCGAACTGGCGGTGGCCGAGTCGACCTGGCGCAAGCACCAGATGCCGGCCTACCACCTGATGGCCCCCGGCGGCCGGGGCATCACGCTGGTGAACATCGGCGTCGGCCCATCCAACGCCAAGACCATCTGCGACCACCTGGCCGTGCTGCGCCCGCAGGCCTGGCTGATGATCGGCCACTGCGGCGGCCTGCGCGACACCCAGACCATCGGCGACTACGTGCTGGCCCACGCCTATCTGCGCGACGACCACGTGCTGGACGCCGTGCTGCCGCCCGAGATCCCGGTGCCGTCGATCGCCGAGGTCCAGCGCGCCCTCTACGACGCCGCCAAGGCGATCAGCGGCGACTCGGGTGATCAGCTCAAGAAGCGCTTGCGGACGGGCACGGTGGTCACCACCGACGACCGCAACTGGGAACTGCGCCACAGCCTCTCGGCCCTGCGCTTCAACCAGAGCCGGGCCGTGGCCATCGACATGGAGTCGGCGACGATCTCGGCCCAGGGCTACCGCTTTCGGGTGCCGTACGGGACGCTGCTCTGCGTCTCCGACAAGCCCCTGCACGGCGAGATCAAGCTGCCGGGCCAGGCCAACGCCTTCTACGAGCGGGCCATCAGCCAGCACCTGCAGATCGGCATCCTGACCTGCAAGCTGCTGCTGGAAGAGGGCCCGAACCTGCACTCGCGCAAGCTCCGGGCGTTCGACGAGCCGCCGTTCAGGTGATGGGTTTCAGGGGGCAGGTGGCTCACCCACTTGCCCCCACCTGACCGCTTCGCGCGGTCTGTCCGCCCCCAAAGGGGGCGGAGGTTTGCCGCCGCACAACGTCCTCTTCCCCCTGTGGGGGAAGACGGTCGCGAAGCGACCCGTAGGGGGCAAGCGTTAGCCGCCTCTAGTCCTTCAGAAATTCCGTAATCACCTCCGCCAACGCCGGCTCCATCACCGCGCTCAGGTGGTCCCCCGGAACCCGCGCCCCGCGCGCGTTCCCCATCATCCCCGCCAGCCGCTCGACCGAGCCGTTGTCGTCGTCCCGCTGCCCCGCCACCACCAGGGCCGGCGCGTCGATCGCCGCGATCTCCGCCGCCGACGTCGCCGCGAACGAGGTCAGCACGCCCAGCATCGCCTCCGGCTTCAGCCCGCCCGCCGCCATCATCGCGTGGACCCGCCGGCCGGCCCGGGGGTCCTGGGCCGCGTCGCCGTTCCGGATGCCGTCCTCGAACATCGCCGCCCGCGCGCCGGCCGCCATCAGCCCGCTGTCGCCCATGCCGCCCAGCACCAGCTTCCTGGGCCGCGCCCCGCGCACCAGCATCCGCACGGCCGTGCGCGCGCCCAGCGAATAGCCGACCAGGTCGTAGTCCTTCAGGCCCAGGTGGGCGATCAGCGCTTCCTGGTCCATGGCCAGCACGTCGCGCGGCCAGGCGGCGGGATCGGTCGGGGCGTCCGAGCGGCCGTGGCCGCGCAGGTCGGGAGCGATCACCCGGCGGCCCGTCGCGGCGACGGCGGCGGCGATCCCCGGCAGGAACCAGTTGGTCTCGGCGCTGGCCAGGAAGCCGTGCAGCATCAGGGTCGGCCAGCCCTCTCCAAGCGTGCGGTAGCCCAATGAGACGCCGTCGAAGCTCTGGAAGCGGTGCAGGTCGGTCATCGCGGCACAGTGGCGCGGCCGGGGGCGAACGGTCCAGTCTCTTGACGTCGCGCGGCGGCGTCGCGCAACCTCCGGTCATGGCCAGATACGTTCTCCCCATCGCCCTGTGTGTCGCCGCCGCCGCGTTCGTGGGCGTGGGCTTTGCTTCCGACATGATGGACGACCTCGCGCCCAAGGTGGCGCGGTCCAGCGCCGTCGCCGCCGTGCGCGACGTCTGCTTCGCCCCGGGATCGCACCGCGCCATCCTGCGCGAGGCGCGCCGATCGGACGGCCAGAGCGTCGGCGACGACGCCGTCCCGACCCTCGTGCGCGGCAACGGCGCGATCGACTGGCAGGTGGTCAAGCGGGTGAGCCTGGACGGCCGGCCGGCGTTCATCGCGGTCGGCGAGCTCGGCGGTACGTCGATGTGCCGGGTCTATTTCCAGCAGGACGACGCCCAGGCCATGGCCCGCGCGCTTCCCGGCCAGACGGTCCTGGGCGCGCCGCTGGGCCGGCCCGACGACCAGGGGACCCTGACCCAGCCGGCCGGCTGGCCGTTCGTGGGCTGGCATCTCGACCGCAACGGCGGCTGGAGCGCGGTCGCCTACGCCCACGATCCGCACTCGGCCTGGCGGCAGGTGGAGGTCACGCGCGGGACCTGATGGCGATGCCGTAACGGCCGTCTCGCTTTCGTCACCGCGCGGCGCTAACAAGCCGGCCATGACCCGTCATATCGTCCTGCAAGGCGTCGAGAACTTCCGCGATTTCGGCGACTACGCCGCCGGCGAGGGCCGGCTGAAGAAGGGCGTGCTGTTCCGCGCCGCCCACCAGGCCGAGGCCACCGACGACGACCTGGCCGCCATGGCGGGCCTGAACCTCCGCACCATCGTCGACCTGCGCCGTCCCAACGAGCGCCAGCGCGATCCGTCGCGGCGCTGGGAAGGCTTCGCCGCCGAGGTGATCGACAACGACCTGGGCGTGACCGGCGAGGATCCCTGGCACACCTTCCTGCGGGACTCGGACCTGTCGGTGGAGTCGATCCACGGCTACCTGGTCGACTACTATCGCCGGGCCCCGTTCGCCGAGCGGCACCTGGACCTGTTCCGCCGCTACTTCCAGGCCCTGGCCGCCGGGCGCGGTCCGGTGCTGATCCACTGCGCGGCGGGCAAGGACCGCACCGGCCTGCTGGCCGCCCTGACCCATCACGTGGCGGGGGTGGGCGACGACGACATCGTCGACGACTACCTGCTGACCAACAGCGAGGACTTCTTCGCCCGTCGCGCCCCCCGGATGGCCGACCGCCTCGAGGCCGAGCTCGGCCGCCGCCCGTCCGACGCGGCCATGCGCGCGGCCCTGGGCGTCGAAGCCGAGTACCTGGCCACGGCGATCGCCGAGATGAAGGCCCGGTACGGCTCGCTCGACGGCTACCTGGAACAGGCGCTCGGCCTGGACGCGGCGGGGCGCGAGGCGGTGCGGTCGCATATCCTGCTCTGAGACCCTTCTCCCCTTGCGGGAGAAGGTGGCCTGCGAAGCAGGTCGGATGAGGGGTTGAAAGCCCTGTCCGGACAGTTCTGAGAGACCCCTCACCCGTCGGCCTTCGGCCGCCACCCTCTCCCGCAAGGGGAGAGGGCTCATCAACGGGGCGTGACAAACGCTCGTTTCAAAGCCACGCTCCGCCCAAGCCGCCGCGCAGACGACGGCCCTGTTAACAGGGTGGAACCGCATGAGTGAGTTCTCGGCCGCCGCGGCGGTCCCAGCGAGCGGCGAGCCCGTCGCCCCGCTGAAGTCGGGCCTGCCGCGCGGCGCCCTCGCCTGGATCCTGCAGCAGGGCGCGCGCGACCCCTATGTGATCCTGATCACCATCTACATCTTCTCGCCCTACTTCTCGCGGGTGCTGGTCGGCGACCCAGTGGCGGGCCAGGCCCTGGTGGCCAACATCTCCACGACCTACGGCCTGCTGACCGCCCTGACCGCGCCGCTGCTGGGGGCGATGATCGAGCAGTACGGGCCGCGCAAGCCGATGCTGGGCATCGTGCTGGGGATCATGGTCCCGGCCCTGGTCGCCCTGTGGTGGGCCATGCCGAGCGGCGGCCTGCCGCTGATGGCCACCAGCACGCTGCTGATCGTCCTGGGCCTGGTCTATAACTGGGGCGACGTGCTGAGCAATTCGCTGCTGGGCCGCGCCGCCGGCGACGTTCCCGGCCGCGCCGCCCTGATCTCGGGCCTGGGCTACGCCGTGGCCAACGGCCTGTCGGTGGCCCTGCTGATCTTCATGCTGTGGGGCATGGTGCTGCCCGGCCAGGTCGACTGGCCGGGCGTGCCGCACGCCCCGCTGTTCGGGCTGGACCCGGCCAGGAACGAGCCCAGCCGGATCTCCGGACCCATGGCGGCGGCGGTGATGCTGCTGGGCGCGATCCCGTTCTTCCTGTGGACCCCAGACGCCGTGCGCACCGGCCGCAGCTGGATGACCAGCATGCGGGCCGGGATCGCCATGCTGCGCGACATCTTCGCCAACCTGCGCGGCCACCGCGACGTCGCCGTCTTCCTGGGCGCGCGCATGCTCTACAACGACGGCATGACGGCCCTGCTGGTGTTCGGCGGGCTGCTGGCCGCCGGCCTGATGAAGTGGGGCGCGCTGGAGATGCTGGCCTACGGCATTTCGCTGAGCATCTTCGGGGTGATCGGCGGGCTGGTCGCCCCCTGGCTCGACCGCGTGCTGGGCCCGCGCAAGGCCGTGCAGATCGAGATCGCCGGCTCGCTGGCGGTGCTGGTCGCCACCCTGGGCATGAGCCGCGAGAAGATCCTGTACTTCTGGGCCTACGACCCGGCGGCCCACGCGCCGATCTGGAACGGACCGCTGTTCCGCACCGCGCCGGAGCTGATCTATCTGGGCCTGGGCCTGCTGATCGCGGTGTTCGTCACCGCCCAGTACGCGTCCAGCCGCACCCTGCTGATCCGCCTGTGCCCGCCCGACAAGACCGCGGCCTTCTTCGGGCTGTACGCCCTGTCGGGCACGGCCACGGTGTGGCTGGGCTCGCTGCTGGTGGCCCTGGCCACGGCGATCTTCAAGAGCCAGGTCGGCGGCTTCCTGCCCATCGCGGCCCTGCTGGGGCTGGGGTTCTGCGGGCTGTTTCTGGTGAGGGGCGGCGACCCGGAGACCTGAGCCGGCGGCCCCTAATTCGTAGCTTCCGAGGGCGAGCGGCGGTATCACCCGCCGATGCGTCATGTCGTCCTCATCAGCGCCCCCTGGCGCGACCCGGTCTGGGCCGCGGCCCCCTGGCGGGACGAACCCTTCGCCTGCGCGATGATTTCCGGCGGCCAGGCGGGGCGGTGGTCCTACCTGCTGCGCGAGCCGGACGCGACGCTGGCGGTCACCGCCGACGACCCCCGCGATCCGTTCGCGGCCCTGGCCGAGTTGATCGGACCGCCCCAGGGCATGGACCCCGACGGCCCGCCGTTCCAGGGCGGGGTCGTGGGCCTGGCCGCCTACGAGCTGGGCGACCGGGTCGAGCACCTGGACCTGCCGCGCACCGGCTGGCCCGACCTGGCCTGCGCCCGCTATCCGGCCCTGCTGGCCTTCGACCACCTGCAGCGCCGGGTGCTGGCGATCGGCCGGGGCGGATCGCAGAGCTTCGCGCGGGCCCGCGCCGAGGCGGCCCTGGGCTGGCTGAACGCCGCCTCGCCGGACATGCATGAAGGGACGCTGTGCGACGCCCTGAGCGTCAGCGACGGCGAGGCCTACGAAGCCGCCGTGGCCGAGGTGGTCGAACGCATCGTCGGCGGCGAGATCTTCCAGGCCAACATCGCCCGCGCCTGGACCGGACGCCTGGCCGCAGGCGCCCATCCGTTCGACCTGTTCGCCCGCCTGCGCGCCGACAGTCCCGCGCCGTTCTCGGCCTATCTGCGCCTGCCGGGCCGGGCCCTGGTGTCCAACTCGCCCGAGCGGTTCCTGAAGGTCTCGGGGAGCGACCTGACGATCGAGACCCGGCCGATCAAGGGCACCCGCCCGCGCGGCGCCGACCAGGCCGAGGACGCGCTGCTGATGGCCGAGCTGTCGGCCAGCGCCAAGGACCGGGCCGAGAACCTGATGATCGTCGACCTGATGCGCAACGACCTGGCCCGGGTCAGCCCGCCCGGCAGCGTCGCGGCGCCCGAACTGTTCAAGGTGGAGACCTTCGCCAACGTCCATCACCTGGTCTCGACGGTGACGGGCAAGCTGGCCCCCGGCCTGGCGGCCGCCGACCTGCTGCGCGCGGCCTTCCCGCCCGGTTCGATCACCGGCGCGCCCAAGGTCCAGGCCATGAAGGTGATCGCCGAGCTGGAAACCGCGCGCGGACCCTATTGCGGCTCGCTGTTCTGGGCCGGGGTCGACGGGGCGCTGGAGTCGAGCGTGCTGATCCGCACCGTCGGCCTTGAACAGGATGCGGCGGGATGGCGTTTGGAGGCGAGGGCCGGAGCGGGCATCGTCGCCGACAGCGATCCCCATGCCGAGCGCCTGGAGACCGAAGCCAAGTTCGCCGCCCTGCGCCGGGCCCTGATGGAAGAGCCTCGCGGATGACCTTTCCCCTGGACGATCGCGGGTTGCTGCTGGGCGACGGCCTGTTCGAGACCCTGCTGTGGACCGGCGACGGCTTGCCGCATCTCGACGCCCACCTGTCGCGGATGGCGGCCGGCTGCGAGACCCTGGGCCTTCCCGCCTTCGACCTGGACCAGGCCCGCGCGCTGTGCCTGGCCGCGCCGAACGAGGCGGGGCTGGACGAGGTCCGCGCCGCCGTGCGGCTGACCCTGACGGCCGGCTCGGGCGGTCGGGGGCTGGATCGCCCGGAGGCGCCCGTGCTGCGGCTGGCGGCCAGCGCCGCCGCCGCGCCGCCCGTGACCACGCCGGTCGACCTGGTCCTGGCCAAGACCCGCCGCAACGAGGGCTCGCCCGCCGCCCGGCTGAAGACCCTGTCCTATCTCGACAACGTCCTGGCTCGGGCCGAGGCCAAGGCGGCGGGGGCCGACGAGGCGGTGATGCGCAACAACCACGGCGACCTGACCTGTGCGGCGGCGGCCAATCTGTTCTGGATCGCGGAGGGGCGGCTGTTCACCCCAGCCCTGCATTGCGGCGTGCTGAGCGGCATCGCCCGGGGGCGGGTGCTGGAGGCGGCGCGGACGCTGGACGTCGAGGTCCACGAGGTGGCGACCGGCGCCGAGGCCCTGGACGAGGCCGAGGCGGTGTTCCTGACCAACAGCCTGATCGGCGTGCGGCCGGCCCGGCGTTTCGAGGGCGAGACCTTCGGTCCCCACGCGCTGGTCGAGCGCCTGGCCGACACCGTGCGCGAGGGGGTCAGTTCTTGACCCGGGTCACCTGGTCGGAGAGGCGCGGGCGCAGATAGAAGGTGCGGCGGAAGGTCATGGTCTGGGGGACGATGAGCTTGAACATCGAGTTGAACTCGTAGCTGGCCTTGCTCATGATCACGCTCTGGCTGGCCGGCAGCACCGCGGGCGGGATGGTGATCGGGTCGTTGGCCTTGGGGCAATCGCTCTGCCCGCTCGAGCTTTCCGCCCAGACGACCTTGTCCCTGCCCTGGGCGTCGGAGGCGATGCTGACGATGCACATCTTCAACGAGGACGTCGGGAACGGCGCCATCATCACCTGGCCGGCGACGAAGATGTCGTTCCGGCCGGCGTCGGTGAAGGTCTGCTCGCGCGCCACCACGTCGCCGATCGAGGCGGTCAGGTGGCTCAGGCGCCGCTGGGCCATCATCGCTTCGGTCAGTTCGGCCATGCCGAAATAGAACAGCATCAGCAGCGGCAGGATCAGGGCGAACTCGACGGCCGAAACGCCGCGGCGATCGCGCCAGAAGCGGGAAAGACGGCGGGTCATGTGCATTTGATCGCGACGGGGGTTTCCGAATAGGGCTCGTTGACGAACACGGCCGCGAACATCACCTCGCGATTGCCGTCCGAGCCGCCGACCGCCTCCTGCAGCAGCGGCGTGAAGATCGGCCACTTGTAGTAGCCGCGCACCAGCATGATCGATTTCGGGCCGCCGGTGTCGAAGCAGACGGCGTCGGTCTTGGGCTTGGTCAGGTCCTTGGCCTTGGCGAAGGTGGGCAGGACGCGGACGTCGAGGGTGATCGAGGTTTGGCAGGACGAACCCAGCCAGGACATCTCGTTGCACACCGCCGTGGTGAATTGCGCGCGGGTCGTGGCCTGGTAGTCGCCGGTGCGGATCTTGCGATCGGCGGTCATCATCGCGTTTTCCAGGCTCATCGACACCAGGAAGGTGAGGCCCAGCTCGATGATCGCGAACACCAGGATCAGGAAGGGGATGGCGACGAAGGCGAACTCGATCGCCGCCGCGCCGTCGTCGGCGCGGGTGAAGCGGCGCAGCAGGCCCAGGCGGGCCGGAAGCTGGCGATGGTGTCGGGCTCGATCGGCCATGGCGGCGTCCGCGTCAGCGCCTTTAGGAAACGGCAGGCGGCGCAATCTAGGCCGGGCGTCCCTAATCAGGGGTTTAGGCCGGCGACTTTACGGCGTGGCGGCGGCCGGCGCCGGCGCGGCGGGGGCGGTGGTCGAGCCCAGCAGCGAGCAGCGATCGCCGCAGGCGTAGGTCGCGGCGTTGAGGCCGCGCTGGACCACGACCGCCTGGCTCGGAACGTCGGAGACCACCACGTCGCGGTCGGCCAGGGCCCGTCCACGTCCGTCGAAGGCCAGGACGGTGGTCGCGCCGGCCTTCTTGCCCAGCACCACCAGGGTGCGTTCGTTGATCAGGCTGACGTCGGCCACCGACGGGTCGCCCACCACGATGTCGCGCACCGGGGCGCTCAGCACGATTCGCGCGGCGCTGCCGGCGCTCACCGATAGGGGCGTGGCCGGGCTGTCGGCGAGGGCGGCCGTGGCGGCGGAGAGGCTCAGACCGGCGCAGAGGGCGAGAGTCAGGCGGCGCATGAAGATGTCTTCCCAGGCTTTGTACGCGATGAGATTGCCCCGGAATGGTCAATAAAGAACTAAGCTCGATGCTTGTGTATTCTTTCCGACACTTGAGAAAGCGTTGGCGCACAAGGGGTTTTTCACCCTTTGGCAATGGCATAGTTAAGAGAAGATAATGGTAAACTAAAATAAACCATCGAAAAAATTCGCGAAACTATCCGCTGTTTACTGGGCATTAAGCGAGGTGGGCGAAATTGATCGTGTTTTCGGGGGTGAGCAAGTCGACACGGCTTGAGAGCCCAGATCCACTTACTGACCAGGAGATCCAACATGTCGAAGTTCGTCACCCGCTTCCTGAAAGATGAATCCGGCGCGACCGCCATCGAGTATGGCCTGATCGTCGCCCTGATCGCCGTCGTGATCGCCACGATCGTCACCACGCTCGGCACCAACCTGCGCACCACCTTCGACAACGCCAACAAGAAGGTCGAGGCGGCCAACACCCCCGCCCCGTAAGGCGAGACCTTCCCGAAAAGAGGGCCCCGGCGGAAACGCCGGGGCCTTTTTTTACGTCTGAAGACAGGCGGTTTCCGACCGTTTCAACGATTGCTTCACGCGATTGGCCCAGGGTGGGGCCGATCAACCAGGCTAGGCCGCCATGCAGACCTTTCAGTTCGCCCTGCTGCTCATCTTCCCCGCGCTGGTCGTCGTCGCCGCGCTGAAGGACGCCACCAGCTATACGATCCCCAACTGGATCTCCCTGGCCCTGATCGTCGCCTTCGGGCCGATCGCCTTTATCAGCGGCGCCTCGCTGGCGACCATCGGCGTGTGCCTGGCCGCCGGGCTGATCGCCCTGCTCGCGGGCATGGGCATGTTCGCGGCCGGCTGGATCGGCGGCGGCGACGCCAAGCTGTTCGCGGCCTCGGTCCTGTGGCTGGGCTGGCCCGCGTCCCTGCCGTTCATGCTGACCACCGGCATGGCCGGCGGCGCCCTGACCCTGGGCCTCCTCAGCCTGCGCTCGGGCTGGTTCGAGCCGGTCCTGGCCGGCAGCCCCGCCTGGATCCGCAAGCTGGGCGCCAAGGACGGCGACATCCCCTACGGCGTGGCCATCGCGGTCGGCGCCCTGGCGGCCTTCCCGCAAGGCGCCCTGACCCTGGCCGTCGGCGCCCACGGCTGAGGCGGTCGCGGACCAGGGGCGCCCCGCGTCAGCCTGTCGCGCCCGCCGCCTCGCCTTTCGGAGCGTTGCCTTTAGCCGCTGTTAACCATGGCCGCGCGAGTGTGCGACGCGGCCAGAAGGGCCGTTCGACGATTTGTGCGTGATCGCCTGAAGGCGGCCCGCCTCGACCTGTATCTCCGTCGTTAGAGCCCGGCCGCATGAACCCTCTTCGCGTCATGATCGTTTTGGTCGCCGCCGTCGCGGCCATCGGCCTGGCCGTGGTCATGCAGAAGGCGATGGGCGGCAAGCCCGCGCCCGCGCCGATCGCCGAGGCCGCGCCCTCCAGCAAGCCCATGACCCAGGTGCTGGTCGCCAAGCGCGACCTGGCCATCGGCGACCGCCTGGCCGCCGGCGACGTCGACTGGCAGCCCTGGCCGTCCGACACCGTCAACGCCGCCTTCATCACCAACGGCGCGGCCGCCCCCGTTCCGACCAAGACGACCGCCAAGGCCGCCAAGGCCGTCGGCGACGCGGCCGACCACATGATGGGCGGCGTCACCCCCGAAAAGGCCGTCGAGGGCGCGATCGTGCGCGACCCGATCCTGGCCGGCGAACCCATCACCCCCCGCAAGATCGTCCGCGGCGGCGAAGGCGGCTACCTGTCGGTGGTCCTGGGCCCCGGCAAGCGCGCCATGGCCGTGCCGGTCACCTCCGAGACCGCGGTCGGCGGCTTCATCCTGCCCGGCGACCGCGTCGACGTCATCCAGACCCGCGAGGCGCAGAGCGTCGGCGAGGGCGACGGCGCGTCGGTCAAGCAGATCGTCGCCGAGACCATCATCCAGAACGTCCGCGTCGTGGCGCTCGACCAGAGCACGGCGGCCGAAAAGGACGCCAAGACCATCGTCGCCTCCACCGCCACCCTCGAGGTCGGCCCGATCGAGGCCGAGGCCCTGGCCCGCGCCAAGGCCGGCGGCCCGCTGACCCTGACCCTGCGCGCCTACACCGACCTGGGCGGGCCCTCGGGCCTGGCCGCTCCGTCGCAAGACTCCGCCGTCGTCCGCATCAATCGCGGCGGCCAGACCTCCAGCATCTCGGTTCGCCCATGATCCGCCGGCTCTCATCCGCCTCATTGGCCTCCGCGTCGCTCGCGGCCCTCCTGGTCCTGACGCCGTCGACCGCGGTCCTGGCCGACGGCCCGGCGGCCGGCACCCATCTCTACCGCACGCCGGCCCGCGTCGTGTCGCGCCCCATCGAGACGCCGATCATGGCGCCGCCGGCCGACCAGGTGCTGCGCATCGACCTCACCGCCTCCGGCGCCCAGAGCCTGGCCCTGTCGCGCGGCAAGTCGGCGATCATCGAACTGCCGGTCGACGTGCGCGACATGCTGGTGACCAACCCGGCCGTGGCCGACGCCGTGCTGCGCGGCCCGCGCCGCATCTATGTGCTGGGCATGTCCCTGGGCGCGACCGACGCGGTGTTCTTCGACGCCTCGGGTCGCAAGATCCTGAACCTGGCCATCCGGGTCGAGCAGGACTCCACGGCCCTGGAGGACACCCTGCGCCGCGTGCTGCCCAACGCCAACATCCAGGTGCAGTCGATCCGCGACAGCGTGATCCTGACCGGATCGGTGGCCAACACCGGCGACGCGGGCATGGCCTCGCAGATCGCCGCCCGCTTCGTCGACAAGCCCGACAACGTGCTGAACATGCTGACCATCGCCGGCAAGGACCAGGTGATGCTCAAGGTCCGCATCGTCGAGGTCCAGCGCAACATCATCAAGCAGCTGGGCGTCTCCAGCACCGTGCTGATCAACGACGGCTACAAGAGCTACGGCCTGGGCCAGGGCGCCACGTACGGCGTCAACGGCTCGATGATCGGCGGCGCCGACCTCTGCTACGGCCGCAACAACACCAAGACGACGAACTACACCAACAGCAACGGCTCGACCAACCAGACCGGCTCGAACGGCGGCACCAACGGCGCCTCGTCCAACACGACCGAAACCGTCACGGTGTCGGTCGACCCGGTCACCGGCGGCACGACGACGACGACCGTCACCAACGGGACCGGCGCGTCGAGCGGCACGTCCAACGCCCTGACCAACGCGATCTCGAGCGCGGCCTCTACGGCCTACTCGCTGGCGACCGGCGGCAAGACCAATCTCTGCCTGCAGGCCTTCGAGCGCGTGGGCCTGGTCAAGACCCTGGCCGAGCCCAACCTGACCGTGGTGTCGGGCGAGGCCGGCAAGTTCCTGGTCGGCGGCGAGTTCCCGGTGCCGGTGTCGCAGGACGCGATGGGCCGCATCTCGCTGGAGTTCAAACCCTACGGCGTGGGCCTGGGCTATACGCCGGTGGTGATGTCGGGCGGCCGCATCTCGCTGAAGCTGTCGACCGAGGTCTCGGAACTGACCAGCCTGGGCGCCTTCACCCTGGCCAGCTCCGAGGGCGGCACCAGCCTCAGCGTGCCCGGCCTGACGGTCCGGCGGGCCGAGACCACGGTCGAACTGCCGTCCGGCGGCTCGCTGATGATCGCCGGCCTGCTGCAGCAGCAGACCAAGCAGAACATCGACTCGCTGCCGGGCATGACCAACCTGCCGATCCTGGGCGGGCTGTTCCGCTCGCGCGACTATCTGAACGGCGAGACCGAACTGGTGGTGATCATCACCCCCTACATCGTCGACCCGACCCGGCCCCAGAACCTGCAGACCCCGGCCGACGGCCTGGAGACGGCGGGCGACATGAGCACGGTCCTGCTGGGCCGGCTGAACAAGGTGGTCAAGGCGCCGGCCGGCGCGAACAGCGGGCGCGCTTACCAGGGCCCCGTCGGCTACGTGATCGAGTGAGAACGCGGACATGACGCGACCCAATCCTTCTTTGCATCAAACGGTCTTGAAACTGGCCGCCGCCGGCCTGGTCCTGGCGTCGCTGGCGGGCTGCGCCTCGCCGGGGGGCGGTCCGGAAACGGTCGCCGCCGCGCGCACCGAGACCGCCCAGTGGGCCAATCGCGTCCACGTCGACGCCCAGCCGGACGAGGTCCTGCTGGTCCTGCACGCCGAGGGGCTGTCGGCCAACCAGAACCGGGCCCTGGACGAGCTGATCGGCCGCTGGCTGGCCGCCGAGGGGCGCGAGATCGTGGTCAGCGCTCCTACCGGCGGGACCAGCGGCGAGGTCGCCGGCCGCATGGCCGTGGCCGCCCGCCAGCGCCTGATCGCCATGGGCGCGCCGGCCGCCAAGGTCCGGGTGATGGGCTATGACGCCGCGGGCGCGCCGGGCGCGCCGCTGAAGGTCGGCTTCCTGCACTACGTCGCCCAGGTTCCGCAGTGCGGCGGCTGGGAGAACATCACCGCCACCCGCAACAACACCGCCTACGAGAACTTCGGCTGCGCGGTGACCGCCAACATCGCCGCCCAGGTGGCCAATCCCGAAGACCTGCTGACCCCGCGTCCCGAGGGTCCGATCGACTCCGGACGCCGCGCGACCGTGCTCGACAAGTACCGTCGGGGCGAGGTCACCTCCTCGGCCAAGGACAGCCAGTCCAACGGCATCGTTTCGAAGGCTGTCAACTGATGGTCACGCGCAACGATCACGACCCCTTCGACCTGGGTTTCGAGGCCGACGACGATTTCGCGGCCCCCGGGGCCGCCCCTGGGGCGGCATTGGGTTCCGACCCGTGGCGCGCCGCTCCGGCGGCGCGTTCGGGCGCCGACGACCCGTTCGCCGACTTCCCGCCCGTGCGTCCCCGCGAAGGCGCCACCGCGCCGTTCGCGGACCTGCCGCCGGCCGCCCCGCCCTATACGCCCCAGCCGTCGCCGGCTCCGGCCCAAGCCCCGGCTCCGGCGGTCGCGAAATCGATCCCGATCGACGCCGCCGCCCCGGTCGCGCCCGCCGCCTATCCGGTGGGCGGCGCCCAGGCCATGGTGCAGGAAGTCATCGCCGCCGCCGACGCCGACATGGGCGAGGCGGCCGTGCCGCGCATCACCATCCACGCCTTCTGCGCGCGGCCCGAGACCGTCACCCTGGTCGAGGCCGCCTCGGCCGACCGCCGCATGATCCGCGCCTCGACCACGGCCCGGCCCGGCGGGCTGGAAGCCGCGGTCGAGTACTACCAGAACCAGTCGACGCCCTCGCTGGTGCTGGTCGAGAGCCTGGACGCCGCGCCGCGCATGCTGGCGCTGCTGGACGGCCTGGCCCAGGTCTGCGACCCGGGCACCAAGGTCGTCGTCATCGGCCAGACCAACGACATCGCCCTCTATCGCGAGCTGATGCGGCGCGGGGTCAGCGAGTACATCACCCAGCCCCAGGGCCCGCTGCAGATCATCCGCGCGGTCTCGGGCCTCTATGCCGACCCCTCCGCGCCGTTCGTCGGCCGGCAGATCGCCTTCGTCGGCGCCAAGGGCGGCGTCGGGTCCTCCACCCTGGCCCACAACTTCGCCTGGTCGATGGCCGAGCGCGTCCAGGCCGCCACGGTGATGGTCGACCTGGACCTGCCGTTCGGCACCGCCGGCCTCGATTTCAACCAGGATCCGCTGCAGGGCGTGCTCGACGCCCTGAGCCAGCCCGACCGCCTGGACCCGGTGCTGATGGACCGCATGATGGTCCGCTGCGGCGACCGCCTGTCGCTGTTCGCCGCGCCCGGCACCCTGGACCAGGACTACGAGATCCCGGCCGACGCCTTCGAGGAAGTCACCCAGAAGATCCGCGGCGCCGCGCCGTTCGTGGTGCTGGACCTGCCGCACAGCTGGAGCGCCTGGACCCGCCAGGTGCTGATCGCCAGCGACGACCTGGTCGTGGTGGCCACGCCCGATCTGGCGTCCCTGCGCAACGCCAAGAACATCGTCGACCTGGTCCGCCAGGCCCGGCCCAACGACGCCCCGCCGCGCCTGGTGCTGAACCAGGTGGGCGTGCCCGGCCGTCCCGAGATCCCGGTCAAGGACTTCGGCGAGGCCCTGGGCCTGACGCCGTCCCTGGTGCTGCCCTTCGATCCCAAGCCCTTCGGCCAGGCCGCCAACAACGGCCAGATGGTCGCCGAGGTGGCCCCCAAGTCGAAGGCGGCCGAGGGCATCGATCACCTGGCGCGGCTGATCAGCCGCCGCGAACCGCCGGCGCCGCAGAAGACGTCGGTCCTCTCCAGCCTGTTCAAGAAGAAGTAGGGCATGTTCGGCAAGCGCGATCAGGCCGCCGTCCGCACGGAACAGGCGCCGCCGCCCGTCTCCAACGACGGGCCGGCCATCGCCACGCGCCCGCAGCGCGTCGATCCCGCCGCCAATGAATCGGACGCGCCCGCCGCGCCCGCGCCGGCCAAGACCGCAACGCCCGCCAAGGCGGCCGGTCCCCGCGCCACCAACGGCCTGGAGCAGCTGCGCGCCGCCCAGGGCGCGCCGCCGACCACCAACGTGGTCCGCGAGCAGAGCGACTACTACCACGCCACCAAGACCACGATCTTCAACGCCCTGCTCAACACCATCGACCTTTCCCAGCTGGCCCAGCTGGACCTGAAGGCGGCGGCCGAGGAGATCCGCGACATCGTCGCCGAGCTGGTGGCGATCAAGAACGTCTCGATGTCGGTGTCCGAGCAGGAGCACCTGGTCCAGGACATCATCAACGACGTCCTCGGCTACGGCCCGCTGGAGCCCCTGCTGGCCCGCGACGACATCGCCGACATCATGGTCAACGGCGCGCACCGGGTGTTCATCGAAGTCGGCGGCAAGGTCCAGCTGACCAACGTCCGCTTCCGCGACAATCTGCAGCTGATGAACATCTGCCAGCGGATCGTCAGCCAGGTCGGCCGCCGGGTCGACGAAAGCAGCCCGATCTGCGACGCCCGCCTGCCCGACGGCAGCCGCGTCAACGTCATCGCCCCGCCCTTGGCGCTGGATGGTCCCACCCTGACCATCCGGAAGTTCAAGAAGGACAAGCTGACGATGAAGAACCTGGTCGACTACGCGTCGATCAGCCCGGAAGGGGCGCGGGTCCTGGGCGTGATCGGCGCCTGCCGCTGCAACATCGTCATCTCGGGCGGCACCGGCTCGGGCAAGACCACCCTGCTCAACACCATGACCGCCTTCATCGACCCGACCGAACGGGTGGTGACCTGCGAGGACGCGGCCGAACTGCAGCTGCAGCAGCCGCACGTGGTGCGCCTGGAAACCCGACCGCCCAACCTGGAAGGCCAGGGCGCGGTGACCATGCGCGACCTGGTCAAGAACTGCCTGCGGATGCGTCCCGAGCGGATCATCGTCGGCGAAGTCCGCGGTCCCGAGGCGTTCGACCTGCTGCAGGCCATGAACACCGGCCACGACGGCTCGATGGGCACGCTGCACGCCAACAGCCCGCGTGAAGCCATCAGCCGGATCGAGAGCATGATCACCATGGGCGGCTACGGCCTGCCCTCCAAGACCATCAAGGAGATGATCGTCGGCTCGGTCGACGTCATCGTCCAGGCGGCCCGCCTGCGCGACGGCTCGCGCCGCATCACCCACATCACCGAGGTGGTCGGGCTGGAAGGCGACGTGATCGTCACCCAGGACCTGTTCGTCTACGAGATCAGCGGCGAGGACGCCGACGGCAACGTCGTCGGCAAGCACCGCTCGACCGGCATCGGCCGCCCCCGCTTCTGGGACCGCGCCCGCTATTACGGCCTCGAGCGCGAGCTGGCCGAAGCCCTCGACGCGGCGGAATAGGCGATGCTGTTCATCCTCGCCGGCGTCCTCGGCTTCATCACCATCGCGGGTCTCGGCTTCGTGCTGGCCGGCGGCGGCGACGGCGGCTCGGCCAAGACGGTCAAGCGCGCCCAGCTGATCACCGGCGGCGACCGCACCAGCGTGGCCGCCCGCGCCAAGGCCGCCGCCAACACGCCCGACGCCCGCCGCAAGCAGATTCTCAAGACCCTCAAGGAACAGGATCAGCAGAAAAAGAAGGCGTCGCTGACCATCGCCTCGCGCCTGCGGGCCGCCGGCCTGGGCGACAACGTGCAGATGTTCTGGATCGTCAGCGGCGTGGTCGGCCTGCTGGTCGGCGTGGTGCTGCTGGTGCTGCGCCAGATGCCGATCATCGCCCTGGGCGCGGCCTTCGCCGCCGGCCTGGGCCTGCCGCGCTGGGTGGTCGGCATGATGGCCAAGGCCCGCACCAAGAAGTTCACCGAGGCCTTCTCCGACGCCATCGACATCATCGTGCGCGGCATCAAGTCGGGCCTGCCGGTCCATGATTGCCTGAAGATCATCGGCAAGGAATGCCCCGAGCCCCTGGCCGGCGAGTTCCGCATGCTGACCGAGAACACCGGCATGGGCATGTCGATGGAGCAGGCGCTGGAGCGCATGTACGAGCGCATGCCGACCAACGAGCTGCGCTTCTTCACCATCGTCCTGACCATCCAGGCCAAGACCGGCGGCAACCTGGCCGAGGCGCTGGGCAACCTGTCGACCGTGCTACGGGCCCGCAAGCTGATGGCCGAGAAGATCAAGGCGCTGTCGGCCGAAGCCGTGGCCTCGGCCTTCATCATCGGCAGCCTGCCGCCCGGCGTGGTGGCGCTGATCTCGATCACCGCGCCCACCTACATGGCCCCGATGTTCAGCGACCAGCGCGGCCACTTCATGCTGATGATCGCCGCCTTCTGGATGAGCGTGGGCATCTTCGTGATGCGCAAGATGATCAACTTCAAGTTCTAGGGGAGGCGACCATGATCGAGATGCTCACCAATCCCCAGACCCTGTTCAGCGCCTTCATCGCGATCGTGGTGTTCGCCACCATCGTCACCCTGACCTCGCCGATGTTCAGCAGCAGCGGCCTGGAGGGCCGGCTGAAGTCGGTGGCCAACCGCCGCGAGGAACTGCGCCGCCGCTCGCGCGAGGCCATGTCCCAGAAGGGCGGCGGCAGCCTGCGCCACGCCGACGAGGGGATGTACAAGAACGTCGTCGACCGCCTGCAGCTGTCCAAGCTGCTGGAGGACCCCAAGGTCGTCGACAAGCTGGCCCAGGCCGGCTTCCGCGGCCCCAAGCCGGTCTCGACCTTCTACTTCTTTCGCTTCCTGATGCCGTTCGTGTTCGCGGTGGTAACGGCGTTCTACCTCTACGTCGTCAACGACTTCGGCCTGCTGGCGATGCAGAAGATCGCCGCCTGCTTCTTCGCCGTGGCGGCGGGCTACTATGCGCCCAACATCTATATCTCCAACATCGCCCAGAAGCGCCGCGAGTCGATCGTCTCGGCCTTCCCCGACGCCCTGGACCTGATGCTGATCTGCGTCGAAAGCGGCATGTCGATCGAGGCGGCGATCGCCAAGGTCGGGGCCGAGGTCGGCGGCGCCTCGATCGAGCTGGCCGAGGAGCTCAGCCTGCTGACCGCCGAGCTCAGCTACCTGCCCGAGCGGCGCCTGGCCTATGAGGGCCTGGCCAAGCGGACCAACCACCCGGGCATCCGCTCGGTGGTCACCGCCATGATCCAGGCCGAGCGCTACGGCACGCCGCTGGGCACGGCCCTGCGGGTGATGGCCAAGGAAAACCGCGAGCTGCGGCTGTCGGCCGCCGAGAAGAAGGCCGCGGCCCTGCCGGCCAAGCTGACCGTGCCGATGATCCTGTTTTTCCTGCCCGTGCTGTTCATCGTGATCATGGGTCCGGCGATCATCAAGATCCAGGACGTGATGAAGCATAAGTAGGCTCGGGACGCGGCTTGCGCCGCCCCACCCGCGCCTTGCGCTTGCGCAGCCAGATGACCACGCCGGTCACGCTGAGCGCCGCCACGACCACGCCCGTCAGCGAGATCAGGATCCGGCCGGGCACGCCCAGGATCCGGCCCGAGTGCAGCGGGAACTGCGCCTGGACGAAGATGTCGGCCGCCGTGCCCTTCCACGGCTGGGAGTCGCCCAGCAGGGCCCCGGTCTTGCCGTCGTAGTAGAGGTAGGGCGGGCCAACGCCCGCCGCGCCGTGATCGCCGCCGGGGTCGTGGAAGGCCACGCCGTAGATGCCGAACTCGGGCGAGTAGAAGGCCCCGCCGGCCGGGGCGGTCCAGCCGCGCTTGGTCGCTTCGGCGCGGGCCCTGTCCAGCACCTGGGCGTAGGTGCGGGTCGCGACGATCGGCGAATTGTGATCGACGGGCGTGCGCTGGTCGAAGGGGCCGGGCGTCACCTTCGAGACCTTCGACATCACCGGATAGAACACCTCGGTATAGAGGTTCAGCGAGAAGGCGGTGAAGGCCACGGTGAACAGCACGCCCCACAGCCACAAGCTGAAGGCCCGGTGGATGTCGAAATTGATCCGGTAGGCGCTGGCCGACGTCTTGATCATCCAGGCCGGCTTCCAGCGGGCCCAGAAGCCCTTGCCGGCCTTGGCTCCGACGCCCTTGCTCTTCTGGCGCGGAGGCAGGGTCAGGTAGAAGCCGACGAAGCAGTCCAGCGTCCACAGGATCGCGATCACGCCCAGAAACCAGATGCCCCAGCGGTCGATGCCCCACATCTCCGGGATGTGCAGGCTGTAGTGGAACACATAGAGGAACGAGACGAAGGTCTCGGTGGTGATCGGCCAGACCGCGCCCCATTCGCGCCGGCCCTGCTCGGCGCCGGTCACCGGGTCGATGAAGACCTGATTGTAGCCGACTTCATATAGCTTGCCGGTCGCCGGATCGCGCTTGCCTTCGACGCCGAACGCCAGGGTTCCGCCCGGCTCGGGGGCCAGCGGCAGGTAGGTGACGTGAACCTGCGGATCGCGCGCCTCGATCTGGCGCGCCAGATCGAGGGCCGGCAGGGGAGGGCCGTCCTTGGCCCCCTCCTGGCTGGATCGGGCGAACATCAGGTGTGGATTGAGCACGTCGTCCAGCTCGTGGTCCCACGAGATCACCGCCCCGGTGACGCCCGACACGAACAGGAAGGCGGCCATGAACAGCCCCACCCACCGGTGGATGAAGGTCATCAGGGGCCGCAAGCTGGGCGGCGCGAACCGGGCGAGGCCCGACCGCGCGGGCGCGGGCTCGGCGGCGGGCGCTGGAGAGGCCAGGTCCTGGGTTCGCGCGTCCATGTCCGTCCTCAGAAGCTGAAGTCGAGGCGCAGCGACACGCTGCGCGGCGCGGCGTAGTACGACTGGTTCCACATCAGGCTGGTCAGGTACGTCTTGTCGGCCGCGTTATCGACGTTGAGCGTGGCGCGCACCGTCTCGGTCAGGTCGACGCTGGCCATCAGGTCGACGATTCCGTAGGCCTCCTGCTCGACGGGGACGATGTCGACCATCGAGACCTTGCTCTGCCAGCGCACCGCCGCCCCGACCTTGAGGTTGCGCAGCTCGGGGAAGGTGTAGGTGGTCGTGGCCTTGAAGGTCTTGCGCGGCAGGTAGGTGCGGGTGGGCTGGTCGTTCTCGCCCTCGACCTTCAGCTGGGTCCAGCCGGCGCTGAGCGTCCACTGGTCGGTCAGCGCGCCGCTGGCTTCCAGCTCGTAGCCGGTCACCTCGGTGTCGATCCCGGCGTAGTAGCTCTGGCCATTGGTGAAGTCGCCGGCGTATTCGGCCAGGTCGCCCTGCTCGGACTTGAACACCGCTCCGGTCAGGTACAGGCGGTGGTCGAACCACTCGCTCTTGATCCCGGCCTCGTAGGCCTTGCCATGCGCGGCGGGCAGGGTCCGGTGGTCGATGTCGACTTCGGACTGCGGATTGAAGATGTCGGTGTAGCTGGCGTACAGCGAGACGTTCTGGGTCAGGTCGTAGACGCCGCCGACATAGGGGCTGATCTTCTCCTCGTCGCGCGGGGTTTCCGTGCCGTAGGAATAGCCCTTCGACTTCAGCTTCAGGGCGTTGAAGCCGGCCACGATCTTGAACTGGTCGGTGACGCTGAAGTGGGCGGCGGCGTAGAAGCGCGACAGGCGATCGGTCTGGTCGGAGGCCTGGTACGGACCTGGATAGGTCGGCTCGGCCGGCTGCTGCGCACCCCACAGGTCGACGGCCGGATAGAGGATCGTGTCGGCCGAGAAGTCCTCCCATTCCTTGCCGGTCGACTTGGAGGTCTGCCCGCCGACCACCAGCTGGTGGGTGCGGCCGAACAGCTGGAACGGACCCGAGGCGTAGGCGTCGAGGATGTAGTTCTCGTACTTCGACGGATAGATGCCGCTCATGCCCTTCACGCCCAGGCCGGTGACCGGGTCGGGATTGTCGTAGGCGTAGAGCAGCTTGGCCTTCTCGTTGAAGCGCTTGTAGGTGCCGGTCGCCTTGATCTGCCAGCCGTTGTCGAACTTGTAGTCCAGCTCGGTGAAGGCGGTCTGGTCCTTGACGTTCCAGTAGGTCCAGTCGGCCGAGGTCGAGGCCGAGCGCGGGTAGTCGACGAGGGTCCCGTCCGAATAGTTCAGCGGCAGGGCGCCCCACAGCACGCCGCGCGAGCGGTTGTCCTGCAGCGAATAGCCGGCGGTGGCGGTCAGCTTGGGCGTGACGTCCCAGGCCACCAGGCCCGAATAGACGTTCCGGTTGACGTGGTAGTGGTCGAGGTACGAACCCTTGTCCTCGTTGGCATAGATCAGCCGGCCGCGCACCGTGCCCGCCTTGTTCAGCGGCCCCGCGACGTCGGCCTCCAGGCGGTAGTCGTCCCACGAGCCGTATTGCAGGGCGCCGCTGGCCTTGAACGTGTCGGTCGGGCGCTTGCGCACATAGTTGACGGTGGCCGAGGGATTGCCGGTGCCGGTCATCATGCTGTTGGCGCCGCGCACCACCTCGACGCGGTCGAACAGCACGGTGTCCAGGTCGCCGAACTGGATGCCCCAGATCAGCGGCAGGCCGATCCCGTCGACCTGGAAGTTGGTGATGTCGAAGCCGCGCGAGTTGTAATAGGTGCGGTCGGTCTCGACCTTCTCGACATTGACCCCGGTCACCTGGGCCAGCAGATCGTGGACGCTGGTCAGGCCGAAGTCGCGGATCCGCGTCTGGTTGAGGATCGTCACCGATTGCGGCGTCTCGCGCAGACTCATGTCCAGGCCGGTCACGGCCGAGGTGCGGGTGCGCGCGCCGGTGACGACCACGCCGTCCACCTGGTTCTCCGCGGTATTGGCGTCGGCGGTCGCGGCGGTCGCGACGTCGTCGGCCAGGGCGGAGCCGCCCCATGACACGGCCGCGACAGAGGCGCCGGCCAGGAGCAGGGCGCGCAGGATCGTGGTCATGATATCCCCTCTTGCGATCAATAATGATTCGCAAGAGCAAGTATCGATGAGGGCAACCGGTGTCAAATCCGGAACGCGGCTCGGCGTTCCGGATCACGTGTCGTCAGTCGGAAACTGGAAGGGTGCTAGCCGCCCGCCTTCACGGCGGTCCACGAGCGGGTCGTGCTTTCCTGGCCGATCGCGGCGCGCAGCCAGGCCAGGTTGTTGTCGACCGACTCCGGCGGCAGATCCTGGCGGGCCAGTTTCTCGGCCTCGTCGATGCGGCCTTGCAGGCCGATGACCAGGGCCAGGTTCTGGCGCACCTGGATGGTGGCGGTGGGCAGGGCGACGGCCTGGCGCAGGGCGGCCTCGGCCCCCTTCAGGTCGCCGGTCGAGGCCAGGTGCATGGCCAGATTGGTCAGCGGGACCGCCTCGGTCGGAGCCAGGGCCACGGCCTGGCGGTGGGCGGCCAGGGCCTCGTCGTCGCGCTTGGCCTGCTCGTAGGCCACGCCCAGCAACGACGGCGGACGCCAGTCGCGCGGTTGCAGGGCGGCGGCCTTGCGGCCCGGCTCGATGGCGTAGAAGCCCTGGCCGCGCGCCACGTTGGCCCGCGCCGATTCCATCAGGGCGTCGTAGTTGTCGGGGACGACGATCAGGATGCGGTCGGCCGCCTCGACCGCCTCGTCATAGCGGCCCAGGGCGCGCAGGGCCTGGGACAGGGCGACGCCGGCCTCGACGTCGCGGGGGTCGCGCTCGGCCTCGGTCGACCAGAAGGCCATGCGGGTCAGGGGATCGGCGCGGCGCATCTCGGCCCGCTGGGCGGGCGTGGCCTTGCGCGGCGCCTCGGGCGCGGCGACGGCCGACGCGGCCGGGGCGGGCGCGGACTTCCTGGCGGCCTGCGCCGAGGACGCCGTCAGCACGCCGACGGCGAGGACAGGGGCGAGAACGGTTGCGAGGAGCGCGCGCTTGCGACACATGAAGAAGGATCTCCCGACGGTCCCGCATCCTCGCGCGGGGCCCTCAAGGAATCGTTAAGCATAATTTCCATCGTTCAGGGCCCGCCCATGTCGGAACCGATCATCGCCTCCTCGTCCCGCTCTCCGGAAGACGGCGCGCCGACGCCCATCCACTGCCTGTACGAGTCCGAACTGGCCGCCTTCGTCGAGGCGCGGCCCAGCTTCGTGAAGGGCTTCGTGGCCCTGGAGGACTTCAAGGCCAAGGCCGGCCAGGTGCTTGTTCTCCCTACGCCGCAAGGGGCGGTGGACCGCGTGCTGCTGGGCCTTGGGACCCGGGACAAGGCCGAGGCCATGCTGTTCCGCGCCCTGCCGGGCCGCCTGCCGGCCGGCGACTACCGCCTGGCGGCCGTTCCCGACCACCTGGACGCCGGCCAGATCGCCTTGGCCTTCGCGCTGGGGGCCTACAAGTTCGACCGTTATCGGCCCCGGACCGGTGACGAACCGCGACGACTGGTCGCGGACGAGGCCGTCGATCTGGACGAGGTCCGCAGCCTGGCCCACGCCTGCGCCCTGGCCCGCGACATGGTCAACACCCCGGCCAACGACATGGGCCCGCTGCAGATCGAGACCATCGCCCGCGAGATCGCCGAGCGCTACGGCGCGACCCTGGACGTGGTCACGGGCGACGACCTGCTGGAAGCGAACTATCCCGCCGTCCACGCCGTGGGCCGCGCCGCCGTCCCGGCCCGCGCGCCGCGGATGCTGGAGCTGACCTGGGGCGATCCCTCGCATCCGCGTCTGGCGCTGATCGGCAAGGGCGTCGTGTTCGACACCGGCGGCCTGGACATCAAGCCGTCCGGCGGCATGCGGCTGATGAAGAAGGACATGGGCGGCGCCGCCCACGCCCTGGCCCTGGGCCGTATGGTGATGGCCGCCGGCCTGCCCGTGGCGCTGAGCGTGCTGGTCCCGGTGGTCGAGAACGCCATCGCCGGCGACGCCATGCGGCCCGGCGACGTGCTGGCCACCCGCTCGGGCCTGACCGTCGAGGTCGGCAACACCGACGCCGAGGGCCGGCTGATCCTGGCTGACGCCCTGACCCGGGCCGGCGAGCTGGAGCCGGTGCTGACCATCGACATGGCCACCCTGACCGGCGCGGCGCGCGTGGCGCTGGGGCCGCAGGTCATCCCGTTCTACACCCCCGACGACGACCTGGCCCTGGAGATCGAGGAGGGCGCGCGTGTCGCCTCCGACCCGGTGTGGCGCATGCCGCTGTGGGACGGCTATCGCGAGGCGGTCGAGAGCGACATCGCCGACCTCAAGAACGATCCCGACGGCTGGGCCCAAGCCGGGTCGATGACCGCCGCCCTGTTCCTGCAGCGCTTCGCCCCGACCACCGGCGCGTGGGTCCATTTCGACATCTTCGCCTGGAACCCCAAGGCCCGGCCGGGCTTCGTTTCCGGCGGCGAGGCCCAGGTGATCCGGGGGCTGTACGGCATGCTGAAGTCGCGTTTTCCGAAGGCCTCCGCATGAGCGATCCACGCCTGACCCTCGCGCGCCCCGACCTGGCGGACCTGGACCTGCAAGGCCTGGTCGCCGCCGAGCGCTACGAAGCGCCCAGCCTGCGCCAGGTCGCCGTCCCGACCGCCGCCCTGCGCAAGGTCGCCCATCCGATGGCCGAGCAATGGGACCAGCTGCTGTTCGGCGAGCTGTTCCGGGTGCTGGAGGTGAAGGACGGCTTCGCCTGGGGCCAGGCGGCGCGCGACGGCTATGTCGGCTTCGTGGCCGAGGACGACCTGGCCGCTCAAGGCGCGCCGGCCACCCATCAGGTGGCGGTCCCGCGCACCTACGCCTTCGCCGAGCCGAACATCAAGTCGCGGCCCGTGGGCCTCTATTCGCTGAACGCCCTGACCGCCATCGAGGCGACCGAGGGCCGGTTCGCCAAGGGCGAGGGCACGGGCTGGTTCGTCGCCGGCCATCTGGCGCCGATAGGCGTCGCCCTGACCGACTATGTGGCCGTCGCCGAGGGCTATCTGGGCGCGCCCTATCAGTGGGGCGGCCGCGAATCGCTTGGCCTGGACTGCTCGGGCCTGGTGCAGCAGGCCCTGGCGGCCTGCTGCCGGGCGGTCCCGCGCGACACCGATCTGCAGCTGGCCTTCTTCGCGCCCATCGCCGAGGCCGACCGCCGGCGCGGCGACCTGGTGTTCTGGAGAGGCCACGTGGCCGTCCTGCTGGACGCCGACACCATCCTGCACGCCAACGCCCACCACATGGCCGTGGCGGTCGAACCCCTGGCCGAGGCGATCGCCCGCGTCGAGGCGGCGGGCGGCGGACCGGTCACGGGATGGCGGCGGCCCTAGTGGGCTACTTCGGCCACTGGGCCAGCCAGTCGACGATCGACTGCGGGGTCATGTGGCGGGCGTCGGTCAGGGCGAAGAAGGCGCCTGGATTGACCAGCTTGCCGTTGCCGTCGACCACCAGGAAGCTGGGCACGCCCTTGAGCTTGTCGACGCCGTAGCGGGCCGGGATCTGCATGTTCTTGTCGTAGCGGCCGACGTTCACCGTCACGACCTCGTAGTGCTTGTCGACCCACGGCTTGACGTCGGGCTGCTCGATGACGCCGGCGAAGATCCGGCAGTCGGCGCACCAGTTGCCGCCGAAATCGATCAGGGTCAGCTTGTGGGCCTTCTTGGCGCGCTTCAGCGCGGCGGCGACGTCGGCCTCGGCGTCGGCCGCCTCGTCATAAGGGTAGGGCGGGGTCGGCAGGTCGGCCAGCGACTTCAGGGCCACGGTCGGCGCCTTGGCGGCGAAAGCCGAGACGGGGGCGGCGATCAGCATCGCGGCGAGAGAGGCGGCCAGCAGGCGAGCGGTCATGATCGAACGGTTCCGGTGAAGCGGTACGGTTCGATACTCTACTCACGGAATGGGAAAAGGCCGCAAGGCCAGCTTTGCTGCAGGCGGCCTCACGGCGCCTGCAAACGGGGCAAAGAAAAAGGCCGCGAAGCGAACTTCGCGGCCTTTTGATCTTTCGTCGCGCCTGGGCGCCTTATGGAGCCGCCTAGTGGGCGGGCGCGGCGGCCGGGGCGGTGGCCGGGGCCGGAGCGGTCTCGCCGCCCGAAGCGGCCGTGCCGGCGGCCGGCGCTTCGCCAGCGGCCGGGGCGGCGCCCTCGGCGGCGGGAGCCGCGCCAGCCGGCTTCGGCGCCGGAACCGGCAGCTTGGAGCCCAGGCTGTGCAGGTAGGCGATCACCGCGATGCGGTCTTCCTGCTTCTTCAGGCCGACGAAGGTCATCTTGGTGCCCGAGATGTACTTGCCCGGCGCCTTCAGGAACTGGTCGATATGGTCGTAGTCCCACACCGCGTTCTTGCCGCCGAACTCGGTCATGGCCGGCGAATAGGCGAAGCCGCCGTGCGAGCCGGGCTTGCGGCCCAGGACGTCCCACAGGTCGGGGCCGGTGCCGTTGGGGCCGCCTTGCTCGAAGCTGTGGCACGAGGCGCACTTGGCGGTGACGGCCTTGCCGGCTTCGATATTGGCCGGAACCAGCAGCACGCTGCCCCAGTCGGGCGCGACCTCGGCCACGGCGCCGCCGGGACCCGCTTCCTCGGCGACGGCGATCTCGTAGCCCGGCTTTTCCAGCTCGTGCTTGGCGAAAACGATGTCCGACGCTTCCTTGAGACCGAAAATGATCAGGCCCGTCATAAGGACGCCGCCGAAGATCTTGTTGAACGTCAGGTCGCTCATCTAAAGCCTTACCAGCCTCTTGGGGGCCGTCTGACGACAGGCCCGAATCCGCGCCCGGAGGTTTCCCCCGTGCGCTCCATGTTGCGCTCGCGTCTCTTACACGCTACCGCCCGGGGCGCAACCGGGCAGCAACGGTTTTGACCCGCATCGGCCTTTCATGAACCCCATCGTCGTCATTCCGGCCCGCATGGCGGCCACCCGGCTCCCCGACAAGCCCCTGGCCGACATCGGCGGGGTGTCGATGATCGTGCGCGTGCTGCGCCAGGCCCAGGCTGCGGGAATCGGTCCGGTGGCCGTGGCGGCGGGCGACATCGCCATCGTCCACGCGGTCAAGAAGGCCGGCGGCCAGGCGGTCCTGACCGATCCGGACCTGCCGTCGGGCTCGGACCGCATCCTGGCCGCCCTCGAGGAGCTGGACCCCGAACGCCGCCACGACGCCGTCATCAACCTGCAGGGCGACATGCCGTTCGTGCAGCCGTCGGTTCTGAGCGCCTGCGCCGACCTGCTGAGCGCCCATCCCGGCTGCGACATCGCCACGGTCGTCGCGCCCGAGGCTTCGCCCGCCGACCGCACCAACCCCGACGTGGTCAAGGCCGTGCTGGCCATGGAGCAGGACGGCCTGTCGGGCCGGGCGCTCTATTTCACCCGCTCCACCCTCTATGGCGACGCGCCGATCTGGCGGCACATCGGCATCTACGGCTATCGCCGCGCCGCCCTGGAAGCCTTCAACGCCGCCCCGCCCTCGCCGCTGGAGAAGCGCGAGAAGCTGGAGCAGCTGCGGGCCATGGAGCTGGGCCTTTCGCTGCGCGCCGCCGTGGCCGCCGAGGCCCCGATCTCCGTCGACAACCCCTCTGATCTAGAAGCGGCCCGCGCCTATCTGAACACCATTGGGGCGACCGGAAAGACAGCATGAGCATCCTCAAGAAGATCGCCTTCCAGGGCGAACCCGGCGCCAACAGCCACGAGGCCTGCCGCACCTATTTTCCCGACTACGAGGCCGTGCCCTGCGCCACCTTCGAGGAGGCGTTCGAGGCCATCAAGACCGGCGCCTGCCAACTGGGCATGATCCCGATCGAGAACTCGATCGCCGGCCGCGTGGCCGACGTGCACCACCTGCTGCCCGCCTCGGGCCTGAAGATCGTCGGCGAGCGCTTCAAGCCGATCCGCTTCCAGCTGATGGCCAACAAGGGCGTGACGCTGGAGACGGTGAAGATCGCCAGCTCGATGCCGATCGCGCTCAGCCAGTGCCGCCACAGCCTGAAGAAGCTGGGCCTGGCCCACGAGAGCGCCGGCGACACGGCGGGAGCCGCCAAGGCCCTGGCCCTGAAGCCCGACCCGACCCGCGCCGCCGTGGCCCCGGCCCTGGCCGCCGAGATCTACGGCCTCGACATCCTGGCCCGCGACATCGAGGACGAGCGCAACAACACCACGCGCTTCCTGGTGATGACGGCCGAGAAGCACCCCGAACCGCCGCCGTTCACCCACCGCTGCGTGACCAGCTTCGTGTTCAAGGTCCGCAACCTGCCGGCCGCCCTCTACAAGGCGCTGGGCGGCTTCGCGACCAATGGCGTCAACATGACCAAGCTGGAAAGCTACATGGAGGGCGGGGCCTTCACGGCGACCTTCTTCTACGCCGAGGTCGACGGCCGTCCCGAGGACCGCCCCCTGGCCCTGGCCTTCGACGAGCTGAAGTTCTTCTCGGACAAGTTCGAGGTGCTGGGGGTCTATCCGGCCGATCCGTTCCGCGACCGGGTTTGAATCCTTCTCCCCCTGCGGCAGAGGGATAACGTCACGGCAAGCTTCGCTAATCGGACGTTCGGCGCCTAACCTCTCCGCCAAGGTTCCAGCAAGGGGCCGGGGAGGGAATGACGATGAACACTCTGATCGCGCCTGTGATGGTGCTGGTGGCCTGGTCGCTGCTGATCTGGCTGTGGATGTACGTCCACCGGCTGCCGGCCATGAGCAAGGCCGGGCTCAAGCCGCAGGACGCGGCCTTTCCGGGCAGTTTGAACGCCCTGCCCGCGCCCGCCCGCCAGGCGGCCGACAACTACAACCACCTGATGGAGCAGCCGACGATCTTCTACGCGGCGGCCCTGGCCATCCAGGTCGCCGGCCACGGCGACGGCCTGGCGGTCCACCTGGCCTGGGCTTTCGTGGGGTTGCGGGTGCTGCACAGCCTGATCCAGATCAGCGTCAACATCGTGCTGCTGCGCTTCCTGGCGTTCTCGTCCGCGACGCTGGTGCTGGCGTGGATGGTCGTGCGGGAGCTGGTGAAGCTGTTCGCCGGCTGAGGCTGAACCCATCAAGGCCCTCCCCCCGTGGGGGAGGTGTCGGCGTAGCCGACGGAGGGGGGAGTGACTGGCGGGCGGCCGAATTCCGGATCTTCGATCCTAGAACGCCCCCCACCGATCGCTGCGCGATCGCCTCCCCCACAGGGGGAGGGCCTGTAATCCCTGCGCCTACCCCTCCGCCCAGGCCTTGATCAGCTGGTGGGCGATCGCCAGCGGCGGGGGGGCGAAGAAGCCTTCCAGCTCGCCGGCGATCAGGGCCTTGGCCTCGTCCTTGGTGAACCACTTCACCGCTTCCAGCTCGGTCTGGTCGGGGGCGGCGGTGTCGCTGTCGACGTCGGCCATCAGGCCCATCATCAGCGACGAGGGCCAGGGCCAGGGCTGGCTGGAGTGGTAGCGAACCGCTGTGGCGGTCAGGCCGGCCTCCTCCATCAGCTCGCGGGCGCAGGCCTCCTCGATGGTCTCGCCGGGCTCCAGGAAGCCGGCCAGGGCCGAATACATGCCGGGCGGCCAGCCGGCCTGGCGGCCCAGCAGGCAGCGGCCGTCGTGCAGGGCCAGCATGATCGCCACCGGATCGGTGCGCGGGAAGTGCTCGGCCTGGCAGGACGGGCAATGGCGCTTCCAGCCGCCGTCGCTGACCGCCGTCTCCTGGCCGCAGTTGCTGCACCACTTGTGCTTGCGCCGCCATTCGAACATCGACTTGGCGGTGGCCAGGATGCCGGCGTCGGGCGGCGGCAGGGTCAGGGCGACGCCGCGCAGCTCCTCGAACCGGCCCAGGCCCTGCAACGGCCCCTCGGCCGGATCGGCCCCGCCCTCCAGGTCGACGGCGAACACCGCGATGTCCTTCCACAGGCCCAGGAACAGCAGCCGCTCGGGCGTGGCGGCCAGGTCCTTGGCCATGTCCGCGCGCAAATAGGCGATCTGGGCGCCCGCGACCTTGCCCTCTTCGCCGACGAGGTCCTCGACCAGGGCCTTGCCGTTCCAGATGGCGACCGCCAGCGAGTGCGGATCGTCGGCCTTCTCGGCCAGCCAGGCTTCGTCGCCCCGGCGCTCGCTGGCGCGGTCGAGCGGATTGCCGGCGAAGATGTTGGTGATGATCGAAAGGGCCATGGCGAATCTCTAGAGCATTTTCGAGCGATGTGGATTCCGGTTCGCGCGAAGAAAATGCGGCCCGGCGAAAACCTGCATCCGCGACGAAGAGTCGTCACGCCTCCGGAGCTTGTGTCTTGCATCCGTCTCAATGAGTCGCGATATAGGCCTTGGAGATCGGCGACGGGCGGAGTCCTCGCCAACCTGGTCAGGGCCGAGAGGCAGCAGCCACAACGAGTTTCGCTCCGGGTCGTCTGCCGGTCTCCACCTTTCCCCACATTCTCGCCGGTTCTTTGGCAGCAATGGGCCCTCAAGCACGGGCCGAGCCTTTTGCTGCGCCCTTCGGCGCACTACACTCACGCCATGGCCGACCACGACGACCTCACGACCGATTCCGCGCCGCCGTGGGATGAAGACGCCCCCGAGCGCGACGAGAACACCGCCGACATCTTCGGCGGTCCGCCGGCGGAACCGACTCCGCCCGTCGTCGCGACGCCGCCCGCCGAGCCGAAAGCCGCCCCGGTCGCCGAGACGCCTAGCGATCCCGACGCCGCCTACACCGTGCTGGCGCGCAAGTACCGGCCGCGCACCTTCGAGGACCTGATCGGCCAGGAGGCCATGGTCCGCACCCTGGCCAACGCCTTCGCCACGGGCCGCATCGCCCACGCCTTCATGCTCACCGGCGTGCGGGGCGTCGGCAAGACCACGACCGCCCGCCTGCTGGCCCGGGCCCTGAACTACGAGACCGACACCGTCCACCAGCCGTCGGTCGACCTGACCGTCGACGGCCGCCACTGCAAGGCCATCGTCGAGGGCCGGCACATGGACGTGCTTGAGCTGGACGCCGCCAGCCGCACCAAGGTCGACGAGATGCGCGAGCTGCTGGACGGGGTGCGCTACGCCCCGGTCGAGGCGCGCTACAAGGTCTACATCATCGACGAAGTGCACATGCTGTCGACGGCGGCGTTCAACGCCCTGCTGAAGACGCTGGAAGAGCCGCCGCCGCACGCCAAGTTCATCTTCGCCACCACCGAGATCCGCAAGGTGCCGGTGACGATCCTGTCGCGCACCCAGCGCTTCGACCTGCGCCGGGTCGAGCCGGACGTGCTGGTCAAGCACTTCGCCAAGATCGCCGCCAAGGAAGGGGCCAAGGTCGAGGAAGACGGCCTGGCCCTGATCGCCCGCGCCGCCGAGGGTTCGGTCCGCGACGGCCTGTCGCTGCTGGACCAGGCCATCGTCCAGGGCGAGCGCGGCTCGACCGTCACCGCCGCCGTGGTCCGCGACATGCTGGGCCTGGCCGACCGCGGCCAGACGATCGCCCTGTTCGAGAACGTCATGAGCGGCAAGCCGGGCGACTCGCTGACCGGCTTCCGCGCCCTGTGGGGCTTCGGCGCCGATCCGGCGGTGGTCATGCTGGACCTGCTGGACCACTGCCACGGCGCGTCGGTGGCCAAGGCCCTGGGGCCGGACGCCCTGTCGATGCCCAAGGAGCAGGCCGCGCGCCTGACCTCGATCGGGGCCCAGACCTCGGCCGGGACCCTGTCGCGCCTGTGGCAGATGCTGCTGAAGGCCCACGAGGAAGTGCGCCGCGCGCCCGACGCCATGGCCGCGGCCGAGATGGCGATCATCCGCCTGTGCTACGCGGCCGACCTGCCCGGTCCGGAAGAAGCCCTGAAGGCCCTGCGCGACGGTCAGCCGGTCGGCGGTGGTCCCGGCGGAGGAGGCGGCGGTTCGATGGGCGGCGGCGGAGGCGGCGGGGCCGTCAACGCCCAGGCCCGGGTGATGGCCGCGCCGGCCGCCCAGGCCGCGCCGACTCTTGCCTCGTTCGAAGACGTCGTGAAGCTGATCGCCGAGAAGCGCGACATCGGCCTGCGCCTGGACGTCGAGCAATATGTCCGCCCGATCAGCTTCCGGCCTGGGGCGATCACCTTCGAACCGGCCCCCGGCGCGCCCGGCAACCTGGCCGGCCGGCTGGTGCGGGCGCTGAAGGAATGGACCGGCCAGCCCTGGCTGGTGGCCGCCGAGGGCGGCGGCGGGGCCGAGAGCCTGCTGGAACGCCAGAAGCGCGAGGACCGCGAGGAGCTTGCTTCGATCCGAGCGGACCCGTTCGTGGCCTCCGTGCTGGACGCCTTCCCCGGCGCCGAGATCGTCGAGGTCCGCAAGATGATGACGCCCGAGGCGCCGCCGATCGAGCCTGATGAAGTCGAGGACCTCTAGGGTCCCTATATCCGTCTTCCCGGCCAAGGCCGGAATCCCACGTTATGGAGCTTGAACCATGAAAGACCTCGGCGGCCTGATGAAGCAGGCCCAGGCCATGCAGCAGAAGCTGGCCGACGCTCAGGCGCGGATCGTCGAACTGACCGTGGAGGGGACCGCCGGCGGCGGCATGGTCACCGTCACGCTCAAGGGCTCGGGCGAGCTGGTCAAGGTGGTGCTGGACGAGAGCCTGGTCGAGCCGGGCGAGGGCGAGGTGATCGCCGACCTGGTCGTCGCCGCCCACGCCGTCGCCAAGTCCAAGCTGGACGCCCAGCGCGACCAGATGCTGCAGGAAGCCGCCGGTCCGATGGCCAGCATGATGGGCGGCTTGCCCGGCATGAAGTTCTAGCCCTTCTCGTTCGGAGACTCCGATGCTCCACCTTCGCACCGCCCCGATCGCCCTGGGAATGTTCGCCCTGGCGCTGACCGCTCCGGGGGCCGCGTTCGCCGCGCCCTTGCCGGCCGACCTGGCCGCCGCCGCCCATGCCTATGACGCGGCCCAGGTGAACGGCGACCGCGCGGCGCTGGAGCGGCTGGTGGCTGACGACTACGTGCTGGTCAACGGCGCGGGCCAGGTCCAGGACAAGGCCAAGCTGATCGCCGACTACGTGACGCCCGGCTTCAAGCTGGACCCGTTCACGATCGAGGAGCCGGTCGAGAAGGTGTTGGGCGACACCGCCCTGCTGGGCGGCCGGGTCAACATGACGGGCGTGGACGGCGGCCAGCGCTTCGCCCTGGTAGTCCGGTTCGTCGACACCTGGGCCAAGCGCGACGGCCAGTGGCGGGTGGTCTATTCGCAGGTCACGCGGGTCGCCAAGCCCTGATGGCCGCCTCCGCGGGACCCGAGATCGAGCGCCTGATCGCGCTGCTGTCCAAGCTGCCGGGCCTGGGTCCGCGTTCGGGTCGGCGCGCGGCCCTGGCCTTGCTGAAGAAGCGCGACACCCTGCTGGCGCCGCTGACGGCGGCGTTGGTCGACGCCCAGGCCAAGGTGCGCACCTGCTCGGTGTGCGGCTCGCTCGACACGTCCGATCCCTGCGCCATCTGCTCGGACGCCACCCGTGACAACCGCCTGCTGTGCGTGGTCGAGGAGGTCGGCTCGCTGTGGGCCATGGAGCGCGGGGGCTCGTTCAAGGGCCGCTACCACGTGCTGGGCGGCCTGCTGTCGGCCCTGGACGGGATCGGTCCCGAAGCGCTGCGGGTCGGCGAGCTGCTGGGCCGGGCGAACGCGAGCGAGATCGCCGAGGTCATCCTGGCCCTGCCGGCCACCGTCGACGGCCAGACCACGGCCCACTACCTGGCCGACCGCCTGGCGCCGACCGGCGTGTCGGTGACCATGCTGGCGCGCGGGGTGCCGGTGGGCGGCGACCTCGACTGGCTGGACGACGGGACGATCGCCCAGGCGTTGCGGGCGCGGCGGCCGGCTTAGGTCACTCTCATTTCAGCCGTCATTCCGGGCCTTGCGCCCGGAATGACGGTGGATGAGGTTAGGTCGTGAGAACTTTCTCCACCCCCGCCAGATTCAGCTCCGGCGTCTTCCTTTGCGCCAATCCCACCGTCCGCCGCCCCAGCGCCTGATAGAGCCCGGCCAAATCCGCATCCACGGCCGAGATCGCCTCGATTTGCGCCTCCACCGTCACGGCGTCCCCCCGCGCGATCGGACCCGTCAGGGCCTGGACCGGTCCGCGGTCCAGGATCGCGGCCAGGGCGTCGCGCAGGATGGGCGTCAGGATGCGCAGGCTGGCCGCCTCGTCGATCGCCGCCGCCGCGTGGCAGTCCAGCGCCGACTGGACCAGGGCCGCCAGGTAGTTCGACGAGAACACCGTCCCCGCGTGATAGAGCCGCCGGTCGACATCCTGCGGCAGGACGACCGGATCGCCGCCGACGGCCGTCACCGCTTTCGCAAGCCGCGCCACGACCTCGGCGTCGCCCTGCAGGGTGCAGACCACCCCGTCGAAGGTGGCGATCTCGCGGGCAGGGTCGGCGAAGGCCTTGACCGGATGCAGGGCCGCGACCGCCGCCCCGGCCTGGCGCAGGGGCTCCAGCGGGGCCAGGTCCCGCGCGCCGCTGCAATGGAAGACGACCAGGCCCGCCGGGTCGACGGTCCGCGCCAGCCAGGCGGCCGTCTCGTCGATCGCGCCGTCGCCGACCGAGATCATGACCACGTCGCCCGCCTCGATCGCGATCGGATCGGCGAAGGTCAGGGCCTGGCCCTGGCCGATGAAGCCCCGCGCCGCCTCCACGCGGTCCAGGTCTCGCCCGATCAGGCCGGCGATCTCGAAGCCGGCGCGGTCGTGGAGCAAGCGGCCCAGGGTCCGGCCGACCGCGCCCGGTCCGATGATCCAAAGCCGGGACATGAAGGACCTCTCTCGTAGCGAAGCCGAGGGTCTAGACCGCCCGCGCCCGGATTTCGAGGCCGCGCGACCTTACTTCCTAGAACCGGCGACTCCCGCTAAGAACGGAGCATGAACTTCTCCGATCCGTTCCTGATCCTCGCCCTGGTCCTGCTGGTCGTGGCGCTCGCCGCCGCGGCGGTCGCCGTCTGGGCCATGCGCCGCGCCGCCGCCGCCGAGGCCAAGGCCTGGGAGCTGAACGCCAGGCTGGTCCAGGCCGACGAGCGGGCCCGGCTGCTGGAGGACCAGACCGCCACCCAGGGCGAGCTGATCCGCGCCCAGGCCGCCCAGCAGGCGACCATGACCGCCAACACGGTGGCGGAGGCGCTGATCAAGCGCACCGAAGAGAATTTCAAGAGCCGCGAACTGCTGAGCCAGCAGCGCCTGGAAGCCCAGCTCAAGCCCGTGGCCGAGACCCTGGCCAAGTTCGAGGCCCAGGTCACCGCCGTCGAGAAGGCCCGCGCCGAGGAGACCGGCGGCCTCAAGGCACAGATCGCCGCCCTGATGGAGGCCTCGACCGCCACCCAGTTCGAGGCCCGCAAGCTGTCGGCCGCCCTGCGGCGCGGGGCCGGCGTCCAGGGCCGCTGGGGCGAGCAGACCCTGCGCAACGTGCTGGAGGCCGCCGGCCTCAACAACCGCTTCGATTTCGAGGAGCAGTTCAGCGTCGAGAGCGACGAGGGCCGCCGCCGCCCCGACGTGAAGGTGAAAATGCCCGGCGGCGGGGTGTTCGTGATCGACGCCAAGTGCTCGCTGAACGCCTTCCTCGAGGCCCAGGAGGCCGTCGAGGAGCACCTGAAGGAAAGCGCCCTGGCCCGCCACGCCGCCAGCGTCCGCGCCCACATGCAGAGCCTGTCGGCCAAGGCCTATTGGGACCAGTTCGCCGGCGAGGGCTCGCCCGACTTCGTGGCCATGTTCGTGCCCGGCGACGGCTTCCTGGCCGCGGCCCTGGACCGCCTGCCCGACCTGATGACCGAGGCCATGGACCGCCGCGTGCTGCTGGTCACCCCCACCACCCTGTTCGCCCTCTGCAAGGCCGTCGCCTATGGCTGGCGGGCCGAGGACCAGGCCAAGAACGCCGCCGCCATCGTCGCGGTGGGCCGCGAGCTCTACAAGCGCATCGCCGTGATGGGCGCCCACGCCGGCTCGGTCGGCAAGGCGCTGGAGGCGGCGGTCGGCCGCTACAACCAGTTCGTCGGGTCACTGGAGAGCCAGGTCCTGACCCAGGCTCGCCGCTTCGAGGACCTGTCGGTCGATCACGAGGGCAAGGAGATCGGCGAGCTGGGGCCTGTCGAGGGCTCGGTGCGGCCGCTGATCAAGCTGGCGACGAGCGAAGCGGCGGATGAGGCGCCGGTTGCGCGCCTGCAAGCTAAGCCATAGCCTGACGGCATGATCTTCCTGGCCTGCGCCGGCGCCGTCATCGCGTCGCTCTACATGCTGCTGTCCCAAGGCCTGACCGTGCTGAACGCGCGGCGCACGGGTGTCCTGATCAGCACGTCGTACGGCAAGGCCAGGATCGAGCGGGCGGTGGACGCCGAGCGCTTCGACAAGCTGCTCAGCGCACGCACCAAGGCCCTGGGCGGTCCGGCCTTGATCCTGCTCGGCGCGATCGGCGTGTCGGCCTATCAGGTCCTGGCCATGGTCCTGACCGCCTGAGGCCGGCCGGGCCGCGCCCTTCCGTCGCCTTGACGCTGAACCGCGCGGACCTTACCTGACTGTCGTTATGGCCATCCGTCGCATCCTCACCGTCGATAACGCCGCCGATCTGGCGATTCTGAAGCAAGTCTCCAAGGACGTGTCCGCCGTCGACGACGCCCTGCGCGCGCTGATGGATGACATGCTGGAGACGATGTACGACGCCCCCGGCATCGGCCTGGCGGCCGTGCAGGTCGGCGAGCTGGTCAATGTGATCGTCATGGACCTGGCCCGCGAGGGCGAGGAGCCGGCCCCCCGTTACTTCGTCAATCCGAAGATCACCTGGGAGTCCGAGGAGCTGTTCTCGTACGAGGAAGGCTGCCTGTCGGTGCCCGAGGTCTACGACGCCGTCGAGCGTCCGGCCAAGGTCAAGATCGCCTACCTGAACTACAAGGGCGAAGCGGTCGAGGAAGACGCCGAGGAGCTGTTCGCGGTCTGCATCCAGCACGAGATGGACCACCTGAAGGGCGTGCTGTTCATCGACCACCTGTCGCGCCTGAAGCGCGACCGGGCCATCACCAAGGTCAAGAAGGCGCGCCGGGCGGCTTAACCGCCGGGGACATGCACTCGTGCGTGTCCCCAAACCGTGGCGCTGGCGCCGGGACTATTCTCCAAACCACCGTGAACGCGATGGGGACACGCACGAGTGCATGTCCCCGGCCTGAGCCTTATCGCGTCGCCTCGTGGACTTCCTTCTTGGCGTTCGAGCCGGCCTTCTTGGCGTCGGCGTTGATGTCGGCCGCCGCTTCCTTGGTTTCCTGGCCGGCCTTGGCGCCGGCTTCCTTGGCCTTGTCGACGGCCTCGCCGGCCGCGACCTTGGCGTCGGCGGCGGCTTCCTCGGTGCTTTCCTTCAGCGCCGTGCCGGCTTCCTTCACGTCGGGGTCGTTCTTGATGTCGGTGGCGGCTTGCTTGATCTCGCTGCCGGCGGCCTTGGCGCCTTCCTTGATCTGGGTGGCGTGCTCGTCCGAGCAGGCGGCCAGCGAAAGAGCGGCCAAGCCGGCGGCGGCGATCAGGGTGATGGAGCGCATGGCGTTTCCTCCTGGAAATAGGGGTCGTTCATAGAACGGCGATCCATGGTGAAGGTTCCGACTCTGTCGCACCCCGCCTTCCTAATGAGGGCCGGGCCGTCTAAACGTCCGCCATGCGCCTCGCCTTCCTCGGAACCCCCGATTTCTCCGTCGCCTGCCTGGCCGAGCTCGTCGCCGCCGGCCACGAGATCGCCTGCGTCTATTCCCAGCCGCCCGCCCCGCGCGGCCGTGGGCAGGACCTCAAGCCCTCGCCGGTCCACGCCTTCGCCGAGAGCCTGGGCCTGCCGGTGCGGACCCCGGTCTCGATGAAGACGGCCGAGGAGATCCAGGCCTTCCAGGCGCTCGACCTCGACGCCGCCGTGGTGGTGGCCTTCGGTCAGATCCTGGTCGCCGAGGTGTTGGACGCCCCGCGCCTGGGCTGCTTCAACCTGCACGCCAGCCTGCTGCCCCGCTGGCGCGGCGCCGCGCCGATCCAGCGCGCGATCATGGCCGGCGACGCGGTGACCGGCGTCCAGGTGATGCGGATGAGCGTGGGCCTCGACGAAGGTCCGGTGCTGATGGGCGAGCAGGTGCGGATCGACGCCCTGGAGACCGCCGGGACCCTGCACGACAAGCTGGCCGCCGTCGGCTCGCGCCTGCTGCCCATCGCCCTGGCCGCCATCGAGCGCGGCGGGGCCCGCGAGACGCCGCAGAGCGAAGAGGGGGTCACCTACGCCAAGAAGATCAAGGCCGCCGAGGCCCGCATCGACTGGACTCGTCCCGCCGCCGAGGTCGACCGCCACATCCGCGGCCTGTCGCCGTTTCCGGGCGCGTGGTTCGAGGCTCCGTCGGAAAAGGGGCCAGTGCGGGTGAAGGCCCTGCTGTCGCGGGTCGAGGACGGCGAGGGGGCTTCCGGCCAAGCGTTGGACGACGCCCTGCTGATCGCCTGCGGAGACGGCGCCGTCCGCCTGCTCAAGGCCCAGCGCGAAGGCAAGGGCGCCCAGGACGCCGAGGTGTTCCTGCGCGGCTTCCCCGTTTCCGCCGGAACGGTCCTGGCCTGATGCCCCGCTACCGCCTGACGATCGAATATGACGGCCGGCCCTATAACGGTTTCCAGGCCCAGGCCTCGCAGCCGTCGGTGCAGGGGGCGATCGAGGCGGCGGTGAAGGCCTTCACCGGCCAGGAGATCCGTATCGCCGCCGCCGGCCGCACCGACACCGGGGTCCACGCCACGGCCCAGGTGGTGCATGTCGATCTGGAACGCGACTGGCCGGCCGAGACGGTGATGAACGCCCTCAACGCCCACCTGGTGCGCGAGGCGGTCAGCGTGCTCGACGCCGTGGTGGTGTCAGGCGACTGGCACGCCCGGTTCTCGGCCAACGAGCGGCGCTATCTCTACCGCATCCTCAACCGCCGCGCCCCGCCGGCCCTGGAGGCGGGCAAGGTCTGGCACGTCAAGAAGCCGATCGACGCCGAGGCGATGCATGCGGCGGCCCAGGCGCTGGTGGGCCTGCATGACTTCACGACGTTCCGCGACATGGCCTGCCAGGCCAAGTCGCCGCTTAAGACCCTGGACATGGCCCGGGTGTTCCGCGTCGGCGACGAGGTCCACCTGGTGTTCGAGGCCCGCTCGTTCCTGCATCGCCAGGTGCGGTCGATGACCGGCACCCTGGCCGAGGTCGGGGTGGGGCGCTGGACGGCTCAGGACGTGCGGGACGCGCTGGAGGCCAAGGACCGCACGGCCTGCGGGCCGGTGGCCCCGGCGGACGGGCTGTATCTGACGGGGGTTGGGTACGAGGGGGAGTAGTGCGGCTAGCACTTGCCCCCTACGGGTCGCTTCGCGACCGTCTTCCCCCAGAGGGGGAAGAGGACCCGCGCCTTCGTCCTCCGCCCCCTATGGGGGCGGACAGACCGCGAAGCGGTCAGGTGGGGGCAAGTGGGTGAGCTAAAGCACTGAACAATTGGTCAGCTGCGTGAACCGCTCCAGCGCCACCGTCCCCACGACCGAGGTCCCGAACCGGTCCAGCTCCGGCGACCACACGGCGATCGCCGCCTTGCCCGGGACGATCGCCACGATCCCCCCGCCGACCCCGCTCTTGGCCGGCAGGCCCACGCGGTAGGCGAAGCTGCCGACGCTGTCATAGATGCCGCAGGTCAGCAGCAGGGCGTTCAGGCGGCGCGACAGGCGTTCGGGGAAGATCGTCTCCTCGACGATCGGCGAGAAGCCGCCGGCCGCCAGGGGCAGCATGGCCCGGGCCAGCTGGCGGCAGCTCATGGTCAGGGCGCATTGGCGGCAATAGGCGGCGACCACGGCCTCGGGATCGTGGCTGATCGTGCCCTTGCCGCGCATCAGGTTGGCGATGGCCCGGTTCTGCCAGGCGTTGGCCAGCTCGGACGCCGCCACCGCCTCGTCGATCTCGACCTTCTCGCCCGCCAGGAAGCCCGCGAAGCCGCGCACCAGGGCCGGCGGGTCCTTGAACACGTCCATCAGCTGGTCGCAGATCGCCAGGGCCCCGGCGTTGATGAACGGATTGCGCGGCACGCCCTCCTCGGATTCCAGCTGGGAGAGGTGGTTGAACGGCGTGCCCGACGGCTCCTTGCCGACCCGGGTCCAGACCTCGTCGCCGAAGCGGTTCAGGGCCAGGCCCAGCGAGAACACCTTGGTGATGCTCTGGACCGAGAAGCCCTCGTCGGCGTCGCCGACCACCGCCTCCTCGCCCGAGACCAGGCGCACGGCCATGCCGAACTTGCCGGGCGGAACGTCGGCCAGCTCGGGGATGTAGTCGGCGGTGCGGCCCCGGCCGAAGTACGGCTTCACCAGCACGGCCACCTCGGCCAGCACGTCGGCGATCGAAAGCTCGTCCATCGCTAGATCCGCACCGCCACAAGCACCGCCCCGGCCGCGATCAGGGCCACGCCCAGCCAGTTCACCGGCGACAGCTTCTCGCCCAGGAACACGGCGGCGATGATGGCCACGAACACCACGGAAAGCTTGTCGACCGGCGCGACCTTGGCGGCCTCGCCCAGCTTCAGGGCGCGGAAATAGCACAGCCACGAGGCCCCGGTGGCTAGGCCCGACAGCACCAGGAACAGCCAGGAGCGCGGGGCGATCGAGCCCGGGGCGCGCCACTCGCCCGCCACGGTCAGGATCAGGCCCGCGAAGCCCAGGATCACCACCGTGCGGATGAAGGTGGCAAGATTGGAGCCGACCCCGTCGATTCCGACCTTGGCCAGGACGGCGGTCAGGGCCGCGAACACCGCCGAGGCCAGCGCCCAGAAGGGCCAACTCGCCAGGGCGGCGCGCCCCATCAGGCGAAGGCCGCGAAATAGCGACCGATCAGGGCCTGGTAGATGTTGGCCAGGTCCTGGATCTCCTGGACCGGCACGCGCTCGTCGACCGCGTGCATGGTGGCGCCGACCAGGCCGAACTCGACCACCGGGCAGAGGCTGCGGATGAACCGCGCGTCGCTGGTGCCGCCGGTGGTGGAGAGCTCGGGCACGCGGCCGGTGGCGTCGCCGACGGCGGCCACGATCACGTCGGTGAAGGCCCCCGGCTCGGTCAGGAAGGCCTCGCCGCTGATCTTGCACAGCGCCTCGACCCGGCCCGAGAAGCCCTCGGCGGCCTCGCGGCACTCGTGCTCGATCCAGGCCTGCAGGTCCTTGCCCTTGTGGGCGGGGTTGAAGCGGATGTTGATCCGGGCCTTGGCGCTCGCGGGGATGACGTTGGTGGCGGTGTTGCCGACGTCCACCGTGGTGACTTCCAGATTCGAGGGCTGGAAGCCGGTATAGCCTTCGTCCAGCACCCGGCTCTGCAGGCGCGAGAGGATGTCGACCATCACCGGGATCGGGTTGGCGGCGCGGTGCGGATAGGCCACGTGGCCCTGCTTGCCGTCCACGGCGATCCAGGCGTTGATGCTGCCACGCCGGCCGATCTTGACCATGTCGCCCAGCAGGTTGGCGCTGGTGGGCTCGCCGACGATGCAGTGATCGATGACCTCGCCCTCGGCGGCCAGGGCCTGGACGACGCGGACGGTGCCGTCCTCGGCCACGCCCTCCTCGTCTCCGGTGATCAGGAAGCTCAGCGAGCCGGGCAGGTCGCGCGGCAGGTTCGACACGGCGGCGACGAAGGCGGCGATGGCGCTCTTCATGTCGACCGCGCCGCGGCCGTAGAGCACGCCGTCCTTGATCTCGGCCTCGAACGGCCCGGCGGTCCAGGCCGCGTCGTCGCCGACCGGCACCACGTCGGTGTGGCCCGCGAAGCAGAGGTTGGGGCGGGCGGTCCCACGCCGGGCGTAGAGGTTCTCGATCTCGCCGAACTTCATGCGGCGGCAGGTGAAGCCCAGGGCCTCCAGCTGCCGCTGCAGGACGTCCATCGCCCCTTCGTCGGCCGGGGTGACGGACGGACGGCGGATCAGGGCCTGCGCGAGCGCAACGGGATCGAGAGCGAGGGAGAGGCTGTTGTCAGTCATTGTCCTGGCTTTAGGCTCCCCTGGCGCCCGACGCAAACCCGAGAACGCCGCCATGCCCAAGATCGACATTTCCGCCGAACCCACGCGAGTCGGAAGCGACTATCCCTCGCCCCATGACGCGCCATGCCAGGGCCGGCGGCGCTGGGCCCTCGGCGACCTCGCGGGACTCGACCAGTTCGGCGTCAACCTGATGCGCCTGCCGCCCGGCCAATGGAGCAGCCAGCGTCACTGGCACTCCGCGGAAGACGAGTTCGTCTGGGTGGTCGAGGGCGAGGTGGTGCTGGTCGAGGACGGGGCCGAGACGATCCTGCGGCCCGGCGACTGCGCGGGGTTCAAGGCCGGCGTCGCCAACGGCCATCACCTGGAGAACCGCTCGGACCGCGAGGCGGTGCTGCTGGAAATGGGCTCGCGCCGGCCCGACCAGGACACCTGCACCTATTCCGACATCGACATGGTCGCGCGGGCCGGCGAGGACTTCTACCGCCATCGCGACGGGACGCCCTATCCGGCGGAATAGGGCTGGGGACACGCCGCAAGGGCATGTCCCCAGCCATGGCTCAGGTCGCCTTCAGAACATCCAAGGCGTGCGCCAGGTCCGGCCGGGTTCGAACGTCGGGGCTGAGGCAATCGGCCAGCAAAGCTTCGACGGAGGACGGTGCGGGACCGTCGACCAACTCCAGCAGTTCGCCCAGCAGCCGGCCCCAGGCCAGGACGTCCAGGCGGGCCAGCCCGTCGCCGGGACCGTCCGGCAGGAACGAGGCCGCGCCGAAGTCGCTGAGCACCGCCGCGCCGGTCCGTCCGTCCCACAGCGTGTTGTGGGCGTAGAGGTCGCCGTGCGACAGGCCGCCGGCGTGCAGGTGGGCCGCGCCGATCCCGATGTCGCGGGCGATCCGCAGGGCGACGTCGAGGTCCAGGCGAAGGCCGGGGGCGTAGACGTCGCGGCTGCAGGTTTCCAGGCTGGGCGGTCCGGCCAGGACACGCCAGTCGGCCGGCAGCAGCCGCATCAGCAGGCCCTGGGTCTGGTCGGGGTGATCGACAAGCCGGCCCAGGGCGCCGGTCAGGTTCGGATGTTCGCCGGCGGCGAGGCAGGCGGCCATCTCGCGCTCGGGCAGGCCGTCGCTGGTCATCTCGCCCTTGAACAGCTTCAGGGCGACGGACCGGGTTTCGCCGTCGTCCGCCCACAGCGCCTCATGAACCTGGCCCGAGGCGCCTTCGCCCAGCAGGCGGGCCAGCTGCAAGGCCGACCAGGCGACCGATCGGCTGGAGGCGGGCTCGCCGTGATCGAAGGGATTGCCGGCCCAGGCCAGCCAGGCCAGGCGCGGCATCTCGGCGAACCAGCCGGGCAGCGACGCGAGGCGATTGGCCGACAGGCGCAGCAGTTCCAGGTTGCCGGCGTCGGCCAGGCTGTCGGGCAGGGTCTCGAGCCGGTTGCCCGCCAGCATCAGCTTCTGCAGGGCGGGACGCCGGCCGATCGCCTCGGGCAAGGCCTCGACGGCGTTCTCGGTCAGGGTCAGCCAGCGCAGCTGGGGCGGCAGGGCCTCGGCCGGGACTTCGCGCACGCCGCAGGCCCGAAAGCCGACCTGGCTCAGCGCCGCGCAGTCGCCCAGGCTGGGCGGCAGGCGACCGAACCGGGCGCCCGAGCAGAACATCGCCCGCAGCTTGCCCAACCGGCCCAGGTCGTCGGGCAGGCTGGTCAGGACGCTGCCGCTGAGGTCGAGCACCTCCAGCGTATCGGCCAGATCGAAGACCTCGCGCGGGAATTCCGTCACGGGCTCGCGCAGCCGAAGCTCGCGCGCGCCCGCCAGGTCGCCGCGGCGCAGGGCGTTCAGGGTCTGGGTCATGGGCGTTCCGTCCGAAGCCGGCGGATCAGTCGCGCAGCAGGTCGTTGATGCTGGTCTTGGAGCGGGTCTTGGCGTCGACCGTCTTGACGATCACGGCGCAGGACAGGCTGGGGCCGCCCTTGGGGTCGGGCAGGCTGCCGGGCACGACGACGCTGTAGGGCGGCACCTTGCCCATGTGGACCTGGCCGGTGGCGCGGTCGACGATCTTGGTCGAGGCGCTGATGAACACGCCCATCGACAGGACCGAGCCCTCGCCGACCACCACGCCCTCGACCACTTCCGAACGGGCGCCGATGAAGCAGTCGTCCTCGATGATGGTCGGGTTGGCCTGCAGGGGCTCCAGCACGCCGCCGATGCCCACGCCGCCCGACAGGTGGACGCGCTTGCCGATCTGGGCGCACGAGCCGACCGTCACCCAGGTGTCGACCATGGTGCTGTCGTCCACGTAAGCGCCGATGTTCACGAACGACGGCATCAGGATGACGTTCTTGCCCACATAGGCGCCGCGGCGGACGATCGAGCCGGGCACGGCGCGGAAGCCGGCGGCCTCGAACTGCGGAGCGTCCCAGCCGTCGAACTTGTTGGGGACCTTGTCCCACCACGGGCCCACCGCGCCGCCCAGCGTACCGGCGTGCATGACCTTGTTGGGGTTCAGGCGGAACGACAGCAGCACGGCCTTCTTCAGCCACTGGTGGGTGGTCCACTCGCCGTCGATCTTTTCGGACACCCGCACCTTGCCGGCGTCGATCATCAGCAGGGTCTCCTCGACCGCCGTGCGCACCGGGCCGGTGGTGGCGGTGGAGACGCCGTCGCGGGCGTCCCAAGCGGCTTCGACTTCGGTCTGCAGGTCGGCGAGGGTCAGGACGGTCATCTTAGGCTTCCTTCAGGCGCGCCGAGGTCAGGAACCCGGCGAGGTCGTGCGTGCGGTGATGGACGAAATCGGCGGTCGAGGCGGCCGCGTGGGCGCCGACCAGGACAGTGGTCATGCCCAGCAGGGCGGCCGGGGCGAGGTTCTTCTCGCTGTCCTCGAAGAAGGCCGTGGCGGGCGGGCCGAACGCGTGGCGGGCGACGATCTTCTCGAAGGTCGCCATGGCCGGCTTGGGCAGGTAGTCGGCCGTCTCGATCGCGAAGACGTCCTCGAACAGATGGTCCAGGCCCAGGTGTCCCAGCACCCGCTCGGCATGACCCAGCGAACCGTTGGTGAAGATCAGCCGGCGGCCGGGCAGGGCGTCGATCGCCGCCCGCAACGCCGGATCGGGCGTCAGGCGGTCCATCGAGACGTCGTGCACCTCGTCCAGGAACGCCTTGGGCTCCAGGCCGTGATGCATCATCAGCCCGGCCAGGGTGGTGCCGTGCTCGGTGTAGTAGCGCTTCTGGATGGCCCGGGCCTCGTCACGGGGCAGGCCGGTGGTCCGCTCCATGAAGTCGGTCATCTTGCCCTCGATCAGGGCCATGAACTCGCACTCGGCCGGATAGAGGGTGTTGTCCAGGTCGAACAGCCACGTCTCGACGTGAGTCAGGTCGGGCGCGCTCATTTCGAGATGAGCGTACCCGCGCCGTGCTCGCTGAACAGTTCGACCAGCATGGCGTGGGGACGGCGTCCGTCCAGGATGACCACGGCCTCGACGCCGTTCTCCACGGCGTGGATGGCGTTCTCCAGCTTGGGGATCATGCCGCCGCTGGCCACGCCGCTCTCGATCAGGCCGCGGGCCTCGGCGATGGTCATCTGGCGGATCAGCTGGCCGTCGCCGTCCAGCACGCCGGCGATGTCGGTCAGCATCAGCATCCGCTTGGCCTTCAGGGCGCCGGCGAGCGCGCCGGCCACGGTGTCGGCGTTGATGTTGAAGGTCTGGCCCGAGGTCGAGACGCCGATCGGGGCGATCACCGGGATGTAGTCGGTTTCCGAGGTCAGCAGGGCCTGGATGATGTGCGGGTCGATCTTGGTCGGCTCGCCCACGAAGCCCAGGTCGACCGCCTGCTCGATGTTGCTGTCCGGATCCTTGCGGGTGCGGGTCACCTTCTCGGCGGTGATCATCCGGGCGTCCTTGCCCGACAGCCCCACGCCGCGCACGTCGGCTTCAGCGCCCGCCAGCGTGATCCAGTTGGCGATTTCCTTGTTGATGGCGCCCGACAGCACCATCTCGGCCACTTCCATCGTGGCTTCGTCGGTGACGCGCAGCCCGTCGACGAAGGTCGACTTGACGCCCGCCTTGTCGAGCATGCGGCTGATCTGCGGGCCGCCGCCGTGCACCACCACGGGGTGGACGCCCAGCAGCTTCAGCAGCACGGCGTCGGCCGCGAACAGCTTGGCCACCTGCTCCTGGCCCATGGCGTGACCGCCGTATTTGATCACCACCGTCTCGCGGTCGTAGATCTGGATGTAGGGCAGGGCTTCGGCCAGGGTCTTGGCGGTGGCCCAGCCCGCTTCCTCGGCGACGTCGGTCAAGGCGGCGGTCCTGTAAGGCGAAAGGCGCGCCTCGATAGCGGACCCCGCCCCCCCTGTCACGCGTTCAGCGTCACTTACCGTGCCGGCTGAACCGCCACTTCAACGCAAGCACCGCCCCCGACATGAGCAGGCAGGCGGTGTTGGAGGCGATCACGGGCCAAGCCTTGATCAGCACGCCGTAGACGATCCAGCAGGAAAAGCCGGTGACGGTGACGATATAGGTCCGCAGCGACACCGACGAGGCGTCCTTTTCGCGCCAGATCTTGACGATCTGCGGGGCGAAGCTGGTGATCGACAGCAGGGCGGCGGCCGTGCCGACGGCCGAGACGGCGAGATTGGCGCTCACGCTCTAGACGGCGTGCGGCAGGGCGTTCAGGCCCCAGCGCTCGGCATAGGCCGGCGACAGCTCCAGCCCGATCGGCGGCGGGCCGGGCGCTTGGCCTTCGCGCAGGCAGATCGTCAGATAGGACAGGGCGGTCTTCACGCCGTGCTCGGAATAGGGCTTGCCGATCACCCCGCAGGCGCCGGCGAAGTCGTCGGGCAGGCGCTTGACGTTGGCGGTCATGAATAGCGCCACGCCGCCGCAATCGTCGTGGATCTTGCGCACCACCTCGACGCCGGTGGGACCGTCGCGCAGGTGGACGTCGACTAGGGCCAGGTCCGGGCGCAGGTCGTTGGCCATGGCCACCGCTTCGTCGGAACTCATGGCCAGGCCGACGGCGTTGCAGCCGACCTCCTCGACCAGGAACTCCAGCTCGGTGGCCAGCAGAACCTCGTCTTCCACGATCAGGACGTCGAGCGGACGCTCGTTCATCACCAAATCCTGCCTTTCTCAGTGATGAACACCATTGACCGGCAGGTGCACCACGACACGGGTTCCAGGATCGGCGGGCGTGGTCTGGGAGCGCGCCTTCAGCTGCTGGCAAAGCAGCTGGACAATGGTCAGACCGAATCCGCCCGACGATGCGGAATTCTGCACACCAACGCCGTTGTCCGTGATTTCGATCCGGAATTCAGCGTCTTGGCGGCTGATCCCGACGAAGACCTCGCCCGTCCGGCCCTCCATCGCTTCCGGCGGAAAGGCGTGGCGCAGGGCGTTGGAGAACAGTTCGCTGATCACCAGGGCCAGGGGCGCGGCCTTGGACGCGGCGATGTCGATCCGCTCCAGATCCAGGCGCACCGTGATGTCGTCGCGCCGCGTCGCGCCCATCATGTCGCTGACCAGATCGCGCACGAAGGCCGAGACGTCGAAGCGCTCGACGTCCTCGCTCTGGAACAGGCGGCGGTGGACGGTGGCGATGGCGCTGACCCGCTCCAGCATGCCGCGCAGGCTGCTCTTGACCGCCGGGTCGGTGACGCGGCGGTTCTGCAGCAGCAGCAGGGACGAGATGAGCTGGAGGTTGTTCTTGACCCGGTGGTCGACCTCGTGGAGCAGGGCGGTCTTCTGCTGCAGGGCGTGGGTCAGGTCGGCGGTGCGGGCCGCGACGGCAGCCTCCAGCCGCTCGCGGGTGTCGCCCAGTTCGAACTCGACGCGCTTCTTGTCGCTGATGTTCAGTTGCGAGCCGAAGAAATAGACGATCTCGCCGGTCTTGCCGCGCACCGGAGACAGGTAGAGGGCGTTCCAGAAGGTGGAGCCGTCCTTGCGGTAGTTGAGGATGTCGAGGGCCACATCCTCGCCGTCGGCGATGGCCCGCCGTATCGCCTCGACACTGGTGGGATCGGTGTCGGGCCCCTGCAGGAAGCGGCAGTTGCGGCCGATGACCTCGTCGCGATGATAGCCGGTCAGGGCCAGGAAGGCGTCGTTGGCGAAGATGATCGGGTTGTCGGCCTGGCGCGCGTTGGTGACGATCATCGCCATGCGGGCGGCGCGGATCGCCGCCGCGAACGGATCGCCGACCCCATGCTCGGCCGCCAGTTCTTCCGCCGCGCGTTCCGACCGCAATATGTCCGTCATTCGTAAGACGCCCGACTTGCTGACATGCCCCGTGGTTTCCCTGAACGCCGCCTGGCGGGTCGGGTTCCAGACATTGGCCCAAATGCACAACGGCGGAAACCTCGCAGGAGGTTTCCGCCGCCATGGTCTTCAGGTCCGAAGGACGCTGGAGGTTCGCGCTACTTGGGTTTGTAGATCTTGTCGAACAGGCCGCCGTCGGCGAAGTGCGTGGCCTGGGCCTTCTTCCAGCCGCCGAACGTGTCGTCGATGGTGACCAGCGGGATCGACTTGAACTTGCCGGCGTACTTGGCGGCCGCTTGGGCGTTGCGCGGGCGGTAGTGGTTCTTGCCGATCAGGTCCTGGGCGATGGGGCTGTAGAGGAAGTTCAGATAGCCCTCGGCCGCGACGCGGGTCTTGTGGCGGTCGACGTTCTTGTCGATCAGGGCCACCGGCGGTTCGGCCAGGATCGACAGCGACGGATAGACGATGTCGAACTTGCCCGGCAGTTCTTCCTGCGCCAGGTACGCCTCGTTCTCCCACGACAGCAGGACGTCGCCCAGGCCGCGCTGGGTGAAGCTGGTGGTCGCGCCGCGCGCGCCGGTGTCCAGCACCGGCACGTGCTCGAACAGCGTCTTGACGAAGGCCTCGGCCTTGGCGGGGTTGCCGCCCGGCTGCTTCAGGGCCCAGGCCCAGGCGGCCAGGTAGTTCCAGCGCGCCCCGCCCGAGGTCTTCGGGTTGGGGGTGATCACGTCGATGCCCGGCTTCACCAGGTCGCCCCAGTCCTTGATCTTCCAGGGATTGCCCTTGCGGACCAGGAACACGATCGTCGAGGTGTAGGGGGTCGAGTTGTTGGGCAGGCGCGACTGCCAGTTGGCCGGCAGCAGCCTGGCCTTGGCGGCGATCTCGTCGATATCGTAGGCGAGCGCCAGGGTGACGACGTCGGCCTGCAGGCCGTCGATCACCGACCGGGCCTGCTTGCCCGAACCGCCATGGCTCTGGTTGATGGTCAGGTCCTGGTTGACCTTGCCCTTCCAGTACTTGGCGTAGGCGGCGTTGATGTCCTTGTAGAGCTCGCGGGTCGGGTCGTAGCTGACGTTCAACAGGGTCAGCGGCTTGACGCCCTGGGCGTGGGCCGAGCCGGCGAAGGCGGCGGGAACGGCCAGGGCCGCGGCCCCGGCGGTGGCCGAGCCCAGCAGGCCGCGACGCGTGGGGGTCTTGAAATCTTGGGTCATGGCGATGTCGCTCGCGTGAGAAGTGGGTCGTGAAAAGGGTTAAACGCCGGGTTTGTAGATCTGGTCGAACACGCCGCCGTCGGCGAAGTGCCGGGCCTGGGCCTTGGCCCAGCCGCCGAACTGGCCGTCGACGGTGACCAGGGGAATCTTGGGGAACTTGCTGGCGTACTTGGCGGCCGCCGCGGCGTTGCGCGGGCGGTAGTTGTTCTTGCCGATCAGGTCCTGGGCGACGGGACTGTAGAGGAAGTTCAGATAGCCCTCCGCCACCGTCCGGGTCTTGTGCCGATCGACGTTGCGGTCGACCACGGCCACGGACGGCTCGGCCAGGATCGACATCGACGGATAGACGATCTCGAACTTGTCGGCGCCGAACTCCTGGCGGGCCAGGTGGGCCTCGTTCTCCCAGGTCAGCAGGACGTCGCCGATGCCGCGCTGGACGAAGGTGGTCAGCGAGCCGCGCGCGCCGGTGTCGAGCACCGGCACCTGGCGGTACAGCTGCTGGACATAGGCGCGGGCCGTCGCGTCGTTGCCGCCAGGCTGCTTCAGGGCCCAGGCCCAGGCGGCCAGATAGGCCCAGCGCGGCGCCCCGCCGGTCTTGGGATTGGGGGTGACGATGTCGATCCCCGGCTTCACCAGGTCGCCCCAGTCCTTGATCCTCCAGGGATTGCCCTTGCGGACCAGGAAGATGATCGTCGAGGTGTAGGGGGCGGAGTTGTCGGGCAGGCGCGATTGCCAGTTCTTGGCGATCAGGCCGCGCTTGGCGATCTCGTCGATGTCGTTGGACAGGGCCAGGGTGACGACGTCGGCCTGCAGGCCGTCGATCACCGACCGGGCCTGCTTGCCCGACCCGCCGTGGCTCTGGTTGACGACCAGATCCTGGCCGACCTTGTCCTTCCAGTACCTGGCGTAGGCGGCGTTGATGTCCTTGTAGAGCTCGCGGGTCGGATCGTAGCTGACGTTCAACAGGGTCAGCGGCTTGGCGGCGGCGCTGGCGCCGCCCAGCAGGCCCAGGCCGGTGGCGGCCCCGGCTCCCGCCGCGACCAAGTCGCGACGGGAGAGGTTGCGCCGCCGAGCTTCGGAAAGCTTGGTCATGCCTGAGGCCTTAGAACGCGTACTGGCTGCGCAGGTTGACGGCCTTGTAGCTCTGGCCGATCAGCGTGCCGGTTCCGTCGCGGCGGTCGACGTCGACGTCCAGATAGTCCAGCGAGAACTTGGTCACCGAATTGGGGAACCAGTTCACGCCGACGGTGGCGATTTCCTGCACGCCGCCGCGGACGCGGTCGGCCGCGACCGTCGCATATTCGTGGTGGTTGACGTCGAGCACCGAGTAGCGCGCCGCCAGTTCCCAGGCGCCCCACTGGCCCTTCTTCGGGTCGAACGGCTTGTCGATGGCGGGGGCGTCGAAGGCGAAGTTGGCGGCGTTGTACTTGCGGGCCTCGCCGGTGATCACCCAACCGCCTTCGACGTACCAGCCCGAGAACTTCGGATCAGTGAGGTTGGCGGGCTTGTTGCGGCGGTCCAGGGCGATGTCGAAATACTCGCCCTGGATCAGGAAGTTCTGCTTCTGGGCGGCCAATTCGAAGCCGTAGTGGCGGGCGCCCGACGAATCGATGGCGCCGGAGCTGACCAGGCGGGTGCCGTCGGTGCGCAGCTCGGGACGGTCCTCCACGGTGATCGGATAGGCGCCGGCCACGGCGATCTGGGCGGGCTGGGCGATCCGGCTGGCGTTGAAGCCGACATGGGTCAGCCAGTCATAGCCCTTGAACGGGATGAAGGCGACGCGGCCCACATAGCCCAGCTGCTCGTCGAAGGTCGCGCCGTCGCCGGCCTTGGCGCCGGTCACGGCGCCCGAGATGATCCAGCGCTCGCCGACGGCCTGGGCCTGCAGCGAGATGCGGCGGTCGGCGCCGGCCAGGCCGCGGGCGGCCTCGGCGGCGGCCGGGCGCTCGGGGAACAGCGAGCCGTTGGTCGAGGCGGCGTCTTCCAGGCCCAGGTTCGGGGCGAAGGCGCCGACCTTCACCTTGAACGGCGCGTAGTTGTACTGGAGGTAGATTTCCTGCAGCTGGCCGGCGCCGTCGGTGCCCGAGCCGCCGAAGTCCAGCAGCACGCCGTAGTCGAAGTTCTTGAAGGCCTTGCCGTCGACGCCCAGCCGGGCGCGGCGGAAGTTGGTGCCGCTGTTCAGGTCGCGACCGACGGTCGAGGCCGGCAGGTTGCTGTCCTGGTTGTACCAGGTGGCGTCCAGCTGCATCACGGCGTGGATGTTGGCGCTGAAGGCGCCGTCGCCCGAGGCAATCGTCGGCTTGCCGTTGGCGACGCTGACCACGGTGGCGGCCTGGGCGGTGCGCACGTCCTTCAGGCTGGCGGCGGTGGCGGCCTTCAGGTCGGCGATCTGGCTGGACAGGGCTTCGAGCTGGGCCTCGAGCGCCTCGATGCGGGCCTGCTGCTGCTCGGGCGTCTGAGCGGTCTGGGCATGCGCCGCGCCGGTCATGGCGATCAGCGAGGCCCCGGCGATCAGGGCCGTGCGTAGGGCGGTCTGGGTCTTGGTCATGGTCTTCCCCTCTCGACGCCTTGGTCGGCGTCGCCGTTGACTGGGACAAAAGCCGATTATTCCTACGTGTTAAATAGAGATAAGGGCGCGGGGCTTTGAGTTTTCCTTCAGCCCCTTACGTCGTGCATGGTCAAGCTACTGGAATCCAAACGAAAAAGGGCCCGCGCCGAAGCGCGGGCCCTATTGATCAGTGTTCGTTGTATTCGCCGCTGAAGTCCAGAGGCGGCCGTGAGGCTAGAACATCGCCCGGCCGGTGAGCTTCAGATTGTAGCGCTTCTGCTTTTTGGCGGCTTCGGCGTTGGCCTCGATGGCCAGATAGGACATCGGCGTGCCGGCCCGCAGGGCCAGGCCCAGGGTCACCGCGCCGTCCTTGTCGCCGGCCGCGGCCAGGGTGAAGGGGGTGCCGCCGCCCGTGTACTGGGCCACGGTGTCGCCGATCTCGCCGGCCAGGACCTGGCGATAGCCGACCCGGACTTCCGGACGCCACCACAGGTCGCGGCCGTAGTCGGCCCCGAACACCAGCCCGACGTCGCCGGTCAGGGCGCTGGACTTGCGCTTGTGGACGATCTGGTCGAAGCCGTCGCCGCCGCCCGATTCCTTGCGCTGGCCCTCGTTCAGATAGAGGTAGTCGAGATAGGCTTCGGGACGGGCGAAGTAGCGGCCGAACTTGGCCTCGTACGCCGTGCCGGCGAAGGCGTTGAACGTGTAGCCGTTCCACTTGGCGCTGTTGTGGCGCTGGACGTCCGCGGCGCCGTCGCCGTTCAGGTCTCCGGTGTTGAACGTCCGGTCGCCGTCGTACCAGCCGTAGCCGCCGCCGCCGCCGATGTTCATGCGCCAGCCGCCGATCGCCCGACGCCAGTAGCCGCCCAGCTGGACGAAGTTGCCGGTGGTCTGTTCGCCCACCTTGGCGGCGATGTCGTGCTCTTCGATGCTGACATAGGCCAGGGTCAGACCCAGCGCGCCGCCGGCGTCGCCCATGGCCTCGTAGCCGCCGACGAAGCCGAAGGCCTGGGTGTCGGAACCCATGGTGTCTTCGGTGTCGCGCCGCACCAGGGTGTTGATTTCCTGGATCCACAGGCTGTCAGGCCCGTAGCGGTCGCCCGGATCGGGACGGAAGGACGTGGCCTGCGAGATCGCGTGGGTGACGTCCTGCATCGCCGCGAAGAAGCCCTCGCCCTGGCTGGGCATCATCTGGTCGTAGAGGCCGAGGAACCCGTCCTTGGTCGTCTGGGTCAGATAGGCCGAGGCGATGTCCTTGTCCTTGCTCAACGCCGCGAAGGTCGCGTCGTAGGCCGAGGACTGGGCTTGGTTCATGCCGATCTCGGACGAGGTGCGGCGACGGACGTCGAGATAGACGTTGTTGGTGTCGACCCGGCTGCTGGCCACGTACAGGTACGGCGTGCCGCCCAGCAGGTCCTGGTTGATCGTGCCGGCCGTCAGCGAGCCGCCAGTGATGACGGTGTAGCTGGTCGGGGCCGTCAGCAGGCTGGTCAGCCGCAGGCCCAGCTGGGCGCCGGAAGCGATGTTCACCGCCCCGGAGACCACGATGTGGGTGTTGGCGCCCGCGCCGTTGTTGGCGGACGGGTCGGCGGTGAACACCACCCGGCTGTCCGCGCCGATGTTCAGGCTGCTGGCGTTGATGGTCTCGGCGTTGGTCAGGCCCAGCGAGCCCTTGGTGACGTTGATCGCCAGTTGGCCGTCCGAATCGCGCAAGCCGCCCAGCACGGTGCCGCCGCCGGTGATGTTCAGGACGTCCGCCCCGGCGCCGAAGGCGATGTCGCCGACCACGATGCCGTTCTGGACGTTGAAGGTGTCGGCGCCGGAGCCGAAGTTGACGTTGCCGAGGATGGACGGTTCGTCCGCGTCGTCCACGCCGTCGCCGTCGGCGTCCGCGTCGGCGATCCCGTCTTTCCCGTCGTCGCCGTCGTTGACGCCGTTCTGGGTGATGGTGACGCCGGTGGTGTTCTTGCTGACGTCGATGGCGATCGCCTTGCCGGTGACCACTTCGTTGCTGGCCAGGTTGTCGGCGTCGTCCTTGTCGTCGGCGTCGTCGGTCGGAACGACCGAGGCCGAGATGCGGCCGGTGTTCTCGATGGTGGTCAGCGTGCCGGCGTTGTCGATCACGCCGTACGCATTGCCCTTTTCGCCGCCCATGGTGGACGTGATCGAACCGGCGTTGCGCAGGGTGGTGACGTTGGAGCCGGCGTCGATGGCGATGGCGCGCGAGTCGAACTGGCCTTCCGAGATGCTGAAGGCCGAGATCACGCCCTTGTTCCACACGGTCGGCGCGTTGGCGCCGGCCTTGAACTGCAGGCCGGTGGAGGTGGCTTCGTAGGCGGTGGCGGTGACCGAGCTGTCGATCCGCACGCCGCCGGCGACGGTGGTCGTCTGGTTGGCGTTGCCGCCGATCTGGATCGCGGTGGCGGCGATGCCGTCGTACACGCCGTTGGCGGTGACGCCGCCCTTGGTGATCAGGCCGTAGGCGTTGTCGCCCGTGCCCACCGCGCCGATGGTCACCGCATGGTCGTTCGAGCCGATCAGCAGGGCCGGGGCCGCGCCGTAGGTGACCAGGGCCGCGGTGCCTTCGCTGGCGTCGGGCACGCCGTCGCCGTCCTCGTCGGTCTTGGTGGTGTCGGTGTCGAGCGGGGGCGCGTCCAGCAGGATGCCGCCGCCGACATTGGCGGTCACCCGCACCGCCGGGCCGCCTTGCAGCAGGTCGTCGGCGTCGAGGATCGCGCGCAGTTCCTTGGTGCCGGGGCGCGTCGTGTAGCGATAGCCGGTCGTGGTCACGCCGCCCTGGACGACGAAGGCGCCGCTGACGTCGCCGTCGATCGCCACGCCGGTGGCGTTCAGGCCGGTCACCGTCGTGCCGCCGTTGATCGAGACCTTGCCGGTCACCGGGCCCGTGACATGGACGCCATAGGTGTTGTCGCCGAGGACGCTGATCGTGCCGCCGGTGGTCAGGTTGCCGACCAGGCCGGTCTCCAGCGAGATGCCGGCCGAATTGTTGCCCTCGACGGTGATCGCGCCGGTCGAGCCCTGGGTGATGTCGCCGGTGAAGACGCCGGGGCCGACCAGGCGGATGCCGTAACGGTTCTGGCCCTTGGCGAACGGACCGTCCAGGTCGCCGTCCGGCTTGGCCGCGCCGGCCGCGTCCTTGTCGTCGTCGGTCGGGGTGTAGTCTTCGGTCAGGTTGATGGCGGCGTTGTTGGTCACCGAGCCCGTCGTGCCGCCCTGGATCAGGACGCCCGTCGAGCCGTCGACGCCGACGCTGGTCAGGCCGTTGCCGCCGATCGTGACCTTGTTGTTGCTGTTCAGCGTGATCAGCGGACCGGTCGTGGTCAGGGTGATGCCCCCGCCCGTGTCGATCTTGACGTCGTCGGCCGTGCCGCCGGTCGTCGCCGTCGCGGTGGCGATCGGCGTCGTACGGGCGGTGGTGATGACCGTCTCAGCATAAGCGCCGAACGCCATGGCCAGTAGAGGAGCGGTTGCGACTGTCGCGACCAGGACCTTGCGCTGCATTACGAACGACACCTCGGAGATAAACCCAGACCCCAGATTGCGGCACGTTGCGGCGAAATTGCGGTGCTTTCCGCCGCCGTCGTGCTTCCAGGCGTTTGACGGTCTATCGCAAGCGTTCCCGGGGCGCCATATCTGGTTCGCCGAATCCTCCCTTCGTTGAAATCGAGACTGCCGCATGCCGATGGCCTCGCCGTCCTCGTCAGCCCGTCGCGACGGGCCCGTCAGCACGCCCCTGGGCGTCTGGGGAGCCGTGCTCGCGGGGCCCGGGGCCCTTCTGGCGCTGGCGGCGGCGGGCGGGGCCAACACCGCGGCGGCCGTTCCGCTGGCCCTGATCAGCGGCGTGACCGGCTATGTCCTGGCGCGCCGGGTGTTGAACAGGTCCGTCGACTCGGCCGCCCCGGCCCCCGCGCCGGCCCTGGTCGACCAGCCGCCGCCCTTCGGCCTGATTCTCGAAACCCTGCCCGATCCGCTGATGGTGATCGCCGCCGAGGAGGCCGACGACCTGACCGGCCGGCGGTTCGTGTTCGCCAACGCCGCGGCGCGGGACCTGTTCAAGCTGCAGCCGCGCGGCGGCCTCTTGGTCTCGGCCCTGCGCAGCCCGCAGGTGCTGGAGGCGGTGGACGAAAGCCTGTTCGGCGGCGTGCGGCGCTCGGTCGACTATGTGGGCGGCGGAGCCCAGGGGCGGGAATGGGCGGCGCACTGCGCGCCGCTGGGCGCCGACGAGCGTGGATCCCGCCTGGCCCTGCTGGTTCTCAGCGACGAGACCGACGCCCGCCGCAGCGAGCGCACCCGCGCCGACTTCCTGGCCAACGCCAGCCACGAGCTGCGCACGCCCCTGGCCTCGCTGTCGGGCTTCATCGAGACCCTGCGCGGCCACGCCAAGGACGACGTCGGCGCGCGCGACAAGTTCCTGGGCATCATGCAGGCCCAGGCCGAGCGGATGGCGCGGCTGATCGACGATCTGATGAGCCTGTCGCGAATCGAGCTCAACGAGCACATCGCGCCGCTGGGCCGGGTGGACCTGGGCATGGCGACGGTCGACGTCCTGGACGCCCTGGCCCCGCAGAGCAAGGAGAAGGCCGTGACCTTCGACCCCGTCCTGCCGCCGCGCGGCGCGGCCGTGGTCGAGGGCGATCGCGACCAGATCGTCCAGGTGATCCAGAACCTCGTCGACAACGCCATCAAGTACACCCCGGCCAACGGCGTGGTGCGGGTGGAGATTTTCTCGGGCCTGACCGCCGACATGGCCGCCGCGCCGCGCGACCCGGCCGCCGCGCGCATGTCGCTGCTGACCCCCGACCACGCCGTCGAGGAGCGCTACGCGTCGCTCTGGGTCAGCGACCGGGGGCCGGGCATGGCCCGCGAGCACCTGCCGCGCCTGACCGAGCGATTCTACCGGGTCGAGGGCCAGAAGAGCGGCGAGCGCTCGGGCACGGGCCTGGGGCTGGCCATCGTCAAGCACATCATGAACCGCCACCGGGGCGGCATGACGGTGGAAAGCGTGCAGGGCGAAGGGGCCACGTTCGGGGTCTATTTCCCGATGGCCCGGGTGGTTTCCGAGCCCTCGCGCCCGGCTCCCGAGCTCGCCTCGCCGGACGCTGTCGCAAAACTGTCGTGAAAACGTCGCATAAGGTCGGCGCCCGCCCGGCATAGATCGGATGGGCGGTACGGCGCGCTGTGCGCCGTCATCGCATCCCTTCGCGCAAGACCCCGCCGCACGCATGCTGACCTGGCTCTCGCTCCTCTTTCTCGTCCTGTTCTCGAGCGCGGCCTTCATGGCCGGCCGAAGCCGCGCGCTGAAGTCCTCCGGCGGCTCCGCCGCCAAGCTTCACTCGCTGCCGAACTATTACGGCATGTACGCCGCCCTGTGGGCCGGCGCTCCCGCGGCGCTGCTGCTCCTGCTGGGCGCCACCTTCGGCGGCCGGGTCGAGGACGCCATGCTGCAGGCCGAGCGCCCGGCGGCGGTCCAGGCCCTGACCCCCGATCGTCAGGACGTGTTCTTCAGCGACGTCAACGCGGTCGCCACGGGCCAGGCCGCCAGCGAGGTCAGCTACGACGGCCCGCTGCGGGCCGCCTTCGACGCCAAGGTCGTCGAGGCCAAGCGCATCGACGGCATCGTCAGCTATTCGGTCCTGGGCCTGGCCGGCCTGCTGGCCCTGGCCGGCTTCATGCTGGCCACCCCGCGCATCAACACCGAATTCCGGGCCCGCAACCGGGTCGAGGGCTGGATCGCCGGCGTGCTGATCGCCTGCTCGGTCGCCGCCGTCCTGACGACCCTCGGCATCGTGATGTCGCTGATCTACGAAAGCTGGCGCTTCTTCGAGAGTGTCTCGCCGCTCAGCTTCCTGTTCGGCACCGAGTGGGCCCCGCAGATCGCCATGCGCAGCGACCAGGTGGCCTCGTCGGGCGCCTTCGGCGCCGTGCCGCTGTTCGCCGGCACCTTCCTGGTGATGATGATCGCCATGCTGGTGGCCGCGCCGATCGGCCTCTACTCGGCCATCTACCTGTCGGAATACGCCAATCGCGGCCTGCGCTCGACGATCAAGCCGCTGCTCGAGATCCTGGCTGGCGTGCCGACCGTGGTCTACGGCTTCTTCGCGGCCCTGACCGTCGGTCCGATCTTCCGCGCCTTCTTCAACGGCATCGGCGAGAAGCTGGTCGGCGGCCCCTTCGACAACCTGGCCCAGTACCTGATGCAGGTGCAGAACCAGATGGCCCTGGTGGCCGGGGTGGTGATGGGCATCATGCTGATCCCCTTCGTCTCCTCGCTGTCGGACGACATCATCAACGCCGTGCCCCAATCGCTCCGCGACGGCAGCTACGCCATGGGCGCGACCAAGTCCGAGACCGTCAAGAAGGTGGTCCTGCCGGCCGCCCTGCCGGGCATCATGGCCGCCATGCTGCTGGCCGTGTCCCGCGCCGTCGGCGAGACCATGATCGTCACCATGGCCGCGGGCCTGCAGGCCAAGCTGACCGCCAACCCGCTGGACACCGTCACCACCGTGACCGTCCAGATCGTCACCCTGCTGACCGGCGACCAGGAATTCGACAGCCCGAAAACCCTGTCGGCCTTCGGCCTGGGCCTGACCCTGTTCGTGGTCACCCTCGGCCTCAACATCATCGCCCTGCGCATCGTCCAGAAGTACCGGGAACAATATGACTGACGCCGCCATCAATCCCGGCGCGCCGGCCGCGCGCCCGGCCCTGTCGGCCCGTGACGCCCTGCTCAGGAAGCGCCACCGCTCCGAGAAGCTGTTCCGCGCCCAGGGCATCGCGGCGATCGTCATCGCCATGATCTTCCTGGTGGTGCTGGTCGGCCGGATCGTCACCCAGGGCTACTCGACCTTCGAGACCCACACCCTGACGGTGCCGGTCTATCTGAACCCCGAGCGCATCGACGTGAACGCGCTGGAGGGGGTCAACTACGACTACATCGTCGCCGAGGCGATGATGAAGAAGCTGGGCGTCCAGGACGACGACCTGGGCACGACGTCGGGCAAGATCATGGACCTGACCTCGCGCGACTTCGGCAACCAGCTGCTGCAGATGATCAAGAAAGATCACTCGCTGATCGGCAAGACCGTCAACGTCACCGGCTCGGTCAAGGCCGACGCCGACCTCTACTACAAGGGCGAGATCAAGCGCTCGACCGCCGAGGAAGACCGCAAGCTCGACAACCAGCAACTGGACTGGCTGGACCGCCTGAGCAAGGACGGCACGGTCAAGGCCGGCTTCAACACCAAGTTCTTCACCAACTCCGACTCGACCGAGCCCGAACAGGCCGGCGTCTGGGGCGCGGTGATCGGCTCGGCCATGATGCTGATCATCACCGCCATGATCGCCATCCCGGTCGGCGTGCTGGCCGCGGTCTATCTGGAGGAGTTCGCTCCCAAGAACCGCTGGACCGACGTCATCGAGGTCAACATCAACAACCTGGCCGCCGTGCCGTCGATCGTCTACGGCCTGCTGGGCCTGGCCCTGTTCATCAACTGGCTGCACGTGCCGCGCGGCTCGCCGCTGGTCGGCGGCCTGGTGCTGGCCCTGATGGCCCTGCCGACCGTGATCATCGCCACCCGCAGCTCGCTGAAGGCCGTGCCGCCCTCGATCCGCGAAGCCGCCCTGGGCGTCGGCGCCTCCAAGGCCCAGACCGTCTTCCACCACGTGCTGCCGCTGGCCATGCCCGGCGTGATGACCGGCGCCATCCTGTCGCTGGCCCACGCCCTGGGCGAGACCGCGCCGCTGCTGATGATCGGCATGGTCGCCTTCGTGCCCGGCGCGCCGGAAACCTTCACCAGCTCGGCCACCGTGCTGCCGGTCCAGGTGTTCATCTGGGAGAACGCGTCGGAACGCGCCTTCCACGAACGCACCGCCGCGGCCATCATCGTGCTGCTGGTCTTCATGATCGTCATGAACGCCGCCGCCGTGATCCTGCGCCGCCGCTTCGAACGCCGGTGGTAGACTGATGACCTTCCTCAATCCCCTCGCTTCATCCCTTTCGCTGGGACACGCCATGCCGACCGAAAACCGCGACGACACGATCGCCGCTCATGCTCCGACCCTGGCCTCGGCCATCCCCGCCGGCCACGGCCACGTGACCACCAGCGAGTTCAAGATCCGGGCCCGCGACGTCAACGTCTTCTACGGCGAGAAGCAGGCGCTGTTCGACGTCAGCCTGGACGTGCCGGCCAAGTCGGTCACCGCCTTCATCGGCCCGTCGGGCTGCGGCAAGTCGACCTTCCTGCGCTGCATCAACCGGATGAACGACACCATCCCCTCGGCCAAGGTCCAGGGCTCGATCGAGATCGACGGCGCCGACGTCAACGCCAAGAGCGTCGACCCGGTGGTGCTGCGCTCGCGGGTCGGCATGGTGTTCCAGAAGCCGAACCCCTTCCCCAAGACGATCTTCGAGAACGTCGCCTACGGCCCCAAGATCCACGGCCTGGCCACCGGCAAGGCCGAGCTCGAGGCCATCGTCGAGGCCAGCCTGAAGAAGGCCGGCCTGTGGAACGAGGTCGCCGATCGCCTGCACCAGGCCGGCACCGGCCTGTCGGGCGGTCAGCAGCAGCGCCTGGTCATCGCCCGCGCCATCGCGGTCAGCCCCGAAGTGATCCTGATGGACGAGCCCTGCTCGGCGCTGGACCCGATCGCCACGGCCAAGATCGAGGAACTGATCGACGAACTGCGCAGCCAGTTCTGCATCGTCATCGTCACCCACTCGATGGCCCAGGCCGCCCGCGTTTCGCAGAAGACCGCCTTCTTCCACCTGGGCAAGCTGGTCGAAAGCGGTCCGACCGAGGAGATGTTCACCAATCCTCGCGACACCCGCACGCAAGACTACATCACCGGCCGCTTCGGCTAACCGGCAGGATCGACAAGCGATGACCGAACATACCGTCAAGTCCTACGGCGAAGAGCTGAACCACCTCACGGCCGAGGTCACCCGCATGGGCGGCCTGGCCGAGGCCCAGGTCGCCGACGCCATCGACTGCATCGCCCGCCGCGACGCGCCCCTGGCCCAGCAGGTCGTGGCCCGCGACGAGCGGCTCGACACCCTGCAGGGCGAGATCGAGCGCAAGGCCTTCAGGCTGATCGCCTTGCGCCAGCCGATGGCCGTGGACCTGCGCCACGCCGTCGCCGCCTTGAAGATCTCGATGAGCCTCGAGCGCTGCGGCGACATGGCCAAGAACATCGGCAAGCGCGCCCTGATCCTGACCGAAGCCGACCCGATGACCGCCCTGACCCGCTCGATCGAGCGCATGGGCCGCCTGGTCCAGGGCCGGCTGAAGGACGTGCTGGACGCCTACACCTCGTCGGACCTGCAGCGCGCCATCGGCGTCTGGGGCCGCGACGAGGAGGTGGACGAGCACTACAACGCCATCTTCCGCGAACTGCTGACCTACATGATGGGCGATCCCCGGACGATCAATCCGTGCGCCCACCTGCTGTTCGTCGCCAAGAACCTCGAGCGCATCGGCGACCACGCCACCAACATCGCCGAGATCATCCATTTCGAGCTGACCGGCGAGGAGATCATCTCCCAGCGGCCCAAGCTCGAGCTGTCGAAGTAAGCAAAGAGGGCCGGCCGAAGTGACTCCGTACGTTCTGGTGGTCGAGGACGAAGACGCCCTGGCCACCCTGCTGCACTACAACCTCGACAAGGAAGGCTACGTCGTCGGCGTGGCCGGCGACGGCGAGGAGGCCCTGACCATGGCCTCCGAGCGCGCGCCCGACCTGGTGATCCTCGACTGGATGCTGCCCAAGGTCTCGGGCATCGAGGTCTGCCGCCGCCTGCGCGGCCGCTCCGAAACCCGCAACGTGCCGATCATCATGCTGACGGCGCGCGGCGAGGAGAGCGACCGGATCCGCGGTCTCGACACCGGCGCCGACGACTATGTGGTCAAGCCGTTCTCGATGATCGAGCTGACCGCCCGCGTCCGCGCCGTCCTGCGCCGCATCCGTCCGGGCCTGGCCGACGACCGCATCACGGTCGGCGACATCGTCATCGACCGCGTCGCCCACCGCGTGAAGCGCCAGGGCAAGGAAGTCCACCTCGGCCCGACCGAGTTCCGCCTGCTCGACTATCTGATGCAGCACCCGGGCCGGGTGTTCAGCCGCGAACAGCTGCTGGACGCCGTCTGGGGCTCGGACGTCTATGTCGAGGCGCGGACGGTGGACGTGCACATCGGCCGGCTGCGCAAGGCCCTGAACGGGGACGTGGACGGGGATCCGATCCGGACCGTGCGTTCGGCGGGGTATTCGCTGGATCTCGACGCGGCGTAAGCGGCGGCGGATCAGTTTTGAAAGATGCGACAGCCCCGGCCGAAAGGTCGGGGCTGTTGGCGTTTTGGGGGCACCGAGGCCAGCTTCGGCTTTCGACCCGTTGCGAACTGCAGCCTCCTCAACAGCGCCCACTGGCGCGCCGAATGGGTGGAAGTTTGAACGCCCTCCATATTCTTGGGGCAGAGCGTTCAGCACATATGGGTCATCGAGAGGATCGCGCTGCAGGCGTTTCTATTAGACGCCGCCACGGAAGTTTCTCGTTCATTTGTTCCAAGAACGGATATTTCTTTCGATCTCTTGTCGCCTGAGGAAATTCTTGCCTGAATAAATTCCCCAAGGTCCAGCCGCCGTTATCTGGTTTGCTGGCGACTTCTATGGTTGCTAGAAATTCATCTGGTTTCGCCATAGCGAGTAGGTCTTCGAAGTCCTCGATTGAGCCGAACGCGATCTGATGTTTATCAGCTTCAAGAATATCTGGATCCGAAGCTATCAACTCGTTAGCGGCTTCTAGTACTCGAGCGCTGAATCCAACGGTCATGTCCATCCAGGGGTCAAGCGTGAGGACTAGCCCCTTGGCATCCTTGGACAAGGTGATTTGGTTCACCCTTCTCAGTCGAACATCGGCAATGAAGCGCCAAATTTGAGCGACCGCCTTCACTAGGTCGTCAAAGCCACGGTGGCCGGCTGTCAATGGTTCAAAGCCAAATCGAGTGACCACATTCATTTTGGTCGCCTTGCATTCGATGATGAGCGACACGTCGCCACCTCTTGATGCAAGTATGTCGGGACTTTTAACAGTGTTTCCGCGCCGCCTATAGTTGACTTCGCCGGAAATTTTCATGTCTGGCATCATAGCTCTAAGAATATCCAGCGAGTAATTCTCAAAATTAGTGCCGATTTCGTTTGCAATCGCGCTGCCTCCGCCAATTACATCGTAGTATAAGCCGGCAGTTACGCGGTATAAAATTAGTTCTGGAAGCGGAGAAAATATGGAGTTGCGAACAGGTTCACTGAATAAGCAGGGAAATTTTCTCAGAAAGCTAGGCGAGTAGGCCGGATCGGTTCGTCCCGCTCGAAGCGATTTCGCTTCCGACCTAGCGTCGGATATGGAGCAAGCTATCCGCGCCAACACCGCTTTTGCCTGCTCACGAGTTACATCGACTGCAGTCAGATCAAAGTTAGCTTGGATGTATCTCATCTGACCGAAGGTGCCATACAAGCCAAGCCCGATCGCAGACAAAGCGTTGAGTGTGAGACCGCTCAGCGCCAGATGATCGGTTGCCAATGGCCCGCCGTACAGCACTGCGGTTCTATAAAAATCGGGTAGATTGAGCCAGCCACGTTGCCATGGAAATTGGTGTCTACCGATACGACCAAGGTGATGAATGACGTTTTCTTGGGTTGTTATAAGCGCAGATTCTTCATTTTCCCATTCGTTGAGCTGGTTTAGCAACGTTGTGAGTGTATTGAAGCGATCATAATCTAAAGTGTGAATGATCCTTCCGCCTTTGATGTGCGCTTGGTCTGCCGTAAATGTTTCGTTGACTAGACTTTCTAGGCGCCATGGAAAGCAATAATATTCCGACTGGACGCCCTTTTTGCGGGCATCTTTTGGAATATCGTATGATGATAGGGGCGCGGTGCTGCCGCGAGCCTGCACTTCTGAAACAGCCCATACCAGTCCGCACAACTGCTCTTCGTCAGCCAAGCGAATTGTATTCAGAAAGCGCCTTTTTCGAAGGTCGCGTTTGAGGCTGCTCATGTCGGTTCGTTGCCTCGCAGTCTCGTTCACCCAATTGCGCTAGCCGATAGGAGCTTTCACGTCGATCGATGATGCTCCAGATTACCTCGTAAGCTTGGCAAGGTTTGTTCCTCATCCCTTGCCGAATTTCAGAACGTCCCCTTGGCGCGGCCTCGCCGCTAGCGGAAGACGTCAGGGGCGTTTCAGGATGGGGCGCATTCTTGAACCCTCTCCCGGAGGGGAGAGGGAGGGACCCGCGACGAAGTCGTGGGAGGGAGAGGGGTGACGCCCTGTCCGATTTCACACCGGCGCCCTGCCGGCACGCCGTCTGACGGTTTACCCCCTCACCCTCCCATTGCTGCGCAATGGGCCCCGCCCTCTCCCCATGGGAGAGGGTTGAAGACGCGTCCATGCTCTGCGTTCAGCGAGCAAATATCCATGATTTCAAAGCCTTAAAAATTCTCGACCCAAACTTGTCCCCACCCTCCAAACCGCGCGCATACTTCTCCTCGCCCTGTCGCAGGGGAGGACGTCCGGCCGGCGACCTCGACGTGCGGCCGGGGCGGTCGAGCGGGAAGCGCTCGTCGTTGGTCTTCGGTGACGACCTTCGCGACGGTCCTGGGCAGGTTCCTTGAAACACAGGACGAAACCCAGGCGGTGGAGGGATCGGCGAACGCGGCAGGCGCGGGCTGAAATCGCCCGCGTGGTCCGGACGGGGTCGTCGCCCCTCCGCCCGCCGGGGGCCTCCATCGGAGCGGGTTAAGAATCCGCGATCCGAAGGCTTCTGGAAGACGGCCGCGCGGAGCGCCCGTGACGTGTCGAAACGGTATTCTCCAAACCTCTACACCGGGCGCGCCCCGGACGCTCCGCCGCCTCCCCAACCCGCCGGTCATCCCGGCCGGGGACATGCGCTCGCGCGTGTCCCCAAGACTGTCGGTGCGTCGGTTGGGGACACGCCCAAGGGCATGTCCCCGGCTCGATCTCACAAAGAAACAGCCCCGGCCGTGAGGCCGGGGCTGCTGACGTTTGGACCTTTGTAGGGCGGCCTAGTACCGGAAGCGCAGGCCCATGAAGTACTGGGGCCCGCTCTCGCTGACCTCGGTGATCGAGTCCTCGCCGGCCTTGTACATGATGTCCCGGGCGCTGGTGACGTTCAGCGCCTGCAGCTTCAGCTGGATGTTCTTGGTGATGTCGTACTGGGCCGACAGGTTCAGGATGCCCGAGCCCCGGACGCTGCGGTTGGTGCTGCTGTTGGGCTTGGAGTAGTCGGTCCGGTAGCGGTAGGAGGCGCGCAGCTGCAGCCGTTCGCCTTCCCAGTAGAGCGAGCCGTTGACGTTGTGCTTGGACAGGCCGCGCAGGTTGGCCGGCTCGGTGTAGGGCGCGACCGTCGACGGGTCGGGGAATTCGAAGTCGGCCTTGGCGTAGTTGTAGCCGATGGTCGTGCCCATGCCGTTCCACGGCGCGGGCAGGCCGCTGAACACGTAGCTGGCGCTGGTCTCGAAGCCGTAGAGGTGACGGGTCTCCGGGTCGTTGGCCGGGGCCACGGCGTTGAACTCGACCAGCGAGCCGTTGGCGACGATCGAGGTGGTGAAGGGCTGCACCGCGTCGAAGGCCGCGTTCTTGATCCACTTGTAGTAGGTGGCGAACGAGAAGGCGGTGTCGCTGTTCAGGTAGAACTCGAGCGAGGCGTCCAGATTCCAGCTTTCCAGCGGCTTGAGCTGGGGGTTGCCGGTGGTCGAGTTGGCCAGAACGCCCTGGACGGTGGTCGCCGTCGCGTCGACGACCGGGGTGATCCCGACGTTGAACTCCTCGATCCCGACCCGCGAAATGGCGCGCGAGCCGGCCAGGCGCAGCCGGGTCTTTTCGTTGAGGTCGAAGTTCAGGTTCAGGCTGGGCAGCCAGTAGTGGTAGTCGCCCTCGCCCTCGATCTCGGACAGCGAGCCCGGCACGGTGACGATCGTCGCCACCGAACCGCCCACGGACGGGGTCACGGTGACGGCCGAGCGGTAGCCGGTCGATTCCACCTTGGTGGTGACATAGCGCAGGCCGACATTGCCGCTGACCGGGACGCTGCCCAGGTCCGACCCGAAGGATCCCATCACGTACAGCGCGCCGATCGTCTCGGTGACGTTGGTGTCTTCCGGGCCGCGGGAATCGGCCAGCAGCGGGTTGCTGTCGCGGCCGGTGTAGGTGCGGAACAGGCAGGCGTTGTCGAACTGGGCCCACGAGCGGACGTTGGTCGACGACTCCTTCATGAACTCGCTGGACGCGAAGGGCGTGCGGCAGTTGGTGTTGGCCTGGGCCACCAGCTGGGCGGCCGTCAGGCCGTCGCGGGCGATGGGGATGGCCACGTCGGCGTTGTTGTTGGCGTCGGTCTTGCGGGTGTGTTCCGAAAGACGGAAGCCGGCGCTGAGGCTCTTGAAGAAGCCGTCGCCCAGGTCGTACTTGCCGTCGACGCGCACGGCGCTGATGGCGTCCTTGCGGTCGGTGACCAGGCGGTAGCGGGCGTAGTTGGTGTTGCTGGCCGGCACGGCGGTGACGAAGTTGGCCGGGTCGTTGATGTCGAAGCCGATGAAGTCGACCGTCGGCACCACGTCGTCGGACCCGTCCAGCGTGTAGACCACGCGGCGGCCCGACCGCATGTTCGTCGCCTTCTGCAGCTCGGTGCGGTGCGACTGCGAATAGGAGACGTCGCCGTTCACCGTCAGGCGGTCGCCGGTCCAGCGCGTGGCCAGGCCGCCCCCGATGTATTCCTCCTCGCGCAGGCGGTCTTCCAACTGGATCTCGATGTTGGAGTTGCCCGTGTACTTGATCAGGGCGCCGTCGCTGAAGTCGTTGCCTTCGCCGCCGATGATCTGGGGCTTGATGCCGCGGGCGGCTTCGGTGATGGCCAGCTGGTTGCGGTTCTCCAGGCTGCTGCGCTTGGAGTACTGGCCGTCCAGGACGAAATCGAGCCGCTGGTTCGGGCGCCATTGCAGGGCGCCGATCAGGCCGTCGCGGATTTCGCTGGTGTTGATCTGGCGGAAGGTGCGCGAGGTCGTGGCGAAATAGAGCGGCGACTGGGTCGTGCCGGCCTGGTTGGCGGCGCTGAGCGTCGGGCGCATGGCGCAGTTGAAGCTGGTGCCGGCCGCCGTCTGGGCCGCCGCCGTGCCGGTGATCAGGTTGGCGTTGTTGGCCGAGGTGTTGCAGGGGATGAAGGCGGAGTTGGTGGCGTAGTAGTCCTCGGGCGCGGCCTGGTCCTGGTGCTGGTAGCCCAGGCTGGCCCCGATCTCGCCGATCTTGGTCTCCCATTGGCGGGTGACCGAGATGTTGGCGCGGTAGCCCAGGCCGTCGCGGCCGCGGATGGCGCCGTCCTTGGGCAGGTAGACCTCGCGCCATTCGGCCTGGATGCGGGGCTTGGCGTCCAGCGGACGGATCGAGCGCAGGTCGATGACGCCGGCGATGCCGCCTTCGGCGAAGTCGGCCTGCTGGGTCTTGTAGACCAGCACGCCGTTGACGAGCTCGGACGGGAACTGCTGGAACGCCACCGAGCGGTCCGGTCCGGCGGTGCTGACTTCGCGGCCGTTGAACGTGGAGAAGCTGAGCGTCGGGCCCAGGCCCCGCACCGACAGTTCGTTGGCGTTGCCCTTGAACCGGTCGGCCGTGACGCCGGTGATCCGCTCCAGGGTGTCGCCGACCGAGTTGTCGGGCAGGGCGCCGATCTCGTCGTTGACGATGGCGTCGACGACCGTCTCGGAGCTGCGCTTGACGTTGATCGAGTTGCGCTGCGTGGCGCGCATGCCGGTGACGACGACTTCCTCGACCTGCTCGGTGGTAGGCGCCGGCGTTGCCGGGGCGGTGGTCTGGGCCAGGGCGGCGGCGGGCGCGACGGCGGCGATGGCGGCCGAGGCCATCAGGCCGATGCGCAGTGAACGAACGGACGTGTTGAGCAAGGTTCCCCCCAAAGGTTGATCAGGCGCGCTCGTGAACCGAGCGTCAGCATGGAACAGGTTAGACCGATCATGACACCGGTGGCAAGATTGGTATGACCAGATTGCAAGGCGGCTACACCAGTCCGTCGGCTTGTGTGGCTTGGGCGCCAGCTTTCATGGCCCCGATTGCCATAACCCGGATCTCGGAAACGCTGTTTAGGGCATGACATGCCGCGAATTAGCGGTTGTTGACAGCTGCGCTCGGAAATTCTGGTATGACAAATGTCCCTTTGAGGTCAAAATTGGCCTAGCCACCGATCCGGGACGATGAGCGGCGCGGCGGGCCATGGGTGCTCCCACGGCTTTCACGCTCCGGAGGCGACCTGCTAAGGCAGGGCCATGGCCCAGCTCGACGACTCCTATGATCCCCTGACGCCCGTGCCGTCCGAACGCCGGGCGTTCGGGGCGTTCGACGCCTTCTCGCTGTGGTTCAGCCTGGGGATCGGCCTGCTGGTGCTGCAGGCCGGGGCCTTCCTGGTTCCGGGTCTCAGCCTCGGCGCGGCGCTGGCGGCGATCGTCACCGGCTCGGTGCTGGGCGCGCTGCTGCTGGCCGCCGCGGGGGTGGTCGGGGCCGACACCGGGCTATCGGCCATGGGATCGCTGAGGCCGGCCCTGGGCGCGCGCGGAGCGGCGATTCCGGCGGTGCTGAACGCCGTCCAGCTGACCGGCTGGGGCGCGTTCGAGATCATCGCCATGCGCGACTCGGCCGACGCCCTGGCCCGGCAGACCTTCGGAATCTCCAATCCGCTGCTGTGGACGCTGCTGTTCGGCGCCCTGGCCACCGGCCTGGCGATCCTGGGGCCGGTGTCGTTCGTGCGTCGGTTCCTGCGCGCCTGGGGGCTGTGGCTGCTGCTGGCCGGGGCCGGCTGGCTGACTTGGCGGCTGCTGGCCGACCACGACCTGTCAGGCCTGATGGCCAAGGCCGGAACCGGCCAGATGAGCTTCGCGGCCGGGGTCGACCTGGTGGTGGCCATGCCGCTGTCGTGGCTGCCGCTGATCGCCGACTACACCCGCTTCGGACGCTCGCCGCGCGGCATGTTCTGGGGCAGCGCCGCCGGCTACCTGTTGGCCAACGTCTGGTTCATGGCCCTGGGCGCCGGCTACGCCCTGGCGGCCGGGGGCGGCGAGGGCATGCTGCTGTCGGCCCTGGCGGCCAGCGGCGGCGGGATCGCCCTGCTGCTGATCGTCATCGACGAGACCGACAACACCTTCGCCGACATCCATTCGGCGGCGATCTCGACCGCGACCCTGGTGCGGGTCCGCTCGACCCGGCTGGCGCTGGTCTTCGGCGCGGTCTGCACCGTCGTGGCCCTGCTGGCCCCGATGGCTCGGTACGAGACCTTCCTGCTGTTGATCGGCTCGGTGTTCGCCCCGCTGTTCGGCGTGCTGCTGGCCGACCACTTCATCGTGCGCCGGCGTCGGCCGGCGTCCTCAGGGCCGGCCGCGAGCGACCTGAACCTGTCGGGCCTGGCCGCCTGGGCGGTCGGCGTCGGCGCCTATCAGGCGCTCAGCCGGGCGGCGCCCGACGTGGGCGCCACCCTGCCGGCCTTCGCGGCCGCCGCTGTGGTCTATCTGGCGCTGCGGCTGGCGCGGCGGCGCGCGGCCTAGGGCTTTCGCGGTCAGACCGCCGCCGGCCCAGGTTCGACGGTCCAGAAGTTGCCGTCCTTTTCGGTGGTGATCCACTCGCCCATGAACCACCGGCTGTCCTGCGTCAGGCGCTGGTCGCGGAAGTGCTGGTTCTGGAGGTGGATCCGCTCGCCGTAGCGGAGCGGCCCGCCCGGATTGTCCAGCTTGTTGATCACCCAGGTCTGCTTGTCGCGATTGACGCCCTCGAGGTACTCGTCGTGATAGTAGCAGTCGTGGGAGTCGGCCCAGGCCCCCAGGATGTTGCGGGCCCCGGGGCCGGGCTCGCGCGAGACCAGCAGGACCCGCGACCCGTTGTGGATCTCGGTCGGCGGATCGGTCGCCTGGGTGACGAACGACACCGGGGCCTTCTTGTCGTCCAGGCGCGGGAAATAGGCGGCGATGTCGAAGGCCACCAGCAGGTCGAGGATCGCCTGGGACAGCACCGAGCCGCCGCCGGCCACCTTCAGCGTGCAGTAGGCCGGGGCCAGGTACTTTCCGTGCTGGTTCTTCAGGTGGAAGGTCTGGCCGTACAGCACCGGGTCGCCGTTCTTGCGCCGGACGTCGACGAACGGCAGCACCGGATCGGTGCGCGGGGTGGTCAGGGTCACCGCGTGCTGGAAGCTGGGCGCGTTCTTGGCCCGCTCGCCGAACTGGGGCAGCAGGTCCGGACGCTTGATCTTCTCCAGCATGGTGGTGATCACCGAGGCGTGGTCGAAGGGCGTGTCGGTCTTCGAGCGGAACACCGACCCCTTCTGGACATAGGGCGAGACCACGATGGTCGGCACCCGCGCGCCCAGGCGGTCGAACTTGAAGCCGGCCTTGTTCTGGTAGGGGGGCTTGCCGGCGCCCCATGGCGGCTTGACTTTGCCTTCCTTCAGGTCGGCGGTCTGGTGGTCGAACGAACCCACGAACTCGTCGAAGGTGATCAGCAGGAGGGTCTTTTCCCAGGCCGCCTTGTTGGCGATCAGGCTGGTATAGACCTCCTTCACCAACTGCTCGCCGGCCAGGACGCTGCCGGGCGGGTGGTAGTCGTTGCCCAGGGCCGAAAACAGGTTCTCATAGCCCTTGTTGTCGACGGTGCTGTGCGCGATCGACCAGAAGGGCTCGATATAGCTGAACTTCGGCAGTCGGCCGGCCCGCGCCAGATAGTGGAAATCGCTGGTCTTGCGGAAGCGGGCGGCCGCGCCCGGGATCTTGTCCTTGATCTGCGGGAACAGGCGCCACGTATAGCAGGAATCCAGGTTTCCCGAGGTCAGGCCCTTCAGGTAGTCGGTGTAGGGCGCCAGCGCGTTGAAGATGTCACGGATGCCCGGGATGAACGCCGCGATGGTCGTGATCTCGTTCAGCAGGGTCGAGATCTTCTGCGGCAGGTAGCTTGTCTCGTAGAAGACGGCCCAATCGGCTCCGGCGGTGGCCAGAGCGTTGAAGATGGTGGGGGCGTTGACCCGATCGTCGCCGATCGCCATGCCGACGATCCTCTGGATCTCCTTGGCGCGCGGATCGGTCTCCAGGTCGCCGTTGTTGATCATGCCGTTCGAGGTGCCGCACATCAGGAACGAGCGGTTGGGATTGGTCTGGGACGGCACCGAGGCGTGCCAGGCGTCGCTGACGGCGTAGTGGCGCGCCAACTGGTTCAGCACCGGGGCCTGGGACTGGGTGAAGCTCTGCATCACCATCGGCGCCAGGCGACGGATGTCGGCCTCGGGCACCTTGCGTTCCTTGAGCACCTCGACGAAGTCGGCCAGCACGCCCTTCATGGTGGCCGGCGCGCCGGGCGCGGGGGTGCGGGTGTTGTAGAACTGGGTCAGGACCTGCTGGAAGGATTCCCCGGGCGCGAAGTCCGGCACCGTGAAGCCCGTCACGCCGCGCGTGGGCTTGGCGCTCAGCGAGCCGTTCAGGGCCGTGTTGACGAAATCATTGAGATTGACCCCCTGCAGCCCGCGATAGGGCGCGGTGGCCGGCGGGATGAAGGTCGGCGTGTCCCGTTCGTAGGTCCAGCCCAGCAGGCTGTCGAACGTGCGGTTCTCCAGCATCAGCACGACGACGTGTTCAATCTTATCAAGCGACATGGCGACCTCCCCTGCGACTTATGGTGGTGGCGCGGACGTTGCCCTTCCAGGGAGAGTGATGTCAATATTCAACTTATAAGCGTTAATGCCGAAGCCCTGGGCTCGCATGGGCCGCACCGTCATTCGTCTTGACCCCGCGCGCTCGCCACGCGACACCCCGGCCTCATGGAAAAGCTGAACATCCTCCTCGTCGGGTCTGGTGGGCGCGAGCACGCCCTGGCCTGGAAGATCGCCCAGTCGCCGCTGTGCGGACGCCTGGTGGCGGCGCCGGGCAACCCCGGGATCGCCCAGGTCGCCGAGCTGCGCGCCGTGAAGGTCACCGACGTGGCGGGCCTGGTGGCCCTGGCCCGGGAGATCGCCGCCGACCTGGTGGTGGTCGGTCCGGAATCGGCGCTGGAGGTCGGCCTGGCCGACGAACTGGCCAAGGCCGGGATCCCCTGTTTCGGCGGCAGCGCCCAGGCTGCGCGCCTGGAGACCTCCAAGGCGTTCACCAAGGACTTCTGCCAGCGCCACGACCTGCCGACGGCGGCCTATGGCGTGTTCACCGACGCGGCCTCGGCCGGGACGTTCCTCGACACGCTGGAAGCGCCGTTCGTGATCAAGGCCGACGGCCTGGCGGCCGGCAAGGGCGTGGTGATCGCCGCCGACCGCGCCGAAGCCGACGCCGCCGTGCTCGACATGCTGGGCGGCCGTTTCGGCTCGGCCGGCGCGCGGGTGGTCATCGAGGAGTTCATGCACGGCGAGGAAGCCTCGCTGTTCGCCATCTGCGACGGCAAGACCGCCGTGCTGTTCGGCGCGGCCCAGGACCACAAGCGCGCCTATGACGGCGACGAGGGCCCCAACACCGGCGGCATGGGCACCTATTCGCCGCCGCCCGTCCTGACCCAGGCCCTGGTCGACCAGGCCTGGCGCGAGCTGGTCGAGCCCACCGTGGCCGGCATGGCCGCCGAGGGCTGCCCCTATGTGGGCGTGCTCTATGCCGGCCTGATGCTGACGCCCACGGGTCCCAAGCTGGTCGAGTACAACGCCCGCTTCGGCGATCCCGAATGCCAGACCCTGATGCTGCGGCTGGAAAGCGATCTGGTCCCGCTGCTGCTGGCCGCCGCCAAGGGCGAGCTGGCCTCGGCCGACAAGCCGGTCTGGCGCGACGAGGCGGCGATCTGCGTGGTGCTGGCCGCCGAGGGCTATCCCGACGCCCCCAAGACCGGCGGCCTGATCCAGGGCGCCGACAGCGAATTCGGCGGCGAGGCGGTGATCTTCCACGCCGGAACGACCCGCGACGCCGACGGCCGGCTGGTGGCGTCCGGCGGCCGGGTGCTGAACGTCTGCGCTCTGGGCGCGACGCTGCACGAAGCCCGCGACGTGGCCTATGCGGCCCTGGGCACGGTGTCGCTGGAGGGCGGGTTCTATCGCTCCGACATCGGCTGGCGGGCGCTGAGCCAGCACGCTTAGCGGTTCAATTTCAGCACCGTCATCCTCGGACTTGTTCCGAGGATGACGGTCGTAAGGGTAGCTGCGAACCAGGCTTGCACCCTTCGCCCCACCCTCTAAACTCCCTTTCAAACAAGCGTTGGGGAGTTAAGCGCATGGCCGTGGCCGAACAGTCCGCTCAGGATCTGAATTCCGGGACCAAGCCCGTCGACCCGCGCCACGCCATCGACGAGGCCAAGCTGGCGACCTGGCTGGAGGCCAATGTCGAGGGCTATCAAGGTCCGCTGGAGGTGCGCCAGTTCAAGGGCGGCCAGTCCAATCCGACCTATCAGCTGGTCACGCCGTCAAAGAAGTACGTCCTGCGCCGCAAGCCGCCGGGCAAGCTGCTGCCCAGCGCCCACGCCGTCGACCGCGAGTTCAAGGTGATTTCGGGCCTGAACAAGGCCAGCTTCCCCGTCGCCAAGGCCTACGCCCTGTGCATGGACGAGGAGGTCATCGGCACGATCTTCTACGTGATGGACAATGTCGAAGGCCGGATCCTGTGGGACGGCACCCTGCCCGACTACCAGCCGGCCGAGCGCCGGGCGATCTACGAGGCCGAGATCGCCACCCTGGCCGCCCTGCACAATGTCGACTACGCCGCCGTCGGCCTGGCCGACTACGGCAAGCCGGGCAACTACTTCGCCCGTCAGATCGACCGCTGGACCAAGCAGTACAAGGCGTCCGAGACGAAGGTGATCGAGGACATGGACCGGCTGATCGCGTTCTTGCCGACCAGCTGTCCTACCGACGACGTCACCTCGATCGTCCATGGCGACTACCGCCTGGACAACATGATCCTGCACGCCACCGAGCCGAAGGTGGTGGCCGTGCTGGACTGGGAGCTGTCGACCCTGGGCAATCCGCTGGCCGACTTCAGCTACTTCTTGATGAACTGGGTGATGCCGTCCGACCAGCGCGGCGGCCTGGCCGAGATCAAGGACCTGACCGCCTACGGCGTGCCGACCATCGACGAGGCCGTGGCCCAGTACTGCAAGGCGACGGGCCGCGACGGCCTGCCGAACCTGGACTGGTACTTCAGCTACAACCTGTTCCGGCTGGCGGGGATCTGCCAGGGGATCGTGGGCCGGGTGCGGGACGGCACGGCGGCCAGCGCGCATGCCGAGATCATGGAGGCGCGGGTGCCTGTTCTCGCCAGAGGCGCCTGGGAGTTCGCGAAGAAGGCCGGGGCTTAGGCGGCGAACGCTTGCCCCCTACGGGTCGCTTCGCGACCGTCTTCCCCCACAGGGGGAAGAGGCTACGCCGCTGGCGCGGTGCTCGTCCTCCGCCCCCTCGCCGCGACAGACCGCGAAGCGGCCAGGTGGGGGCAAGTGGGTGAGCTACAGCCCCACCGACTCCAACACCGCCGCCAGCACGTCCTCTTCCTCGAACCGCGCCCGCACCGGCCACGCCGTGACCTTGTCGCGCCATTCCTGCGGCAACCGCACCCAGTCCTTCTCGGTCGTGACCAGCCCGGCGCTATAGGCCTGGGCCCGGTCCCACAGGAAGTTCAGCGTCGCCTCGTCGTATTCGCCGTGATCCGGATAGGGCGCGAAGTCGACCAGGTGGCAGCCGGCGGCCTGCAGGGCGCGCTCGACCTTCCAGGGTTTTCCGATGCCGGCGAAGCCGACCTGGCGGCCCTTGGGCGGCGGGGCGGCGGGCTCCAGCCGGGCGATCAGCACCGGGGTGTCGCCGAACAGGGCCAGCAGCGCGGGATCGGCGGCCGGCAGGTCGTCGGGCAGCAGGACGATCACCGCGTCGGTGCGCGCCAGGCTGACCTTCAACGGCTCGCGCATCGGCCCGGCCGGGAACACCTTGCCGTCGCCGAACGGCCACTCGTCGTCGCGGGTCTCGCCGTCGACCACCACCAGCGACAGGGTCTTGCGCAGGTCGGGGTTCTGGTGGCCGTCGTCCATGACCACCACCTCGGCGCCGGTCGCCGCGGCCTTGCGGGCCCCCAGCACCCGGTCGCGCGACACCCACATCGGAAAGTCCTGGGCCAGCATCAGCGGCTCGTCGCCGACGTCCTTGGCGGTGTGGCGCGCCACGTCGACCCGAACAGGGCCCTTCAGCTTGCCGCCATAGCCGCGCGACAGGCCGTGGGCGCGGCGGCCGCGCTGGGTCAGGGTCAGCAGCAGTTCGCGGACGATCGGCGTCTTGCCCACCCCGCCGACCGTGAAATTGCCCACGCAGATCACCGCGCAGTCGGCGCCGCGCGGCTGGGTGCGGGCGATGCGCCGGGCGGTCTGGGCGGCCCAGATCCACGACAGCGGGGTCAGCAACAGGCGTGTGAGGGGGCTGGGCGCGCCTTCACGGCGGTACCACCAGCGCGGCGTGGCCAGCTTCATGCCCCGATCTCCGCGTCCAGCAGATCGAGGATGCGGTCAAGGCCGGTGCGGGCCTCGGTGTCGCGCCGGGCGACGAAGGCTCGGGCGCGGACCGCCCGCAGCTTCAGCATCTCCGGCCCGGCCAGCAGGTCGGCCAGGCGCGCGCCCAGCACCGGGGCGTCGGCGAAGGCCACGCCCTCGGCGTCGCGCAGGTCGGCATAGGCGGTCAGCCAGTTCTCGACGTGGGGGCCCGAGACGATCGGGCAGTCCAGCCGCGCCGGCTCCAGCGGATTGTGGCCGCCGATCCCCGCCACCAGGCTGCCGGCCACCAGGGCCAGGTCGGCCAGCCGGTACCAGAGGCCGAGTTCGCCCAGGGTGTCGGCGACGATGACCTCGGTGGAGGCGTCGGGCTCCCGGCTGCGCAGGCTGACCGTGGCGCCGGTCGCCTGGGCCAGGTCGACGATGGACGGGCCGCGTTCGGGATGACGCGGGACGATCACCAGGCGCGGTCGCCCGTAATCTTTATTGGCGTCCAGGGCGCGCCAGGCGTCCAGGACGATCTCGTCCTCGCCCGGATGGGTGCTGGCGGCCAGCAACATCGGCCGGTCGCCGAGCCGCGCGCGCAGGCCGGCGAGCGCCGCCTCGTCGACCGGCAGAGGGTCCGAGCCGAACTTCAGGTCGGCCTCGCCGGCCACGGTCCCGCCCAGGGCGGTCAGGCGGTCGGCGGCCCGGCCGTCCTGGGCCAGGATCAGGTCGAAGCCGCTGAACAGCTCCCAGGCCGCGAACGGCCGGGCCTGCCAGCCGGCATAGCTCTTGTCCGACAGCTTGGCCGAGACCAGGGCCAGCTTCACGCCGCGCGCCTTGGCGGTCAGCAGCAGGTTGGGCCACAGCTCGCTTTCGACGAAAACCGCCAGGTCCGGCCGCCAGTGATCGAGGAACCGCCGGGCGCCGCCGGGCGTGTCGACCGGCAGGAACTGGTGGATCGCACCAGCGGGCAGGCGGCGGGCCAGGAGCTCGGCCGAGGTGACGGTGCCCGAGGTCACCAGCACCCCGACGTCGGGACGCTCGGCCCGCAGGCGCTCGACCAGGGGCAGGATCGACAGGCTCTCGCCGACGCTGGCCCCGTGCAGCCAGATCAGACGGCCTTCAGGACGCGCGGTCGTCGGCCGGGCCAGCCGCTCGTGCAGCCGCGCGCGGTCCTCCTTGCCGGCCTTGGCGCGACGGTCCAGCAGCAGGGGCGCGAACGGCTCCAGCGCGGTGGTCGCCGCGCGATAGAGCTGCAAGGACAGGGGAAGGCTCACACCGCGTCCGCGCCGGCCAGGTGGCAGGTGGCGACGCCGCCCGACTCGACCTGGATGGTGACGTGGCCGATCTTGAACCGCTTGGCCATCTCGCCGCAGATGTCGTGCAGGAACTGGTCGTTGTCGGGGTTTTCGGGACGGACCAGGTGAGCGGTCATGGCCGTCTCGGTGGTGCTCATCGCCCAGATGTGCAGGTCGTGCACCTCGGTGACGCCGGGACGTTCGGCCAGCCAGGTCTTGACCGCCTTGGGGTCGATGCCGCGCGGCGCTGCGTCCAGGGCCAGGTCCAGCGAGTCGCGCAGCAGGCCCCAGGTGCCCAGAACGATCACCGCCACGATGGCCAGGCTGACCACCGGGTCCAGCCACAGCCAGCCGGTGAACCACATGGCGGCGGCGGCCACCACCACCCCGGCCGAGATGGCGGCGTCGGCGGCCATGTGCAGGAAGGCCCCGCGGATGTTCAGGTCGTCCTTGGAGCCCTTCATGAACATCAGGGCCGTGGCGGTGTTGATGACGATGCCGATGCCCGCGACGATCATGACCGGCCCGGTCTCGATCGGCTGCGGATCGGCGAAGCGGCGCACGGCCTCCCAGGCGATGGCCCCGATCGCCACCAGCAGCACCACGGCGTTCGTCAGCGAGGCCAGGATCGTGCCCTTGCGCAGGCCGTAGGTGTGGCGGCCGCCCGGCGCCTTCTTGGCCAGGATCACCGCGCCCCAGGCCATGAACAGGCCCAGCACGTCGGAAAGATTGTGGCCGGCGTCGGCCAGCAGGGCCAGCGAATGGGTCATCAGGCCGGCGACGGTCTCGGCCGCGACGAAGCCGATGTTCAGCGCCGCGCCGATCGCGAAGGCCTTGCCGAAGTCCTTGGGCGCGTGGCTGTGGCCGCCGGGACCGTGGTGGTGATGGTGGTCGTGGCCGTGCGCGTGACCATGGTCATGATCGTGGCCATGGCCGTGGTGATCATGGTCGTGCTTGTGGTCGTGATCGTGCGGCATGGGGTCTTCTCCCACCAAGGGCGGGACGGATCAACTTCCCAGCCTTCAGGCGCGGCGCTTTCGTCGCGGAACCGCGATAAAGGTGGGGCGTAGTCCTGGCGATGGGAGAGCGCGCGACATGATCCGACTTCACGAGCGACCCGCGGCATGGGCGGCTTTGCTCGCCGCCTGTGTCCTGACGGCCTGCTCCGAGCCGAGCGCTTCAGATCCGGCGCCGGCTCCCGGTCCGACCGAAGTCAGGACGCCGGCGGCGTCGCCGCCGCGCTCCGCGCCGGTGGCCGCCGAGCCCAGCGCGCCGGCGGAAAGCCCGACCGAAAGTCCGACCGTCGGAGGCGACGGCTCGGCGATCCAGCTTTCGCCCCTGGCCTCCGCCGACCTGCAGGCCGAGCCGTTGCAGGGCGAGCTGGCGTGCAGCTTCGCCACCGGGGACGCCGCGCCGCTGCTGTTCGCCCAGGGGAACGTCGCGTCGAAGGAGGCCGCTCAGGGCGTGGTCAAGGTGGGGAACTATGTCGAGCGGGTGGCCGCGCCGGGCGGTTTCGACGGCATGCTGAAGGGCGTGGTCTTCACCGGAGCCGGCAAGACGATCCGCATCACGCTCACCGGGCCGGCCATGGGCGGCGGCGAGTCTCCGCCGCGTCCCGCGACCCTGACCTACGACCGCGCCGACGGCGCCAGCCGGACCATCGCCGGCCGCTGGACGTGCGGTCCCTAGACCGGCTGCGTCTCGCCCACGATCGCCTCGGCCCGCCGGTTCACGGCCGACAGCCGCGCGGCCCAGGTCTGGACCAGCACGTCGGGGTCGTCGTCGCGGGCCATGACCACCGGCTCGTCCCAGACCATGGCGGCCTTGGCGAAGGGCAGGGGGATGATGGTGCGGTCCCAGGTGTTGAGGCGGATGCACGGCTTCATGGCCACGCCGACGAACAGCACGGGCGCGCCGGTCATCCGGGCCAGGGCCAGGGCGCCCTTCTGCATTTCCTCGACCGGACCGCGCGGGCCGTCGGGCGTGATGGCCATGGCCCCGCCGTCGCGCACCCACTTGACCATGTCGCGGAAGGCCTGCTCGCCGCCCTTGTTTTTTGCGGTGTCGGTCTTCTTGACCGACGAGCCGCGGATCGAGGGCAGGCCCAGCTTGCTGATCGTGCGGGCGATGAACTCGCCGTCGCGCGACTGCGAGACCAGCACGCGGATTTCCGGCTTGTCCGGGCCCTGGGGCCAGGTCGTCGGCCCGACCGGCACGCGCGAATGCCACAGGGCCAGGATCGCGCCGGACTTGTCGCGCAGGCTTTGCGCCCACACCGCCTGGGCGTGCTCCTGGCCTTCGCGGGTCCAGCGCAGGGTGGCGTAGACCAGGCGCAGATAGCCGACCATCAGGTTGGTCATCAGGATCATGACCCAGGGCGAACGCAGGGGCCTCAAGCGCCGATCTCCGAAGGGGTCTCCGGCAGTTGATCCAGGTCCTGGGCCTTGGCCAGGCGGGCGTAGAGGCCCTTGTGGCGGACCAGCGAGGCGTGGGTCCCGGTCTCGACCACCCGGCCCCTGTCGATCACATAGATGCGGTCGGCGTCCTTCACGGTCGACAGGCGGTGGGCGATGACGATGGTGGTGCGGCCGGCCATCAGCCGTTCCAGCGCCGCCTGGACCTGGGCCTCGCTCTCGGTGTCCAGGGCGCTGGTGGCCTCGTCCAGCAGCAGGATCGGGGCGTCCTTGAGGAAGGCGCGGGCGATGGCGATGCGCTGGCGCTGGCCGCCCGACAGCCGCGTGCCGGCCTCGCCGACGATCGTGTCGTAGCCCAGCGGCAGCTCGCCAATGAAGTCGTGCGCCGCCGCCTGGCGGGCCGCCGCCTCGATCTCGTCCTCGGCGGCGCTGGGCCGGGCGTAGGCGATGTTGGCGCGGATGGTGTCGTCGAACAGGAACGGCTCCTGGGTGACCAGGGCGATGCGGTCGCGCAAGGACGCCAGGGTCACGCTGCGCACGTCATGGCCGTCGATGGTCACCGACCCGGCGGTCACGTCGTAGAAGCGCGGGATCAGGTTGAGGATCGAGCTCTTGCCGCCGCCCGAGGGGCCGACCAGGGCGACGGTCTCGCCCCGGCAGGCGGTCAGGCTGACGTCGGACAGGGCCGGGGCGTTGTCGCCATAGGCGAAGCTGACGCCGTCGAAGGCGATGGTCGCCTCGCCGGCCGGCAGGGCCTTGGCGTCGGCGGGGTCGACGATGGCGGCCTCGACGTCCAGTTGCTCGAACAGGCGGCGGGCGGCCGTCAGGCCTTCGCTGAACACGGTCTGCAGGTTGGCGACCTGCCGGAGGGACTGGAGGGCCATGGCCAGAGCGCCGATGAAGGCCGTGAACACCCCGGCGGTCATGCCGCCCGTGCCCGCCCGCCAGCCGGCATAGGCGAAGACGCCCGCCGTGACCAAGGCCCCGAAGGTCTCGGTGGCCGGCGCGGCCATCGCCTTGGCGTTGGAGCCCTTGATCAGGTGGCGCTGGCGGCGCTCGACCACCACGGCCACGCGGCCCTCCTCATAGGCCTCGCGGTTCTCCATCTTGACGATCTTGACGCCGTCCAGGCTCTCCATGATCGCGGTCGACAGGTTCGAGGTCTCGCCCATGGCCCCCTTGGCGGCCTTGGTCGTCTTCCTGGAGAACCGGCGGATGAACAGGCTGGCGACAGGGGCGATGACCAGGACGCCGGTCGCCAGCATCCAGTCCAGCCGGAACATCACGGTCAGCGCGCCGATCACGGTCAGGAATTCGCGGGTGTAGTTGACCACGCCGCTGGTCGCCGCCTCGCGGATCAGGGTGGCGTCGTAGAGCATCGACGAGACGTAGGAGCCGGAATGGGCGCCGCGCAGGCGGGCCAGGTCCGAGCGCACCAGCTTGCCGAACAGCCGCACCTGCATGTCGCCGACCACGGCGTTGCCGATGCGGTTGATCGAGGTCGTCTGCAGCACCTGGAACAGGCCGCGGGCGATGGCGATCGCGGCGATCAGCAACGGGATGCGCACCAGGGCGCCGGGCACGGGATGGGTGATCAACTGGTCGACGGCCGGCTTGAGCACCTCGATCAGGGCGGCGCTCAGGCCAGCGATGAGCGCGGCGCTGAGCAGCGCCACCGCCAGCCTGTTCTTGCGGGGCTTGAGGTACTCGCGCCAGATCCGCGCGGCGAGGGCGCGGTTGGTCACTTGCGGCGCGGCGGGATCGGTCATGGAGGCAGGGGTCGGATTTCGGGGTGGCGCTGTCAAGCTCGGCTATGGGTTGTCATTGCGGCGGGGGTGCGGCGCTGTGGCTTTTGCATTACAGGGCTGTGGCGCCTAATTACGCCTCTTCACCGAAGGACCATCCCTTGCCCGGCTATGACACCACGACCCGCTGGGGGCGGTTCAAGACCTACCTCTCGTACCTGTGGAACGACCACGCCTATCTGCGCCTGGGCTTCAAGAACGACCACTGGATCAGCCCCGAGCTGGTGCGCACCAACCAGCCGTGGCCGCACCAGCTGGCCGAGTGGAAGAAGAAGGGCGTCAAGACCGTCATCAACCTGCGCGGCGGGTTCGACGGCAGCTTCTACGCGCTGGAGAAATACGCCTGCGAGAAGGTCGGCCTGAAGATGGTCGACTTCGTGATCACCTCGCGCGAGGTGCCGATCAAGGAACGGGTGCTGGGCGCCCGCGACCTGTTCGAGAGCATCGAATATCCGGCCCTGATGCACTGCAAGTCCGGCGCGGACCGGGCCGGCATCATGAGCGTGCTCTACGCCCACTACCGCCTGGGCCTGCCGATCGAGGAGGCCTTGGAGCAGCTGTCGTTCAAGTACCTGCACATCAAGCAGGGCAAGACCGGCGTGCTGGACTACACCTTCGAGCGCTACCTGAAGGACGCAGCCCCCAAGGGCCTGACCTTCACCCAGTGGGTGGAGAGCCCCGACTACGACCCCGTGAAGATCAAGGCCGACTTCCGGGCCGGGATGATCGGCGGGATCGTGACGGAAGGGATCTTGCGGCGGGAATAGGTGGCTCTCCCACTTGCCCCCACCTGGCGGCTTCGCCGCCTGTCCGCCCCCATAGGGGGCGGAGGGTAGTAAGCGCGCGACCTCTTCCCCCTATGGGGGAAGACGACCGCGAAGCGGTCCGTATGGGGCAAGTCCCCGCCGCTCAAGCCTTAGTCCAGGCTGGGATCCAGCAGCTTGTGGGCGTGGATGATGAAGTACCGCGCGTGGGCGTTGTCGACCGTGGCCTGGGCCTTGGCCTTCCAGGCCTTGTGGGCGTCGCCGTAGTTGGCGTAGGCGCCGACGAACTCGACCTGGCTCAGGTCGCGGAACTCGATATCGGAAACGTTCTTCAGTTCACCGCCGATCACGAGGTGAAGAAGCTGCTTGTCGCTCATGGCGTGGAATTTCCTGCGCGGAAGTTATCGTTGCGGCAGGTCGATATGCCCGACGCGTGACAGGATCAACGGGTGAAGCGCCTTATTGGCGCAAACGACGCTCGGAAGCAGCGGATTTGCCCGATTGTAGGTGAAGCCGCGACCCTTGTGGTCCGTCAGCACCGCCCCGGCCTCGGCGCAGATCAGGTCGGCGGCGGCCAGGTCCCACTCGTTCTTGGGCGACAGGGCGACGGCCGCGTCGAAGGCTCCGGCGGCCACCAGGCACAGGCGGTAGGCGATCGAGTTGCGGCTCTCCACCCGCATCGGCGGCCAGGGGGTCACCCAGGCGGGATGCACGAACATCTTGGCGTCGCCGAGCATGGCGGCGTCCTCGAGGTCCTCGGTGTCGCTGGGGCTGATCGCCGTCCCGTTGAGGCTCGCGCCGCCGCCCAGGGTGGCGACATAGGTCTCGTCCAGGGCCGGGGCATGGACCACGCCGGCGATGGGGCGGCCGTTCTCGACCACGGCGATCGACACGGCGAACCAGGGCTTGCCCTTCATGAAGGCCACGGTGCCGTCGATCGGGTCGACCACGAACTGGCGCGGCGTGGCCAGGCGCGCCGGGGCGTCGGCCGTCTCTTCCGACAGCCAGCCATAGTCGGGGCGGGCCGCGCCGAGGGTCGTCTTCAGCAGCGTGTCGACCGCCAGGTCGGCGTCGGTGACCGGCGAGCCGCCGTCCTTGGACCAGATCTTCAGTCCGCCCTCGCGGGCCGAGAGCGCCAGGGCTCCGGCTTCGCGCGCCGCGGCGAGGATCAGGTCCAGATCGGTCATTTTCCGGCGATCGCCAGGGCGTCGACCAGCAGGGACGGACTGTTGCTGGCCCCGCGCAGCTCCAGGTCCGAACCGGGGACCAGGCGGGCGTAGATGTCGATCAGGTTGCCGGCCACGGTGATCTCGGTGACGGGACCGGTCGAGACGCCGTTCTCGAACCAGAAGCCCGAGCAGCCCACCGACCAGTCGCCGGTGTTGCCGTTCAGCGAGGGGCCGAACATCGAGGTCACCAGCAGGCCCGTCCCGGCGTCGGCCATCAGGCCGGCCAGATCGCGCTCGCCCGGCTGCATCGTCAGGTTATGGGTCGAGACGCCCGACGGGCCGGCCAGGCCGCGCGAGGCGTGGCCGGTGCTCTCCAGGCCCAGCTGCTTGGCCGAGCTGATGTTCATCAGCCAGGTGGTCAGCACGCCGTCGTCGATCAGGGCGCGTTCCTGGCAGGCCACGCCCTCGTCGTCGAACGGGGCCGAGCCCAGGCCGCGCAGGCGGAACGGGTCGTCCAGCAGGCGCACGCCCTTGGCGAAGATCCGCTGGCCCAGCTTGTCCTTCAGGAACGAGGTCCCCCGGGCGATCGACGGGCCCGAGATCGCGCCGATCAGCGGGCTGATCAGCGACATGGCCAGGCGGTTCTCGAAGATCACCGGGGCGGTGGTCGAGTCCAGCTTGCGGGGGTTCAGCTTGGAGACCGCCTGCGCGCCGGCCTTGGCGCCGATGCTTTGCGGGGTCGGCAGGTCGGCGGCGTGGCGGGTCGAGCGGCCTTCGCCGCCGCGCTCCATGCCCGCGCCCTCGCCGGCGATGGCCGAGGCCGAGACGCCGAAGCCGCTGGCCTGGTGCAGGCCGGAAAAGCCCTCGCTGGTGACCAGCCGCCAGGTCGAGGCGCTCCATGACGACGAGCCGCCGTCGGAATTGGTCACGCCCTCGACGGCGCGGGCGGCGGCCTCGGCCTCGCGGGCCTGGGCCTCCAGGGTCTCGGCCGAGGGCTCGGTCGGGTCGTAGAGGTCCAGGTCGCGGAACGGACCGCGCGCCAGGCGCTCGGCCGGGGCCAGGGCGGCGTAGGGATCCTCGGGGGCCAGGCGGGCCATGGCCACGGCCCGGTCGATCAGCTTGGCGCGGCCCTCGGCCGAGATGTCCGAGCCCGACACCGTGGCGCTCTGCTTGCCGACGAACACCCGCAGGCCGATGTCGCGGGACTCCTCGCGCTCGACCTCCTCCAGCTCGCCCAGGCGGACGCTGACGGAAAGGGATTGGCGCTGCGCGAACACGGCTTCGGCGGCGTCGGCGCCAGCGGTTCGCGCGGCGGCGAGCACGTCATGCAACAGATTTTCGTCCATGCGGTCTTATGGACGAGGCGGCGGGGCGGGGGCAAGGCGGGTTTGAGCCGCCCCCGCCGCCATCCTGGATCAGGCCTTCGACTGAACTTTCCTGAAGGTGGCGATCCAGTTGGCCTCCCAGGTCTTGCCGCCGTCGGCCGAGAACGCCTGCTCCAGGGCGAAGGTCCTGTCGGTCACGTCGGAAAAGATGAAGCGGACGAAGATCGACCGACCGCCCAGGGTTTCCTGGTTGTAGAACTCGCCGCGACCGTCCCTGAAGCCGCCGACCATCGGAACGCCCAGGTCACCGTCCCGGCCGTTGGCGAAGCGGATGAACCATTGGCGGGTCGCCGGATCGTAGAGCCGTAGGCTCAGGCCCTGGATGCGGCCGGCCGGGCCGCTGACGTCGATCTCGCCGAGGTTGGCCTGGCCGCCCCAGACCTTCCGGACGATCGAACTGCCGTCGTATTCGACCCAGCTGGTCGAGCCGGTCAGGGGGCGCTCCAGACGCCGGATGTGCGTGGTCCAGTCGCCGAACTCGAAGTCGAAATCGTGCTGGCCGTCAGGGCGAGGCGCCGGCGCGGCGGCGGCCGGCGGCTCGGCGCGGGCGAACCCGGCGGCGGGGGGCAAGGCGAGCGCCAGGCCAAGCAGCAACGGGCGGAAGGGTCGGAATACACGCATCTTGGCTCTCGGCTCCAGAGTGGGCTCGAGAAATCCCTGCGCGCTTTCCTAGCGCGAGTAGAGGTCCAGTTTGCTCGAAAAAGACCTAGCCAATCGCGTAGAACAGCAGCGCCACCGCGCCGAAGATGTAGGCCAGCCAGGTGCAGATCATGCCCAAGGCGCGCGGGATCGAGGCGCCGCCGCTGTTGGACAGGCCCACGGCGTGGATCAGTCGGCCGGCGAACAGCACCAGCCCCACCACGTGGATGGCCAGCGGCGGAGCGCCGACCAGGGCCAGGACGATGATCGCCGCCAGGCCGACGGGGATGTACTCGCTGGCGTTGCCGAAGGCGCGGATGGCGCGGGCCAACTCCGGAATGCCTTCATCGCCAAGAGCGACCTTATGCTTCTGCCGCAGGCGCACGACCAGCAGCGACAGGGTCAGCAGGAGCAGGACGTGCAACCCCACCCACAGGGCGGCGGCGTGTCCGGAGGCGATGGTGTCCATCGGTAGTCACTCGTGAAACTGGTCGAACGTGGGCCGCATAAGGTTCAGCGTTCGCGAGAGCTGGCAAGCCGGATCGTCGGGGAGGCGACTAAGGGGCGGGGAGCCACGCCGGCCGCCGTTCCGGCGCGCCTGTCCAGGTCCAGTCCGCGAGGAGCTCGATGAGGTCTTGCCTCGAAAGCTGGATTCCGGCCGCAGGCGGCCGGAATGAAGAGGCGGTGTAGCCTGCGGCGCGCAACGCTTCGCCATGCGGCTCGATCGCGTCGTAGTCCGAAACGATGGCTGTTCCCCTGGGGGCGCCGAAGTCCCGGACCAGCAGATCGACCCGCATGACGCCCGTGGCCAGAATGAGCTCCATCGGCCCTTCGAGGTCGAGACCCAACCCCTGGGCGGCGTCGCGCCAGCTGTCGACGTGACCCCAGACCATTGGCTTACAGCTCCCGGCCGACCGGATAGAGCTTGTAGTGGTCGTCGTAATACGGCGTGCGCGCGTAGAACCAGCCCAGGCGGGCGTCTGGATCGGCCGCGAACTTCGGGTCCGCCGCCAGCTTGGCCTCGAACTCGGCCTTCAGCGCAGGATCGGCGGCCAGCATCTTCTCGGCCAGGGGGGCGATGGCGTAGCCCTCGATGTATTCGACGCGCTGCAGCACCTCGGGGAACATGCCCCAGGCGAAGAAGCTCTCGTCGCTTTCCGGCTCCAGCAGCAGGGTCACCATCTCGCCCAGCGGCTGATCAGTGGAAATGCGCACCGAGCCGGCCGGGAAGGTCACCGTGCGGGTCTCGTGGGTGACCGGCCCGGCGGCGATCTCGACATGGCCCTCGCTGGCGCGGGTGGCGATCTTCGGCGCGGTGAAGCGGATCATGTCGACCGACACCGTCTTCGGCGCCGCCAGGGTCTCCATCGCCACGCCGTGGACGCGCAGGCGCTCGATCACGTCGGGCTTGGCCGACGAGATCCAGTAGGCCTTGGCCGGGGTCAGGTCGAGCGCCGGCTCGCTGGTGTAGAGCGGCAGCGACCAGGGCTTGGGATCGGGCTTGCCCAGCCAGCGCACCTCCTTGCCGCCCGAGGCGGGGGAGTCGTAGGTCTCGTACTGCACGCCCAGGAAGCTGACGGTGTGCAGCGCCTTGCCGCCGCCCCCGAAGCTGGTCCCGAAATTGGCCTTGATCACGGCGGGGCGCTCTGCGCGGTCCTTCTCCTCGGCGGCGCGCAGGGCGGCGCCGTCCTTGGCCAGCACCTTCAGGGTCTCCTCCAGCAGGACGTAGGTGCCCAGCACCCGCTGCCGGTAGGGTTTCAGCGAATGGTTCTCGACCAGCACCGTGGCGATATGGGCCGCGTCGCCGTAGCCGTTGGAGTAGCGCAGCGACGCCGGCGAGGCGCCGAGCCCCTTCTTGGGGTCGCGGTCGTCAAGGGCGAAGACCAACTGGCCGGGGATGTGCCCCGCCGCCTTCAGGCCCGCCGAGGTGGCCGGCAGGTAGGTCTTGTCCAGCCAGGCGCTGGTGGCCTTGGAGCGCGCGAAATCGCCCTGGTAGCCGGCCCAGCCGTAGGTGACGTCGTACTGGTAGTCCTCGCCGTCGGTGACGTGGATGTCCATGTAGAGGTCGGGCTTCACGCGATCGATCAGCGTGATCATCGCCCGCATTTCCGGCGCGTCCAGCTTGCCGTAGTCGCGGTTCAGATTGAGGTTCTGGGCCGTGTGCCGCCAGCCCTGGATCGCCGGGCCGCGCTGGTTGGGGCGGCTGTAGGGCGAGGCGCGCTCGTGGCCATCGACGCTGAAGATCGGCACGAAGACCAGGTTCACGCCGTCCAGCAGCTTGTCCTTGCCGTGGAACGTCATGTCGCGCAGCAGCATCATGCCGGCGTCCTTGCCGTCGATCTCGCCCGGATGGATGCCGGCCTGGACCAGCAGCACGGGCTTTTTGGGATCGAACTTTTCGCCGTCCTTGGAGACGTACAGCACCAGCAGGTCGCGGCCCTCGGGCGATTTGCCAAAGGTCTCCATGCGGATCAGCGGCGAGGCCGCGGCCAGCTTTTCCAGCCAGGCGCGGGTCTCTTCGTAGTTCGGCGAGGCGGTCAGGCCGGTCAGCTCCGACGGCGTGATCCAGGGATCGGACGGCTTGGCGATCAGCTTTTCGCTGGCGCCGCGCCAAGCCAGGGCGGGCGGAAGGATTTCCGAGTCCCAGGGAGCCTTAGGAGTTTCCGCCATGGTCATGCTCGCCGTCATCGCGACGGCCAGAGCCGCCAGACACGTCTTCAACATCTTTACGCCCCCACGGAAACGCCGTGCGTCCTTCGAGGCTCGCCTTATGGCTCGCACCTCAGGAAGAGGAAATCAGCAATAGCTCCTCATCCTGAGGCGCCCGCGCAGCGGGCCTCGAAGGACGCACGGCGTGAACGCTATTTCCGCGTCACCAGGTCCATGAAGCGCTGCTGCAGGACCTTGTCGGTCTTGAACACGCCGCGGAACTGGGTGGTGATCGTCGAAACGTCGTGGTGGTGGACGCCGCGGGTGCACATGCACTGGTGCTCGGCGTCGATCAGCACGGCCACGCCGGCGGCGCTGAGGTGGTCCTCGATGGCGTCGGCGACCTGCATGGTCATGGTCTCCTGGGTCTGGAGACGCTTGGCGAAGATCTCGACCAGGCGCGCCAGCTTGGACAGGCCCACGACCTTGCCAGTCGGCATGTAGGCCACCCAGGCCTTGCCCAGGAACGGCGCCATGTGGTGTTCGCAGTGGCTCTGCACGTCGATGCCGCGCAGCATGACCATGTCGTCATAGCCCTGCACGTCCTCGAAGGTGCGGCTCAGCTCCTGCGCCGGATCGCCGTGATAGCCGGCGAACCACTCGCCATAGGCGTCGACCACACGCTGCGGCGTGTCGAGCAGGCCTTCGCGGTCGGGGTTGTCGCCGGCCCAGGCCAGCAGGGTCCGGACGGCGGCCATGGCCTCGTCTCGGGTGGGGCGCTGGGCGGGTTCAAGATCAAGGCCGGTGTCGTTGTCGAGACCGATCAGGGTTCGCTCGCGGGTCAGTGCGTCCATGTCTGAGGAAGGTCTTTCCACGGGCTGAGTTGCGCCAGGACGCCTTTCGTCCTGGAATTACGCGTGCCACCCGTCGCGCACATTGACCTAATCAATCGTGGTCGTGCGCGCGTGCTCTCGTTATATGGGGCCAATCCGTATCCCCGCAACACTCCCGCGACGTCAGGCCGCTCTCTCCCCATGACCATCAAGCTGTACGACACCATGGCGCGCGAGAAGCGCGACTTCGTTCCCGCCGATCCGAGCCGGGTGACGATGTATGTCTGCGGGCCGACGGTCTACAACCACGCCCACATCGGCAACTTCCGGCCGGTGGTGGTGTTCGACGTGCTGTTCCGCCTGCTGCGCCACGCCTATGGCGAGGACGCGGTGGTCTATGCCCGCAACGTCACCGACGTGGACGACAAGATCAACGCCAAGGCCACGGCCGAGGGCGTCGAGATCAAGGTGATCACCGACCGTTACCTGGCCGCCTACCACCAGGACGCCGCGGCCCTGCTGACCCTGTCGCCCAGCCTGGAGCCCAAGGCCACCGAGCACATGGGTCCGATCGTCGAGATGATCGGCAAGCTGGTCGACAACGGCAAGGCCTACGCCGCCGAGGGCCACGTGCTGTTCGACACCCAGAGCTTCGCCGACTACGGCGCGCTGTCGGGCCGCGACCTGGACGACATGATCGCCGGGGCGCGGGTCGAGGTCGCGCCCTACAAGCGCCACCCCGCCGACTTCGTGCTGTGGAAGCCGTCCAAGGAGAACGAACCCGAGTGGGACAGCCCCTGGGGCGCGGGCCGTCCGGGCTGGCACATCGAGTGCTCGGCGATGATCGACAAGCAGTTGGGCCGGACCATCGACATCCACGGCGGCGGCATCGACCTGACCTTCCCGCACCACGAGAACGAGTTGGCCCAGAGCCGCTGCGCCCATGACCAGCCGGTGCTGGCGAACTACTGGCTGCACAACGGCTTCCTCGACATGTCGGGGGAGAAGATGTCCAAGAGCCTGGGCAACGTGATCATCCCGCACGAGCTGCTGAAGACCACGCCGGGCGAGGTGATCCGCTGGGCGCTGCTGTCGGGCCACTACCGCCAGCCGCTGGACTGGACGCCGGAGCTGGTCGAGCAGAGCAAGAAGGCCCTGGACCGCCTGTACGGCGCCCTGCGCCGCGCCAAGAGCGTCGAGGCCGGCGAGTCCGAGCCCTCGGACGAGGTGATGGCCGCCCTGACGGACGACCTGAACACGCCGCTGGCGGTGTCGGGCTTCTTCGAGCTGTCCAGCGCCATCGAGCGGGCGGTGACGGCCGGCGACGAGCCGGCGATCACGGCCAACAAGGGCCGGCTCCTGGCCTCGGCCGGACTGCTGGGCTTCCTGCAGGCCGATCCGGACGCCTGGTTCGAGGGCGACGCCGACGACGACCTGAAGGCCAAGGTGGAAGACCTGCTCAAGCGCCGGGTCGAGGCCCGCACCGCCAAGGACTGGACCGCCGCCGACGCCATCCGCGCCGAGCTGGACGGTTTGGGCGTGGTGGTCATGGACGGTCCCGCCGGCGCCACCTGGCGCATGAAGGACTGAGCATGAAGCTCGATCAGCAGATCGTCCTGGTCTCCGGCGCCGGCCGGGGCCTGGGCGCCGCCATCGCCCGGGCCTTCGCCGACCAGGGCGCGTGCGTGGTGATCAATTACCGCCGCAGCGAAGCCGCCGCCCTGGCGCTCGCCGAGGAGCTGGGGGACCGCGCCGTGGCCCTCCAGGCCGACGTCAGCGACCGCGAGGAAGCTCGCCGCCTGGTCAACGACGCGGCCGAGCATTTCGGCAGCCACGTGACCACGGTGGTCAACAACGCCCTGGGCGACTTCAGCTTCAACGGCGACGGCCGCCACACCATCCAGTCGATCCCCTGGGAGGACTTCCAGAGCCAGCTGGACGTGTCGCTGCGCGGATCCCTGAACCTGATCCAGGCCACGGCGCCGGCCATGGAAGCCGCCGGCTTCGGCCGGGTGATCAACATCGGCACCAACCTGTTCCAGAACCCGGTGGTGCCCTATCACGACTACACCGCCGCCAAGGCCGCCCTGCTGTCGCTGACCCGCACCGCAGCCGCCGACCTGGGGCCGTCGGGGATCACGGTCAACATGCTGTCGGGCGGCCTGTTGCGCACCACCGACGCCAGCGCCGCCACGCCCGAGGCGATCTTCGACCTGATCGCCCAATCGACGCCGCTGCGCCGGGTGACGACCCCGGCCGAGTTCGCCGATGCGGTGCTGTTCTTCGCCTCGCCCTGGAGCCGGTCGGTCACCGGCCAGAACCTGGTCGTGGATGGGGGATTGGTTCGCGACTAAATTACACGCATAATCCGCTTGTCCCGGAGTGCTAGGTCATGCGCGCCTATTTCCAGATGTTCGCCGGCTACAACGCCTGGGCCAACCACCGCATCCACGCGGCCTGCGCCATGCTGGACGAGGCGGACTACAAGGCCGAGCGCGGCGCGTTCTTCGGTTCGATCCACGGCGCGCTGAACCACCTGATCGTCACCGATCGCATGTGGCTGGCCCGGCTGCGCGGCGAGACCCTGCCGCCGCACGGGCTGGACGCGGTGATCTTCCACGACCTGGCGACCCTGCGCGAGGCGCGGGTCCACGAGGACGCGGCCCTGTCCGGCCACGTCGCCGCCCTGACCGACGCGCAGCTGGCCGGCGACTTCCGCTGGACGCGGATCGCCGACGGGGCGGTGGTGACCCAGCCGCTGTGGGCCGCCCTGGCCCACATCTTCAACCACCAGACCCATCACCGGGGTCAGGTCCACGGCCTGCTCAGCCAGGCCGGGATCGACCCGCCCTCCCTCGATCTGCCGGTCTTCCAGAAGGCCAGCGGCTTGGGTTTTTCAGAATGAAAGTGCTAGAGCGACGCCCATGCAACGCGCCGTAGAACACCGCACCGGGGTGCAGGCCCCCGCCGAAGTCGTCTGGGACGTGATCGCCGACTTCACGACCTGGAAGGACTGGAATCCGGTCCACCCCCGCATCGAGGGTGAGATGCGCATCGGCACCAACCTGGTCGTCGACCTTGTGCCGATCGCCGACGGCCCGGTGACCACGCTGACGCCGATCGTCCAGGACTGGGTGCCCTTCGAGCAGCTGCACTGGCGCACCAGCCGGCTGGGCGGCTTCGTGACCGCGATCCGCTATCTCGAGATCGAGAACATGGGCCCGAACAACGCCACCTTCTCGAACGGCGAGCTGTTCATGGGGCCGCTGGTCCGCCTGGTCGGCCGCGAGGAGCGCCGCCGCCTGCGCGGGGCCTTCACCCTGATGGGCGAGGCGGTGAAGACGCGCGCCGAGACCATCTGGTCGCAACGCCTGAAGAACCCCACATAGGTCCCATGATCGACGACCTCTATTCGGCCCGCATCCTGGGCCTGGTGGCCAACATGCCCCGGGCCGGACGCCTGGCCGCGCCCGACGCCAGCGCCGAGAAGACCGCCAAGCTGTGCGGCAGCCGGATCGTGGTCGACGTGACGGTCCAGGACGGCAAGGTCGCCGACTTCGCCCAGGACGTGGCCGCCTGCGCCCTGGGCCAGGCCTCGGCCGCGATCCTCGGCGCCCAGGTGGTCGGGGCGGATCTTTCCGAGATCGAGTTGGCCCGCGACGCCTTGCAGTCTATGCTCAAGTCAGGCGGCCCGCCTCCCCAGGGCCGATTTTCGGAGCTCGCCGTGCTGGAGCCGGTCAAGGACTATCCCGCCCGTCACGCCTCGACGCTTTTAGCGTTCGAAGCCGCGGTCGAGGCTGTCCGCAAGGCCACAGGGGCGACCCAAACCCGAACTAGCCGCGTCGGCGCCGCTTGATCGGGACTTTTCGCTAGTCGATAAGTCCTCGACTCCGTTCGCGAAAGCGCCGGCATGACACTCTACGAACGCACCGTCGACCTGGGCCTGCGGGCCTACAAGACGACGCTCTCGCCCTTCATCGGGCGTCAGTGCCGGTATTTGCCGACCTGCTCGGAATACGCGGCACAGGCGCTCAAGGATCACGGGCCCCTGAAGGGGTCCTGGCTCGCGGTGGGACGGATTTGCCGCTGCAATCCGTTAGGTGGCTCAGGGTACGACCCGCCGCCTCCGCCCCGCGAGCCGCGCAAGTGGAAATGTGAAGAATGATCGACCTGATTTTCCCCGACGGCTCGGCCCGCCAGTACGCTGACGGTTCGACGGGCCGCGACGTGGCCGCCTCGATCTCCAAATCCCTGGAAAAGAAGGCGCTGCTGATCAAGTTGGACGGCACGCTTCTGGACCTGGATCGTCCGCTGACGCCCGACCTGCTGGGCGGCGGCAACAAGTTCGAGATCATCACGCGTGAGTCGCCCGACGCGCTGGAGGTGATCCGCCACGACACCGCCCACGTGCTGGCCGAGGCCGTGCAGGAACTGTTCCCCGGCACCCAGGTGACGATCGGCCCGAACGTCGAGGACGGCTTCTATTACGACTTCGCCCGAGACGAGCCGTTCAGCCTGGACGACCTGCCGAAGATCGAAGAGCGCATGCGCCAGATCGTCGACCGCGACGAGAAGATCCGCCGCGAGGAAGTCGACCGCGACGCCGCCATCGCCGACTTCGAGGCCATGGGCGAAAGCTACAAGGCCCAGATCATCCGTGACCTGCCGGTCAGCGACACGATCACGGTCTATCACCAGGGCGAGAAGTGGAAGGACCTGTGCCGCGGGCCCCACCTTCCGTCGACCAAGGCGGTGGGCAAGGCCTTCAAGCTGACGAAGCTGGCCGGCGCCTATTGGCGCGGCGACCAGAACAACGCCCAGCTGCAGCGCATCTACGGCACGTCCTGGGCCAGCGAAGCCGATCTCGAGGAGCATCTGAAGCGCATCGAGGAAGCCGAGCGGCGCGACCACCGCAAGCTGGGCAAGACGATGGACCTCTTCCACATCCAGGAAGAGGGCAAGGGCATGGTGTTCTGGCACCCCAAGGGCTGGACGCTGTATCTCGCGCTGGAGGCCTATATGCGCCGCCGGCTGGACGCGGCCGGCTATCGCGAGGTCAAGACGCCCCAGATCCTCGACAAGAGCCTGTGGGAGCGCTCGGGTCACGCCGAGAAGTTCGGCCACGCCATGTTCATGTGCGAGAGCGCCGAGGGCGAGGTCCTGGCCGTCAAGCCGATGAACTGCCCCGGCCACATCCAGATCTTCAACGTCGGCCAGAAGAGCTATCGCGAGCTGCCGCTGCGCATGGCCGAGTTCGGCGCGTGCCACCGCTACGAGCCGTCGGGCGCCATGCACGGCATCATGCGGGTGCGCGCCTTCACCCAGGACGACGCCCACATCTTCTGCCGAGAAGAGCAGGTCACGGAGGAATCCGCCCGCTTCATCGAACTGTTGCGCAGCGTCTATAGCGACCTCGGCATGCATCTGGCCGACACCAAGTTCTCGACGCGTCCGGAGTTGCGGGCGGGCGACGACGCGGTCTGGGACAAGGCCGAATCCGCCCTGTCCGCGGCGGCCGAGGCGGCGGGCGAAACCCTGGTGCTGCAGGAAGGCGAAGGCGCCTTCTACGGCCCGAAGCTGGAATTCTCGCTGAAGGACGCCATCGGCCGGGTCTGGCAGTGCGGCACGCTGCAGCTGGACTTCGTCCTGCCCGAGCGCCTCGACGCCGAGTACGTGGCCGAGGACGGCTCCAAGAAGCGTCCGGTCATGCTGCACCGGGCGATCCTGGGCTCGTTCGAGCGTTTCATCGGCATTCTGCTGGAAAACTACGCCGGCCACCTGCCCCTCTGGCTGGCGCCGGTTCAGGTCGTGGTGGCGACGATCACCTCCGACGCCGACGACTACGCACAACGTGTGGCTGAGCGATTGACTTCCGCCGGTATTCGCGCAGAGGTCGACTTCAGAAACGAGAAGATCAACTACAAGATTCGTGAGCACAGCCTTGCGAAGGTTCCGGTGATTGCAGTGGTCGGGCGTAAGGAAGCCGAAAACGGAGAAGTCGCTCTGCGCCGCCTCGGCGGCGAAGGGCAGAAGGTGTTGTCGCTGGAGGACGCCGTGCGCGCGTTGACCGAGGAAGCGACCCCGCCGGACCTCGCCCGTGATCGCGCTGCGGCGGCGCCCGCGGAGTTGGCGCAGGCCTGATGAACAGTATTCTCCCCTCTCGTTCGACCTTCGTTTCGGGTGCGCGGCCGGTCCGGCCGCGCGTCTCGGTCGTCATGGTCGTCTACCAGACGGGAGAAGCGCTGGTCGAAAGCATCCTGCACGTCCTGGCCGAGCCGCTGGTCGAAGAGTTCGTCATCGTCGACAACGGCTCTCCGGCCGACGAGGCCGAGCGGCTGCGGGCCCTGGGCCGGACCGAGCCGAGGATCGTGCTGCAGCAGGGCCATGGCAATGTCGGCTTCGCGCGCGGCGCCAACATGGGCGCCGAGACCGCGCGCGGCGAATACATCATCTTCCTCAATCCGGACGCCAACCTGCAGCAGGGCTGCGTCGCGGCCCTCGTCGGGGCCTTCGAAGGCCAGCCGGTGCCCACGGTGGTGGGCGCGCGGGTGATGAACACCGACGGCACCGAACAGCGCGGCGGCCGTCGCGGCGAGGTCACGCCGGTCACCACCCTGCTCAGCTTCGGCCACCTGACCTCGCGGTTCCCAGGGCTGTCGAAGTTCGAGATCCACCGCGAACGCGAGCCGACGCCGGACGCGCCGATCCCGATGCCGACCATCTCCGGCGCCTGCTTCGCCCTGCGCCGCCAGGACTTCGACCTGCTGGGCGGCTTCGACGAAGGCTACTTCCTTCACGTCGAGGACATCGACCTGTGCTGGCGCGCCCGCCAGTCCGGCGGCGAGGTGCTGTTCCAGCCGGCCGCCCAGGTGATCCACCTGGGCCACACCAGCCTGGAGCACCCGCTGAAGGTCGAGTTCCACAAGGGCGTGGGCCTGTCGCGCTACTTCATCAAGCGGGCCGACACCGTCCAGCGCTACGTGATCGCCGTCCTGCTGGCCCCGATCATCCTGGCGATGAGCGTCTCGCGCCCGCTGATCTGGAAGATCACCGGCCGGCCGATCTAGGCCGCGATCGACCGTGGTCGACACCACCTTGCTCTTTCTGCAGGGATACGCCGCCGAAGAGGCCGGCGACTTCGCGCGCGCCCAAGCCTATTTTCGCGAAGGCGCCGCCCTGGGTGACGACAACTGCTGGACCCACCTCGGCTACATGTTCGATGTCGGGATCGGAACGCCGATCGACAAGGTCGAGGCGATGCGCTGCTATCGGATGGCGTGGCGCAACCGGTGCACCATAGCGGCCAACAACATCGCGATCCTCTATCGTGAGCGTGGCGATCACCGCGCGATGTTTCGCTGGTTCGAGCGCGCGGCCTTGGCGGGCGACGGCTCACCTCACCTGGACCTGGCCAAATGCTATCTGGACGGCGTCGGTGTTCGCCGCTCCGTCGTCGCGGCGCAGAGATGTCTGGCGATCGCGGTTGGCCACGAATTCATCAGCGAGGAAGAGCGCGAGGAAGCCGAGGCGCTGCTCGCGGAGCTTCGTCCGCGCTTGGTCGAACCTGCCGACGCGCGCGTCGACAAAAGCTGATTTCGTCTCCCCGAGGGGAAAGGGATCCTAGGCCGGGAACCCGCCCGCCCGCGCCAGCGACGACGCCGGCGACGCCTTGCCCAGGCGTTCGCTGATGTCGCGGCCGATCTCGATCAGGGCCGACAGGTCGTAGCCGGTCTCGAAGCCGGCCCGCTCCAGCATGTAGACCAGGTCCTCGGTGCCGATGTTGCCGGTGGCGTTGGGCGCGAACGGGCAGCCGCCCAGGCCGCCGACCGAGGCGTCCAGCACGTCGACCCCGGCCTCGACGCTGGCATAGGCGTTGGCCAGGCCGGTGTTGCGGGTGTCGTGGAAGTGCATGCGCAGGCGGACGTCCGGCGCGGCGGCGCGCACGGCCTCGATCCGCCGGCGGACGGTCCAGGGATCGGCCACCCCGATGGTGTCGGCGATGGCCAATTCGGTCACGCCCATCGACGCGGCGTCGCGGGCGATGGCCACCACCTGGTCCTCGGAAACCTCGCCGTCGAACGGGCAGCCGAAGGCCACCGAGATGGTGGCGGTGATCGGCGGGCCGCCCTCGACCGCCTGGCGCTCGACGATGGCGGCCAGGGCGTCGACCTGCTGGGCGGCCGTCGCGCCCTGGTTGGCCAGGCCAAAGCCGTCGGTGGCGCAGACCACGACATTGGCCTCGTCGCACTGGGCCGCCACGCAGCGTTCCCAGCCGCGCATGTTCAGCACCAGGCCGATGCGCGAATGCTCCAGGTCGGGCTTCAGCGCCGCCTGGATCTCCTCGGCCCCGGCCATCTGCGGCACGCGGTTGGGATTGACGAACGAGACGGTCTCGATGCGCCTGGCGCCCGCGGCTTCGAGCCGGCGGATCAGGTCCAGCTTCTCGTCGACCGGCAGGGACAGCTTCTCGTTCTGCAGCCCGTCGCGCGGGCCGACCTCGACGATCTGGATGAAGCGGCTCATGGCTGGGCCTCCTCGGCTTGGGTTTCGTCGCCGACCTCGTCGTCCGGGCGGATCGGCGCGCCGCGATAGAGCGTCAGGCGCTCCTTGTCGCCGTCGGAATAGTCGAAGCCCTCGACCACCCCGGCCGGACGGGCGGTCTGGCCCAAGGCGGCGAGGGCGGCCTGGAACGCCTTTTCCTGGCGGCCCTCGACCACCGCGGGACGCCCCTGGGCGACGGCCTCGGCCGCGCCGACCGGGTCGGTCAGCTCGGTCGTGGTGCCCAGCAGGAAGATCATGCTGGGCTCGGAATAGCCGGTGACGGCCACCGGCCCCGGCGCGCCGCCCCGGGGCGCCAGGTCGGCAGCCTCCAGAGCCTTCTCCAGGCGGGGCGACAGCAACAGCGGCTCCAGGCGAGGAATCAGCAAGCCGACGAGGGCGCCATGGGCCGCTATGCCGACGGCGCCGGCCGTGACCAGGGCGATGGCGGCGGTCCTGCGCATCACCAGCACCGATCCGGCGGCTCCCGCGGCCAGGAACAGCAAGGCCGTCAGGATGGTCCAGGGCAGGTCGGACGGGTCGCCGTACTCGACGTGCAGATAGACGGCCATGGCCGCGAAGATCAGGCCGGCCAGAGCCGACAGGATCGCGCCGATCAGGCGAGGCATGCGCGGCAGGGGCGTACGCAGGGCGGCGGCCATCAGCATGGCCAGGGCGGGATAGGCCGGCAGGGTGTAGTGCACCAGCTTGGTCGGCAGGATCTCGAACACCAGCCAGGTCGGGATCAGCCAGCAGAGGGCGAAGCGGATTCCCGCCTCCTTGCGGCCGGTCCAGCCCAGGGTCACGCCCGACGGCAGCAGCAGGGTGGCCGGGAACACCATCAGGAACGCCGCCAGGGTGTAGGCGCCGGGCCACGCGCCGTGGCTTTCCTGGCCGCCGGCCAGCTTGGGGGCCAGGTCGCCGGTCACGGCCGTCGACCAGAAGGCGCCGTCGGTGGCCACGGTGATCATCATCGCCCAGGGCAGGACGATGGCGGCCAGGACGGTCACGCCCCAGCCCCAGCCCAGGTCCTTGATCCAGGTCGCCTTGCGGTCCCAGATCCACAGGGCGATCACGCTGAGCACCACGACCATCAGCCCGACCGGACCCTTGATCAGCACGCCCATGGCCAGGCCGATCCAGAAGGCCAGCTTGGTCCAGCGGTTGACGGTCTCTCCGGCGAGATGGGCGGCGTAGATCCGCATCAGGGCGGCCATGGCCAGGGTGGTGAAGCCGCACAGCGCCGCGTCGGTCTTGGCGATGAACGCCTCGCTCGACAGCAGGATGGTCGCGCCGAGGATGCCGCCGGCCAGCAAGCCGGTCCGGGGTCCCAGCAGCGCCGCCGCGCCCCAGGCGCAGGCCGCCGCCGCCAGCATGGCCCCCAGCAGCGAGGGGATGCGATAGGCCCAGATGCCGCGATCCTCGGCGGCCGAGAAGGTGGTGACGGCGGCCGCCTGCAGCCAGTGGATGCCGACCGGCTTCTTGAAGCGCGGCTGGTCCTGGAACTTGATGACGACCATGTCGTCGGTTTCCAGCATCTGGGCGGTCGCCTGGGCGAAGCGCGATTCGTCGCGGTCGAGCGGCGGCATGGCGAACAGGCCGGGCAGGCCGGCGACCAGCGCCACCAGCGCGGCGAACAGCGGACCGCGCCAGCCGCGGCTCCAATCATCCAGGCGAGATTCAAGCGTCATTGTAGTGGAATAGCACGATCCTTCTTTCTGGCTATTTTTGCGCTATGAGAGGGCGATGACCGCTTCCGCTTCCACTATTCCCGACTATTCCGTCGTCGTGCCCGTCTTCGACGAAGGCGGGGCGGCGCCCGCCCTGGCGCGCGAGATCGCCGCCGCCTTCGCGGGCGAGAACCACGAGATCATCTTCATCGACGACGCCAGCCGCGACGACACCAAGGCCCTGCTGGTGGCGCTGAAGGCCGAGATCCCGCAGTTGCGGGTGCTGGGCCACCATAAGAATTCGGGCCAGAGCCGCGCCGTGCGCAGCGGCGTGCTGGCCGCCCGCGCCCCGATCGTCATCACCCTGGACGGCGACGGCCAGAACGACCCCGCCGACGCGCCTCGTCTCGCGAAGGCCTTGAAGGCCGCCCCGCCCGAGTTGGCCCTGGTCGGCGGCGAGCGGGTCAAGCGCCAGGACAGCTCGGCCAAGCGCTTCGCGTCCAAGTTCGGCAACGGCGTGCGCAAGCGCATGCTGAAGGACACCGCCAACGACACCGGCTGCGGGCTCAAGGCCTTCCGCCGCGAGGCCTTCCTGCGCCTGCCCTACTTCGATCACATCCACCGCTACATCCCGGCCCTGATGCTGCGCGAGGGCTATCAGGTCGAGTTCCAGCCGGTGAACCATCGCCACCGCGAGAGCGGGGTGTCGAAATACACCAACTTCGGCCGGCTCAAGGCCTCGGTGTCCGACCTGCTGGGCGTGATGTGGCTGCAGACCCGGGCCCGCAATCCGCAAGGCGTGGACGAGGTCTAGCGAGGCGAGATCTGGGCGCGGCTCGCCCGTCGGGCGGCGCCGCCTTTCGGGAATCCGCAAAACCGGTTAACCCTGATGCCCGTCGTCGCGCCTTGGGGGCGCGCCTCTCGGGGGAGAGCCAGATCATGTTCGCCGCGTTTCCGCTGCTGGCCCTGCCGGTGCTGGTCTACAACCTGATCGTCCTGACCCTGGCGGGCGGCTTCAACGCCAACGCCGCCCAGTACCGGTTGGCCGAGCAGCTGTTCACAATCCACATGACCTCGAAGGCCGACTGGGCCGTCAGCCTGGGCGACCTGCTGCTGGCCGCATCGCTGGTGGTGCTGTTCGTCGAGCTCCTGAAGTCGACCACCAGCCGCAAGATCGCGATCATCAACCACTCGCTGTCGATGATCCTGTTCATCGTCTGCCTGGTCGAGTTCCTGCTGGCCCCGGCCTTCGGCACCTCGGTGTTCTTCCTGCTGACCGTCATGGTGCTGCTGGACGTGCTGGCCGGCTTCATCGTGACCATCGTCTCGGCCCGCCGCGACGTGGACTTCGGCGACGCGCACTAGGCTTCGCCGAGCGCCAATTTCGACAAGACCCTTGTGGCGAAGCCTGTCGATGCTGACATCGTAGGCTGTTCACGAGGATCACGATCATGGCGTCCAAACCCGACATCTGGCTGGCGGCCGGCCTGCGCACTCCGTTCGCCAAGGTCGACGGGCCGCTGAAGGCCCATGACGCGATCGCCCTGTCGGTCCCGGTGGTCCAGGCCATGCTGGCGCAAGGGGCTCGGCCGGACTTCGCCATCTGGGGCACGGTGATCCCCAACCTGACCTGGAGCAACATCGCCCGCGAGGTGCTGCTGGACGCCGGGGCCGACCCGACCATCCCGGCCTTCTCGACGATCATGGCCTGCTCGACCAGCATGATCGGCGTCATCGAGGCCGCCGGCATGATCGACGGGCGCGGCCGCGACCTGGCCCTGGTCGGCGGGGTCGAGAGCATGAGCAAGGTCCAGGTCGGCGCCAGCATCGGCTTCTCCGACTGGCTCAAGGGCTTCCAGGCGGCCAAGACCCCGGGCCAGAAGCTGGCGCACCTGACCAAGCTGAAGGCCAGTGACCTGAAGCTCTGGATCCCCAAGGTGGCCAACCGCACCACGGGCCTGTCGATGGGCGAGCACACCGAGATCACCGCCAAGGAATGGAAGCTGTCCCGGGCCGACCAGGACCAGATCGCCTTCGAGAGCCACCAGCACGCGGTCGCGGCCTGGGAGGCGGGCTTCTTCGACGACCTGGTGATCCCGGTCGGCGACGTGAAGCGCGACACCATCCCGCGCAAGGACTCCACGCTGGAGAAGCTGGCCAAGCTGGACCCGGCGTTCGACAAGACCAGCGGCCAGGGCACGCTGACGGCCGGCAATTCCTCGCCCCTGACCGATGGGGCGGCGGCGATCTGGGTGGCGTCCAAGGCCGGCCTGGCCCGACTGCCGGCGAAGACGCCGCGCGTGAGGATCGTCGACTACGAGGTCACCTCGATCGACCTGCGCCACGAGGGCCTGCTGATGGCGCCGGCCTACGGCGTGCCGCGCATGCTGGCCCGCAACGGCCTGAGGTACGCCGACGTCGGCCTGTGGGAGATCCACGAGGCCTTCGCCGCCCAGGTTCTGTCGCACATCGCCGCCTGGGAGGACGAGACGTTCCGCCGGACCAAGGCCGGCGTGGATGTCGATCTGGGCAAGTTCCCGCGCGAGCGGATGAACCCGACGGGCGGCAGCCTGGCGGTCGGCCATCCGTTCGGCGCGACCGGGGCGCGGATCCTCAGCCAGGCGGTCAAGGAGCTGGCCACGCGGCCCAAGGGCGAGAAGGCCGTCGTCAGCATCTGCGCCGACGGCGGCCAGGGCACGATGATGCTGCTGGAAAACGCGTAATTGCGGACGGGGACATGTCCCTGCGGCGTGTCCCCATTAGGAAGCGCCGTGTCTGATCAGGGACACGCCGCAAGGGCATGTCCCCGGCCGCGCGAGCCTAGGTCAGCGCCGTGAAGATCAGCGTCACCACGGCGATGTCGAAGAAGCGGGTCACGGCGGTGAGCAGCATGATGGGTCTCGTCGGCTGAATTCACCGACCACCAAGCAAGACTGGCGCCAACGCCGCCTCCTGCGTTAGCCTTCGTCATGGCCTTGTTCTTCGACCAGCTCTGGTACGACGCGCGGCTCGCCGAGCGGGGGCTGACGCGGGCGGTGCTGGCCGCCGTGGCCGGCATGACCAACGAGGAGCTGACGCTGGCCTACAAGGACCAGCGCGAGCTGACCGCCGCCCAGATCGCCGCCTTCGCCGAGCTGCTGGGCGTTCCGCTGGCCGAGGCGGCGCGCCGGGCGGGCGTGGGCGCGCACGCCGCGGCCTTGCCGGGCGAGACGCTGTCTCTGGAACAGAAGATGGCGGTGCTGGAGGCGCGGGTCGCCGTGCTCGAGGCCGAGATCGCCCGCCTGAAAGCCCTAAAGCAGGATTAGATCTCGGTCTTCTTGATCAGGCCCGCCTTGGGACGGCGGTCGGCCGGGCCGGAATATTCCGTGCCGAGATAGGTCGAACGCGCCGCGTCGAGCACTTCCTGCCCACCGCGCAGACCGCGCTTCTGGCCGCTTTGACCCATCAGGTGGGCGGCGAAGGTCGCGAAGGCCCCGCGTCGGGCGTCGCGCGGCGGCGGGGCCGGCTGTTCGTCGCGCACGAACGTCACGTCCTCCTCGCCGTCCGCCTCTGGGCGGTCGGCGTCGCGCGGCGCGGGCAGCGCGCGTCGGGCGGCCTGGGCGCGCCGGATAGGGTCGATCGGACCGTTCATGGTGAAGAGTTGTGGTCCACGACGGTTAAGGACCGGTCAGCCGGCGTGGTTAAGGGGCGTTAGCCGGCGGCCTAGGGCTTGGTCGCCAGCTTCTCGATCTGCTGCTGCATGGCTTCCAGCTGGCGCTTGAGGTCGGCCAGGGAGTCCTCGCTGGGCGCGGACGGCGGCGCGGCGGCGGGCGGCGGCGGTTCGGCCGGAGCCGCCGGCGCGTCCTCGGGCCGGGCGTAGGCGAACGGCGAGAACATCTTCATGGCCCGGTCGAACAGCGCCATGTTCTGGCGGATCTGCTCTTCGTAGACCCCCATGCCCGGCATGCCCTTGGTCCCGGCGATGCCCGGGGTCAGGCCCGCGAACTGGGTGCGCATGCGCTCCTGCTGCTTGGTGAAACTCTCCAGCGACATTTCCAGATAGCTGGGCAGGAAGGCCTGCATGGAATTGCCGTAGAAACCGATCAGCTGGCGGAGGAACTGGATGGGCAGCAGGTTCTGGCCGCCGCCGCGGTTTTCCTCTTCGAAGATGATCTGGGTCAGGACCGAACGGGTGATGTCGTCGTTGGTCTTGGCGTCGTAGACCACGAAGTCGATCCCCTCCTTCACCATGTCCGACAGGTGCTCGAGGGTGACGTAGGACGAAGACGCTGTGTTGTAGAGGCGACGGTTGGCGTACTTCTTGATGACGACCTTCTGGCCGGCAGCCTTCTCGCCAGGAGCGCGGGTCTGGCCCGTTTCGCCGTTTTCGTTGTTCTCGGACATTTCGTTCCCTAGGACAGCGTTGTCTCCGCCTTTTCGCATCGCACTATCGCGGATGCAAAGACATGGCGCCAGTACCGGCGGCGCTTGGAGCTCGCAACATCCCGTGAAAATGTGCAGGTGACGAACCCTGCACAGTTATGCAAGGTGATGGTGCACTGCAAAATCATGGGCGCCGCAACTGCGAGAAGCCCGGAATCACGTCACGGGAGCTATTTCGCCATGAGCGACATCGTCATCGTTTCCGCCGCCCGCACGCCGGTCGGATCGTTCCTCGGCGCCCTCTCCAGCCTGCCGGCCCACGAGCTGGGCAAGCTGGCCATCCAGGCCGCCGTCGAGCGCGCGGGCATCACGCCAGCCGACGTCGACGAGGTGATCCTGGGTCAGGTGCTGCAGGCCGCCGCCGGCCAGGGCCCGGCCCGCCAGGCCTCGGTCAACGCCGGCATCCCGGTCGAAAGCCCGGCCTGGAGCCTGAACCAGCTGTGCGGCTCGGGCCTGCGCGCCGTGGCCCTGGGCGCCCAGCAGATCGCCGCCGGCGACGCCAACATCGTGGTGGTGGGCGGCCAGGAGAGCATGAGCCAGGCTCCGCACGCCCAGGCCCTGCGCAACGGCCAGAAGATGGGCGACCTGTCGTTCGTCGACACCATGATCAAGGACGGCCTGTGGGACGCTTTCCACGGCTACCACATGGGCCAGACCGCCGAGAACATCGCCGCCCGCTGGCAGATCACCCGCGAGGCCCAGGACAAGTTCGCCGTCGCCAGCCAGAACAAGGCCGAGGCCGCCCAGAAGGCCGGCCGGTTCGACGCCGAGATCGCGCCGGTCACCATCAAGGGCCGCAAGGGCGACACGATCGTCGACAAGGACGAGTTCATCCGCCACGGCGTCACCCTGGACGGCATTTCGGGCCTCAAGCCCGCCTTCACCAAGGACGGCACGGTCACCGCCGCCAACGCCTCGGGCCTCAATGACGGCGCCGCCGCCCTGGTGCTGATGAGCGCCGACGAAGCCAAGAAGCGCGGCCTGACCCCGCTGGCCCGCATCGCCTCGTGGGCCAACGCCGGCGTCGCGCCCGAAATCATGGGCACCGGCCCGATCCCCGCCTCGAAGAAGGCCCTGGAGAAGGCCGGCTGGAAGGTCTCGGACCTGGACCTGGTCGAGAGCAACGAGGCCTTCGCCGCCCAGTCGCTGTGCGTGGTCAGCGAGCTGGGCCTCGACCCGGCCAAGGTCAACGTCAACGGCGGGGCGATCGCCATCGGCCACCCGATCGGCGCCTCGGGCGCGCGCATCCTGACCACCCTGGTCCACGAGATGAAGCGCTCGGGAGCCAAGAAGGGCCTGGCCACGTTGTGCATCGGCGGCGGCATGGGCGTGGCGATGTGTGTCGAGGCGGTCTGACAACCGTTTGTTTGGATTGGGCGTTTCGAGCAAATTTTCATGACGGCGCGCGTGGGGGCTTGCTCCCACGCGCCACTCGCGCGCAACCATAAGAGACGTTAGCGGGAGATAGACATGGCGAGAGTTGCGTTCGTGACCGGCGGCACCCGGGGCATCGGTCGGGCGATCTGCGAGCGGCTCGTAGCCGACGGAATGAAGGTGGCGGCGGGTTATTCCGGCAACGAAGAGGCCGCCGCGGCCTGCGCCGAGAAGCTGGGCGTGATGGTGGTCAAGGGCAATGTCGGCTCGTTCGACGACTGCGCCGCCGCCGTCAAGAAGGTCGAGGCCGAGCTCGGGCCCATCGAGGTTCTGGTCAACAACGCCGGCATCACCCGCGACGGCATGCTGCACAAGATGACCTACGATCAGTGGTCCGAGGTCATCCGCGTGAACATGGACTCGGCCTTCAACATGACCCGCCCGGTCATCGAGGGCATGCGCGAGCGCAACTGGGGCCGGATCATCAACATCAGCTCGATCAACGGCCAGAAGGGCCAGATGGGCCAGACCAACTACTCGGCCGCCAAGGCCGGGCTGATCGGCTTCACCAAGGCCCTGGCGCTCGAGAACGCCAAGAAGGGCGTCACGGTCAACGTCATCTGCCCGGGCTATATCGACACCGAAATGGTCGCCGCCGTGCCCGAGAACGTCCTGGCCGGAATCATCGCCGGCATCCCGGTCGGCCGGCTGGGCAAGGGCGAGGAGATCGCCGACATGGTCTCGTTCCTGGCCGGCGAGCGGGCCGGCTTCGTGACCGGCGCCACCCTGACGATCAACGGCGGTCAGTACATGGCGGCCTAAAGGTCACAGGCCGTCGCAATAAAGACATGACGGCTTGACGAAGACTCCCCGACGGTTTGAAGATTCCGATCGGCGGGGAAACTCTTCCAAGCATTTCATGACGTCCTCCGGGAAATTGCGTGGCGGTAACAAGGTCTTCTGCGTCCAAGATTCGCCCCACTCGCGGGGCATGACCCTGGGTATGAAGAGTCAATCGGCGGTGACGGCGGGGCCAGGACTCTGGGCGATCCTGCTGGCGTTCGCCCTCGCGGCCACCGCCGGCGCGGCGCACGCGCAATCGGGCTTCAGCCTGCGCGACGCGTTCTCCAAGAATCACGGCGAAACGCGCAAGGCGCCGGCTCCGCCGATCGCCCGCTACGTGTCCGAAACCGGCGACGCCTTCATCCTGGACCGGGCCGCGCCCCAGCCGCTGATGAAGTTCGAGAACAGCTCCGAGATCTGGGTGCTGTCGTCCCAGCCGGCGCCGCGCGGCGACACGATCTACAAGAACGAGCTGGGCGAGCCGGTGTTGCGGGCCAGCAAGCTGGGCGGCATGACCCTGTTCACCCGCGAGCGGCCGGGCGGCGACGCCGCCGCCCTGATGGGTAAGGCCAGCTCGATCCAGCCGCCGCCGTTCATCTCGGTCAACGTGCTGTTCCAGCGGCTGGTCCAGGCCAGCGCCCGGGCCAGCCGCGCGGCCCAGCACCGGATCTCGTTCGAGACCATCGACGACGCCACGCCCGGCACCTCGGTGCTGGTCGCCGACACCGCCACCGTCACCGCCGAAGCCTTCGAGCGGATGGCCCGCGACGGCGACCGCAGCCTGCTGACCCGTGTGACCCGCGTGCTGCTGGCCGAGGGCCACAAGCCCGGCGCCAGTCTGAAGGGCGGCGACCTGACGGTCACCTACGCCCCGGGCAAGGGCCTGTCGGGCCGCCCCTCGTCCAAGCGGATCATCAAGATCGTCAACAAGTAGGCGGGGAAGGCCGCTGTGCGCCATGAGCTGTCGCTGGCGGCGCGCCAGAATTCGGACATTCGATCGCCTTTCGCGAATGGCGACGCCCGGCGCCGAGCCGTACCGAAGAGGTCTACTGTTCGGTTCCCTCACGCCTGGCGGATTGGGAGCGTGGTGTCTGGCGCTCGTCGTTGGCGACCGTCGCTATTTGGCTCCCCGCCCTCTCGGATCTATGGCCAACGACACGCCTGCGGCGCCGCCGGCGTCGTAGGCGTCTGGAGAGACCATGCGGGTAGGGCGGCGCACGGTCTCTAGCTTGACGTCAAGCCTGCTGAGTTCGGCCTCGACGACCGCTGACTTGAGAATGACAAGATGACGCCCGGCGTCGTTGTTGGCCTGGTCCCGTCCAGCCTTCATGGCGGTCAATTTTTCCGCGATCGACGTCACCATTCCCAGGGTGAAGGACGCGTTCGCCATGTGCCGGTCTTGGTGTCGAAACTGCTGGTATTCTCTGCTGGTCTTGTAGCGGCCAAGCTCGGATCGCACGGCGCTATCGATCAGTTCGGTCAGGTAGTGCGCGGCTTCGATATCGGAGCGGAGACCAAAGGAGACGTAGCGTGGGTCGCCCGTGGGCGTCTTCTCGCGCCAGACCCTGCAATCGCAGAAGTTCGCGACAGCGCCGATGCAGTCCTCCAGCGGTATGCGCTTATTGTGGCGGGTCTCATACTCGAGCCGCTCGCACGCCGCCTCACGGATCTCGACGTCGGTGAGCGACAAGTCGTAGCGATCGAGCAGCTCAGCGACCTTGGCGGCGGCAGACAACGCTTCGGCTTCGGTGCAGCCGTTGTCCGTCGTCTTGGCCCGCAGCGCTTGGATGCGCGCCTTAAGCTTATCTATGGCGGCGAGATCGGGAGTGTCGTTCACGGATACGTCCCGAAAAGTCGACTTGGGCAGCACCAGCTCAACGGGTCTGCCAGCACCGCCTTCTAGCCGAAGCCTGCAGAGCATCACAGCGCCGTTGATGCCCCCTAGCCCAGCCGCTTGCGGACCTGGATGAACAGGTAGGGTTCGAACGGCAGCGAGCGGTATTCGATCTTGTCGACCACGTTGTCGGCGCGCGAGCCTTTGTAGATCGTCCGCTCGCGCGTGATGTTGCGCGAGGCCCAGTTCGACAGGGTGGTGCGCACGGTCAGGTCCGAGCGCGGCTTCCATTCCACGAAGCCCTCGTAATACTGCTCGGCGCGCTGGGTGCGGACCTCGTTGAAGCGGAAGCGGCTGTATTCGTTCGCGCAGTTGGTCGAGACGCCCCAGCTCCATTTGCCGCCGGGCATGTCGCGTGTGAAGCTGACGTTGCAGACGAACGGCGTGGCGTTGGTGATGCGGCGCTTCTCGAAGGTGACCGGGTCGGTGACCTCGCTGTCGAACCAGCTGAAGCGCGTCTTCAGCTGGCCGCCGGAAATCCCCAGCTTCTGGGTCGGCAGGGTCATGGCGATCACGAACTGGTCGGAGCGGCCGTCGCCGATGTTGCTGGGCGCGTCGCCGCCGTCGGGCAGCGGCTTGTAGTCGACGACGTCCGAGATTTCCGAGTGGGTCAGGGTGGCCGAGATCGAGCCCGCGCCCCAGAACCGCCGCTCCCACGCCACTTCGCCCACCCACGAGCGCTGGGGCTCCAGATTGGCGTCGGCCCCGTCCTGGCTGCCGGCCGCCAGGTCGGCCGAGGCGATGAAGTCGCCGAAGTCCAGCTGTCCGACCTCGCGCTCGACCCGCACCCGCAGTTGGTCGACGCTGTTGGGGCTCCAGGTCACCAGCACCCGGGGCTTGGGATAGAAGAAGCTGCGCTCCAGGTCGGTGTCGCCGCTCTGGGTGATGCGCGACACCTCCATCCGGGCGCCGGCCTCGACGGTCAGTTTCGGGGTCGCCCGCCACACGGCCTTGCCGGCCGCTTCGCCGCGCAGTTCCTCGACCTTGGCCTGGGTGCGGGTGGTGTCGGCGTTGGCCCGGTAGCGGACGTCGCCGTCCAGGAAATTATAGGCGCCCTCGACGCTGCCTTCGAGCGACAGGGCGGCGGAGCGGCGCTGCTTGACCTCGGCGCGCAGGATGCTCTCGCCGGTCTTGTCGCGCTCGTAATAGTCCTCGTCGCTGCCGGGCTTCACGAAGGTCGAGCCGTAGGTCTCGTCGCCCAGGTTCTGCAGGAACACCAGCTGCAGGTCGGTGCGGGGCGAAAGCTTGCGGTCGTAGCGGGCGCCGAACTCGCCGGTCCAGTTCTCGTCGGTCTCGCCGCTGTCCTGACGGCCGGGGCCGGGCTGGTACTGGGTGTAGACGACGTCGCGGTCGAACGAGAAGTACTCGATCTTGCCGTTGACCCGGATCTTGCCGCCCGGCACGGCGCGCTGGATGGCGCCCCGGGCGACGTAGTTCTGGATCTCGTCGTAGCCCTTCAAGGCTTCCTTGATGGTCGGACGGCCGTCGGGAAAGCTGGTCACCCGCGACCCGCCGTCGAAGGTCTGGTCGGTGCGGTCGATCGTGGCCAGCAGCGAGCCCTCGATCTCGTTGACCCCCTCCCGGCGCGAGGCCTGGAACTCCAGCAGCGGGCCGAAGAAGCCGTCCGGATAGAGATAGGTCTGGATGTTGGCGACCTTCTCGACCTGCACGGTCGACTTGATCACCACATTGGCCAGGATCGTCTGGCCCTGCATGTCGATGCCGGGGGCGCCGCCGCGGATCAGCTCCACGCGCTCGACGGCCGAGGCCGAGATGCGCTTGAGGATGCCTTCGAGGTTCTCGCTCTTGGTGGTCGGGCGCTCGCCGTTGATCAGCACGTTGCCGGCCGTGCCGGCGAAGCCGCGGGCGCTGTCGCCGCCATCCAGCCGGAAGCCGGGCAGGCGGGTGATCATATCCAGGGCGGTGCTGGGGCGCTGCTCGGCGAAGAAGCTGGGCGGATAGCTGATCACGCCGCGCTGGGCCTCGGTCGCTGCCGCCGCGGCGGGCGTCTCGGGCGCGGCGGCGGGCGTGGCCGCCTGGGCCTCTGGCGCGGCCAGTCCAAGAGCGAAGATGACGGAAGCAAGACTCATTACGCGGATCCCCCAAAGCGCCCCCGCTTTGTGGCCGCGAACCTGTCGGTCCAGCTGCGCTAGAACCAGTTACAAAACCGAAAGGTAGGTTACATTTGTGAAATGTTGTCGCCGATCACCTCCGCCGTGATCGGAAACATCAGCTTTCACAAGAGCTTGTGGCTATACCGCCGTGCCGCCAACCGTCAGGCCGGTGATCTTCAGCGAGGGCTGGCCCACGCCCACCGGCACGCCCTGGCCCGACTTGCCGCAGACGCCGATGCCGGGGTCGAAGTCGAAGTCGTTGCCGATCATCGTCACCCGGGTCAAGGCGCTGGGGCCGTCGCCGATCAGGGTCGCGCCCTTGACCGGGGCGGTGATCTTGCCGTCCTCGACCAGGTAGGCCTCGGTGCACTGGAAGACGAACTTGCCGTTGGTGATGTCGACCTGGCCGCCGCCGAAATTGGCGCAGTAGAGGCCGCGCTTCATCGAGGCGATCATCTCGGCCGGGTCGTCGTTGCCCGCCAGCATGCCGGTGTTGGTCATGCGCGGCATGGGCATGTGGGCGTAGGACTGGCGGCGGCCGTTGCCGGTCGGGGCCATGCCCATCAGGCGCGCCGACATCCGGTCGTGCATGTAGCCGACCAGGACGCCGTCCTCGATCAGCACGGTGCGTTCAGTGGGGGTGCCTTCGTCGTCGATGGTCAGCGAGCCGCGACGGCCGGGGATGGCCCCGTCGTCGAACACGGTCACGCCCTTGGCGGCCACGCGCTCGCCGATGCGGCCGGAGAAGGCGCTGATGCCCTTGCGGTTGAAGTCGCCTTCCAGGCCGTGGCCGACGGCCTCGTGCAGCAGCACGCCGTTCCAGCCGGGGCCGAGCACCACGTCCATCTCGCCGGCCGGGCAGGCCACGGCGTCGAGATTGACCAGGGCCATGCGCAGGGCTTCGTCCACCTGGGCCTGCCACTTGTCGGGGCTGATCCAGGCCGAGAAGCCGGCGCGGCCGCCGGCCCCGGACGAACCGGCCTCGCGCTTGCCGTCCTTCTCGACCGTGACCTGGACGTTGACGCGGACCAACGGCCGCACGTCGCGCAGCAGCCGGCCGTCGGCGCGCAGGATCTCGACCACGCGGCGCTCGCCGGCCATCGAGGCCATCACCTGGACCACGCGCGGATCGCGGGCCCGGGCGAAGGCGTCGATCTCCTGGAGGAGGCTGACCTTGTCGGAGAAGGCGGGGGACGAGACGGGGTCGTCCTCGCCGTAGAGCTTTTCGTTGGTGGCGCGCGGCGCCTCGGCGCTGACCCCGGCGTAGCCGCGGCGGGCCAGCTTGGCCGAATCGGCGGCGCGGCCGATGGCGGCTTCCGAGATCTCGGCGGAGTGGGCGTAGCCGGCGGTCTCGCCGGCCACCACGCGCAGGCCGAAACCCTCGCCCGAATCGTAGGAGGCGCTCTTCAGGCGGCCGTCGTCGAACACGAAGGCCTCGCTCTCGGAGCGTTCGACGAACAGCTCCCCGTCGTCGGCTCCGGCCAGGGCCTCGCCGAGGATGGCGCGGGCGCGCTCGGGATCGACGCCGGCGGCGGCGAGCAGGGAAGGGGCGGTCATGAGAGCGGTCATGGGGTCACAGGTAAGCGTTTCATCCGCCTTCGTCATCACCCCGGCGACGATTCGGCGCGGTATCGACACCGGGGACACGCGCGAGCGCATGTCCCCGATCCGGGCTCACCAGTCCTGGTGCACCTCGCCGGAGCCGGCGACGTTCGAGCTGAGGACGGTTGGCTTGCTGGTCAGATAGACGTCGCCGCTGCCGGCCACGTCGACCTCGGTCGCGCCGTGCGGGGCGACATGCGCCTCGCCGCTGCCCGCCAGGTTGATCCTGGCGTCGCCGGTGTCGAGGCCGCGCAGGTCGGCCTCGCCGGAGCCCGCGACCTGCAGCTCGACCTTCCTGGCCTTGCCCTGGGCCTCGACCTTGCCGCTGCCGTTGATCTCCAGCACCAGGTCCGGCTGGTCATAGGCCTTCAGATAAAGGTCGCCGCTGCCGTTCAGGGTGAAGGTCCGAACGCCGGGCGCGACGATCTCGATCGACAGCTGGTCGTTGTCACGTCGGGTATGGAAGGAGATCGAGCCGTCGCCGTCGCGCAGGGTGAGGCGGCCGTTCTCCATGGTCACGCGGTCGACCAGGTCCTTGGGCCCGACCACCTTGACGCTGGCCCCGGCCCCGGCGGCGGCCTGGGTGAAGATCACCTCGGCCGGCACGTCGATCTGCAGGGCGTCCGACCCGCTCCAGGCGACCTGCCGGGTCGTGGTCTCGCCGTCGTCGCCGTCGTCGTGCGAGCCGCGGCCGATGCGGACGTGGTCGCTGTCGTCGCTGACCTCGATGTTCCAGTCGGCCGGGAAGTTCCAGCCGTGCTTGGCGATGTCGCGGCCGCCGAGCGCGAAGGCCCCGGCGAAGCAGCCGACGGCGAGCACGAAGCTGGCGACGGCGACGATGGTCAGGTTGCGGATCATGACGGTCCCCTCAGACCTGGGTTTCGATGGCCGGCTTCAGCAGCCGGTAGTGAAGGCGCCCGAACCAGACCAGGCCGTTGATGAGCCAGATGGTCAGCAGGGTGGTGACGGCGGCCAGGGCGGTGGCGGCGGCCATCAGGCCGATGCCGATCAGGAAGGCCACGGCGGGGCCGCCGGGCAGTCCGGCGAACGGTCCGGCGGTGGTCACCGCGCCCCCGGCCACGAACATCACGATGGCGGCCATGAAGAAGGCGAACAGCGTCCCCAGCACGCCCATCAGCAGGGGCAGCAGGAAGATGATGTCGATCGCGCCCAGGCCGAGGATGGCGAAGACCGCCCCGGCGGCGGCCGACGGATTCTTGGTCTCCTCCCAGCGCTTGACCCCTTGCTCGGCGCGCTGTTCGCGGGCCAGGCGCTCGGGATCGCCGAGGGCGGCGGCCACTTCGCTCTCGCTGCGCCCGGCTTCCTGGGCGTCGTTGAAGTGGGCTTCGTAATCGGCGACGATGTCGGCGATCTGCGCGGCGGGCATGCCGGCCAGGCCGCGCTTGAGGCGGATGAGGAATTCGGCGCGCGTCATGCGGCGGCTCCCAGGATGTTTTCCACGGCCGAGGTGAAGGCCGCCCATTCGGTCTTCTGGGCCGTGAAGCTGGCCCGACCGGCCTCGGTCAGGCGGTAGTATTTGCGCGGCGGGCCGCTCTGGGATTCCACCAGATAGGTCTCGACCTGGCCGTCCGACTGCATGCGGCGCATGAGCGGGTAGATCGTCCCTTCCCCCATATCGATATCCTTGGCGAGCTTGCTGGCGATTTCGTAGGCGTAGCTGTCGGCGCGCGACAGCAGGGCCAGCACGCACAGCGCCAGCACGCCTTTCTTCAGTTGAACTTCAATGGCTTCCGTCACGGCGTTGCGTTCCCGTTGCTGAGCACCCTTGTGACGCAAGGTAGTGTCTGATGCAAGGTAGCTGTCATTACATGTTAGTAATGCTACGTAACCGAAAGCGCGCTGAAACCGCCCTTGTTGAGAGCTGTTCGCAGGTGAGGCGCCCTGGCTCCACGCAAGGCGTTCCGGGAACGCCTCTGGTGCTTGGCAACGGGGATTGGAGCGCGTATGCACGCCAGCGACCGGCCAGAGACGCCGGGGCCGGCCTTCGATTCCACGTCGCCTGACGAAGTCGATTGCCTAAGCCCCGTGTCGCTGGTCGTATTGTGCATGTCGGCGCGGCGTGGGTTGATCGCGACGCCAAATCGCCGCCGAAACGGGCCGTGAGGGATATGAAGGCGCAAATTCAGGGGATGCGGCGGAAGTTGATGGGCGTAGCCGCCATCGCCGCCACGACGATGGCCCTTTCGGGCGTGTTCGCGGGGCAAGCCCTCGCCAAGGGCGCCGAGTTGCTGGGTCAGCCGACCCCGGGCGCGATCGATCTTCAGCAGGCGGCCTCGCCGCTGAAGTATGAAGCGATCTGGTTCCACAACGTCGTCCTGATGCCGATCATCACGCTGATCACCCTGCTGGTGCTGGGCCTGATCATCTGGATTGTCGTGCGCTACAACGCCAAGGCCAACCCGGTCCCGGCCAAGTTCAGCCACAACACCACCGTCGAGATCATCTGGACCATCGGTCCGGTGCTGATCCTGATGATCATCGCCATCTTCTCGTTCCGGCTGCTGTTCGCCTACAACGACATGCCCAAGCCGTACCTGACGGTGAAGGCCACCGGCTACCAGTGGTACTGGGGCTATGAGTATCCCGACCAGAAGATCAGCGAGATCACCTCGGTGCCGCTGAAGAAGGAAGAGGCCGTCGCCAAGGGCGTGCCGTACCTGCTGGCCGCCGACAAGCCGATGGTCGTTCCGGTCAATCAAGTCATTCGCGTGCAGGTCACCGGCGCCGACGTGATCCACGCCTTCGCCCTGCCGGCCTTCGGTCTGAAGACCGACGCCATCCCGGGCCGCCTGAACGAAACCTGGTTCAAGGCCGACAAGATCGGCGTCTATTACGGCCAGTGCTCGGAACTCTGCGGCGTCGACCACTCGAACATGCCCATCGAGATCCATGTCGTCAGCCAGGCCGACTTCGACGCCTGGGTGAAGACCAAGACCTCGCCCGCGCCGGCCCCCACGGCCGCCGCCGCTCCGGCCCCCACGACCGCCGCCCCGGCAGCGACGACGCCGGCCGCCGCCCCCGCTTCCGCTCCGGCCGCGGCTCCCGCCGCGCCGGCGGCCTAAGATACGATTGCAGGATTAAGTCCGATGGCTCACGCCGCTGACATCGATCATCACGACGCTTCGCACGACGACGCCGACCACAAGCCGCCGTTCTTCCAGCGTTGGTTCTTCTCGACCAACCACAAGGACATCGGCACCCTCTACATCCTGTTCGCCATCATGGCGGGCCTGGTGGGCGGCGCGCTGTCGGGCCTGATCCGCTGGGAACTGGCCGAGCCGGGCATCCAGATCTTCGGTCCCAACTCGTCGATCAGCCTGATGGGCCTGATCGAGCAGTCCAAGCATGGCTACAACGCCGTGGTCACCGCCCACGCCCTGATCATGATCTTCTTCATGGTCATGCCGGCGATGATCGGCGGCTTCGGCAACTGGTTCGTGCCGATCATGATCGGCGCGCCGGACATGGCCTTCCCGCGGATGAACAACATCTCGTTCTGGCTGCTGGTCGCCGCCTGGGTGCTGCTGCTGACTTCGATGTTCGTCGACGGCGGCCCGGGCAAGGGCTTCGGCGGCGGCTGGACGATCTATCCGCCCCTGTCGACCACGGGCCACACCGGTCCGTCGATGGACCTGGCGATCCTGGCCCTCCACCTGGCCGGCGCCTCGTCGATCCTGGGCGCCATCAACTTCATCACCACGATCTTCAACATGCGCGCGCCGGGCATGACCCTGCACCGCATGCCGTTGTTCGCCTGGTCGGTGCTGATCACCGCCTTCCTGCTGCTGCTGTCGCTGCCCGTCCTGGCCGGCGCCATCACCATGCTGCTGACCGACCGCAACTTCGGCACCCACTTCTTCGACCCGGCCGCCGGCGGCGACCCCGTCATGTTCCAGCACCTGTTCTGGTTCTTCGGCCACCCTGAAGTGTACATCCTGATCCTGCCGGGCTTCGGCATCATCAGCCACATCGTCTCGACCTTCTCCAAGAAGCCGATCTTCGGCTACCTGGCGATGGCCTACGCCATGGTCGCCATCGGCTTCGTCGGCTTCATCGTGTGGGCGCACCACATGTACACCGTCGGCATGAGCATCAACCTGCGCGCCTACTTCGTGGCCGCGACGATGGTCATCGCGGTTCCGACCGGCGTGAAGATCTTCTCGTGGATCGCCACGATGTGGGGCGGCTCGATCAGCTTCAAGACGCCCATGCTGTGGGCGATCGGCTTCATCTTCCTGTTCACCGTCGGCGGCGTGACCGGCGTGGTCCTGTCGAACGCCGGCATCGACTACAGCCTGCACGACACCTACTACGTCGTCGCCCACTTCCACTACGTGCTGTCGCTGGGCGCCGTGTTCGCCATCTTCGCCGGCTTCTTCTACTGGTTCGAGAAGATGTGGGGCGTGAAGTACAACGAGTTCCTGGGCTGCGTGCAGTTCTGGATCATGTTCGTCGGCGTCAACCTGATCTTCTTCCCGCAGCACTTCCTGGGCCTGCAGGGCATGCCGCGCCGCTATGTCGACTATCCGGACGCCTTCACCCTGTGGAACCACGTCTCGTCGATCGGCTACGCGATCACCGCCGTGGGCGTGGTGGTGTTCCTGGTGATCCTGCTGGAAGCCGCCATCCGTCGCCGCAAGGCCGAGGCCAATCCGTGGGGCGAAGGCGCCACCACCCTGGAATGGACCCTGTCCTCGCCGCCGCCGTTCCACCAGTTCAGCGATCCGCCGGTCATCAAGGCCGACAGCCACTGAGTCTGGTAGACTAGAGACGCAAAACGCGGGGGCGCGGGCCGGATGAGAAATCCAGCCCGCGCCCTTCGCCCATCAAGACCTGAAGACCCTTAAGTAAAATGGCCCGCACCACTGTCCTGACCCCCGACGACGAGGCGACCGCCACGGTCCGCCACGCCCGTTGGCAGGACTATTTCCAGCTGATGAAGCCGCGCGTGATGTCGCTCGTCGTCTTTACGGCGCTCACGGGCCTCCTGGCCGCCCGCACGCCGATCCATCCGTTGCTGGGCGCGGTGGCGGTGTTCTGCATCGCCGTCGGGGCCGGGGCCTCGGGCGCGCTGAACATGTGGTACGACGCCGACATCGACGCCAAGATGCGCCGCACACGCGGCCGTCCGGTGCCCGCCGGCCTTGTCAAGGGCGAGGAAGCCGCCACCCTGGGCGTGGTGCTGAGCCTGCTGTCGGTGCTGCTGATGGGCATGGCGATCAACTGGCTGGCCGCCGGCCTGCTGGCCTTCACCATCGTCTTCTACGCCGTGGTCTACACCATGTGGCTCAAGCGCTGGACGGCCCAGAACATCGTCATCGGCGGCCTGGCCGGCGCCCTGCCGCCCGCCATCGGCTGGGCCGCGGCCACGGGCCACGCGCCGCTGAACGCCTGGCTGATGGTGCTGGTGATCTTCCTGTGGACCCCGCCGCACTTCTGGGCCCTGTCGCTGTACATCAGCACCGACTACGCCAAGGCCGGCGTGCCGATGCTGCCCGTCGTCAAGGGCGCCAAGGAAACCCGCCGCCAGATCCTGATCTACAGCCTGATCCTGATCCCGGTCTGCATCGCGCCGGTGTTCACCGGCCTGGGCGGCTGGCTGTACCTGGCGGTCTCGGGCCTGGGCGGCCTGGTGTTCCTGACCCTGGCCTGGCGGGTGTTCGCCAGCACGGCCGGTGACGCCGCCGACCCGCGTCCGGCCGACCGCGACCTCTACGAGGTGGGCGAGGCTGAGGCCAAGCGCGGCAAGCCGGTGGGCGATGCGCGCCACGCGCGCAACCTGTTCGCCTTCTCGATCCTCTATCTGTTCGCCCTGTTCGCCGCCCTGCTGGCCGAGGCGGTGCTGGGCCTCAAAGTGCTGGAGCTGCCGCTATGAGCCGCAAGGACATCGATCCCGCCGCCAAGGCGCGCGGCGGCCGCAACATCGCCCTGGGCCTGGGCCTGGCGGCGTTCGTCATCCTGGTGTTCGTGGTCACCGTCGTGAAGCTGGGAGGCAATGTTGGCCCCCACTTCTAAGGACGACCTGTCGCCGGAAGCCATTCTTTCTCCGGAAGATCGGGCCAAGATCGAGGCCGACAACCTGGTCGGAGTCGGGCCCCGGCCGAAGGGGCGCGGCCACCTGAAGGTGGCGGCGATCTGCGGCGTGGCCTTCTTCGGCATGGTCGGCGCGGCCTATGCCGCCGTCCCGCTGTACAAGCTGTTCTGCCAGGCCACCGGCTTCGACGGCACGGTGCGCAAGGCCGTGGCCAAGCCGACCCGGGTGCTGGACCGCAAGGTCGAGATCCGATTCGACGCCAACGTCCGCAACCTGCCCTGGGACTTCCAGGCCATGCAGGTCAGCCAGGACATCCGCATCGGCGACACCGGCCTGGCCTTCTTCAAGGTGACCAACACCAGCGACAAGCCGCTGACCGGCCGGGCGATGTACAACGTCGTCCCCGAGCAGGCCGGGCCCTACTTCCAGAAGCTGGAATGCTTCTGCTTCTCCAGCCAGACGATCCAGCCCGGCCAGACGGTCGAGTTCCCGGTCGTCTACTTCGTCGACCCCGGCTTCGCGACCGATCCGGAGACCAAGGGGAAGTCGGAGATCACGCTCTCCTACACCTTCTTCCCGGCGGTCGAGGACGCGGCCGGGAGCAAACAGGCGACGACGACGCCCCGTATCGTCGAACCCCTTGGCGGCAAGCCGCCGAGGGCGCTATAGCGTTTCAAACATGGCGCGTCGGCAGGGGGAACCGGGTCGATGCGCTTCGAGGGATTAAAGGGTTAGCACGCACATGGCCCACGGCGCCGTCAAACACGACTATCACATCCTGCCCCCCAGCCCGTGGCCGTTCGTCGGCTCGGCCTCGGCCACGATCATGGCCATCGGCCTGATCGCCTGGATCAAGGGCGGCGTCTTCGGCATCGAGAAGGGCCAGTGGTGGCTGTTCGCGACCGGCTTCGCCGGCGTGCTCTACACGATGTTCGGCTGGTGGCGTGACGTGGTGAAGGAAGCCAACGCCGGCGACCACACCCCCGTCGTCTCGATCGGCCTGCGCTACGGCATGGTGCTGTTCATCGCCTCGGAAGTGATGTTCTTCGTGGCGTGGTTCTGGATCTTCTTCGAGATGGCCCTGTTCCACCATCACCGCACCCTGTCGGGCATCGAGGAAGTCCGCGCCGCCTGGGCCACCTGGCCGCCCGCCGGCGTCGAGACCGTCTCGCCCTGGCACCTGCCGCTGGTCAACACCCTGACCCTGCTGCTGTCGGGCACGACCATCACCTGGTCGCACCACGCGCTGCAGCAAGGCGACCGCAAGGGCGCCAAGTGGGGCCTGATCCTGACCATCCTGCTGGGCGCGCTGTTCACCTGCATCCAGGTGTACGAGTACAGCCACATCAACCACGAGCACCTGTTCTACTCGGAAGCCGCGGCGAACTCGGGCCTCTACGGCTCGACCTTCTTCCTGGCCACCGGCTTCCACGGCTTCCACGTGTTCGTCGGCACCCTGTTCCTGATCGTCTGCCTGATCCGGCTGATGAACGGCGCCTTCACCCCCAAGCAGCACTTCGGCTTCGAAGCCGCCGCCTGGTACTGGCACTTCGTGGACGTGGTCTGGCTGTTCCTGTTCGCCTTCGTCTACGTGGTCTTCGGCGGCTCGCCGCACTAGACCATCCGCTTCGAGGGGGCCCGGAACGCCAGATGGTGTTCCGGGCCTTTTTCATTTTGGCTTTCCCTCGTGCGACGGCGGCGGGTGTAAGGATCGGTCGATGGCTAACGTGAACCCCTACCTGGCCGGCGCAACCGGCCGCTGCCCGCACTGCGGCGAGGGGATGCTGTTCGACGGGTTCCTGAAGGTCAGCAAGACCTGCGAGGCCTGCGGCTTCGACCTGGGAGCCCACGAGACCGGCGACGGGGCCTCGACCTTCGTGATCCTGATCGCCGGCTTCCTGTGCGCCTTCGGGGCGCTGTTCTCGATGTTCGCCTTCAATTGGCCCGCCTGGCTGCTGCTGGTGGTCTGGCTGCCGATCACCCTGGTGGCGTGCCTGGGCCTGATGCGGCCGGCCAAGGGCCTGATGGTCGCCGCCCATATCGCCAACAACGCCTCCGAGGCCGGCCGCCACGATGTCTGACGTTTCTTCTCAGCAAGACGGGGGACCCAAGGACCGCCGCTTCCCGATCGGCCTGACGATCGCCACCCTGATCGCCTTCGCCATCCTGTGCGTGCTGGGCGGCTGGCAGCTCAAGCGCCTGGCCTGGAAGGAAGACCTGCTGGCCCGGATCGAGGTCCTGAAGACCGCGCCGGCCCAGCCCCTGGCCAACGTGCTGGCCCGCGCCGAGAAGGGCGAGGATGTCTCCTGGACCCGCGTCTCGGTCGATTGCGCCTCCGACAAGCCGCGGACCCTGCCCCTGGTCTACGGCGTCCGCGACGGCGACATCGTCTGGCGCGCCACGGCCATCTGCCAACAGCAGACCTCGGCGGCCGGCTATGGCGCGATCCTGCTGGACCTGGGCGTGGTCCCGGCCCTGACCGGCCAGCCGGCCCCCGCGCCGGTCGCCATGGCCGCCCCGGCCCAAGCCGTGGGCGTGCTGATGGCCCCCAAGTCGCTGGGCGGCGACCGCGCCGCGACGGTGGCCCGCTTCGCCGCTTACAAGCCCGCGCCCTACATCCTGATGGTCGAGACCGCGACCCCCGTTCCGCCCGGCGTCACCCCCGCGCCGCTTCCGGCAGAAATTTCCAATCGGCACCTGGAATACGCGCTTACGTGGTTCGGTCTTGCCGTAACCCTCCTGTTTATCTATGCCGCCATGCTCTGGCGGAAGATGAGATCCTGATGCGCTACGTCTCCACGCGGGGTGAGTCCCCGTCGATCGGTTTCCTGGATGCGGTCCTGGCCGGCCTTGCCCCGGACGGCGGGCTGTACGTGCCCGAGCGCTGGCCGACCTTCACGTCTGAAGAGATCGCCGCCTTCGCCGGCCAGCCCTACGCCCAGGTCGCCGCCACGGTGATCGGCAAGTTCGTCGGCGACGACCTGCCGGTCGAGGACCTGCGCGAGATGTGCGACGAGGCCTACGCCTCCTTCGCCCACGCGGCCGTCGCGCCGCTGAAGCAGCTGGCGCCCGGCCGTCACCTGCTGGAGCTGTTCCACGGCCCGACCCTGGCGTTCAAGGACGTGGCGATGCAGCTGCTGGGGCGGCTGTACGACTACGTGCTGTCGCGCCAGTCGCGGACCATGACCATCATCTGCGCCACCTCGGGCGACACCGGCGGCGCGGCCGTCGAGGCCTTCCGCGGCCGCTCGCACGCCCGCATCGTGGCGCTGTTCCCCGAAGGCCGGATCAGCGAGGTCCAGCGCCGGTTCATGACCACGGCGATCGACAAGAACGTCGCCTGCGTCTCGATCCAGGGTTCGTTCGACGACTGCCAGGCCATCGTCAAGCAGGCCTTCCAGGACGACCAGTTCCGCCACGCGGTCGATCTCTCCGGCGTCAACTCGATCAACTGGGCGCGGATCGCCGCCCAGAGCGTCTATTTCTTCACCGCCGCCGTCGCCCTGGGCGCCCCGGCCCGCAAGGTGGCCTTCGTGGTGCCGACCGGCAATTTCGGCGACGCCTACGCCGCCTATGTCGCCACCCGCATGGGCCTGCCGATCGCCCGGATCGTGGCCGCCACCAATTCCAATGACATTCTCGCGCGGGCCTTCGAGGAGGGCCGCTACGCGCGCGGCGCGGTGGCCGCCACCCAGAGCCCGGCCATGGACATCCAGGTCGCCTCCAACTTCGAGCGCCTGTATTTCGAGGCCGTCGGCCGGGATGGGGTCGAGACCGGTCGGGCGTTCCGCGCCTTCGCCGGCACGGGCATGCTGGACATCCCGCCCAGCGCCCACGCCAAGATGCGCGAACTGTTCCAGGGCGCATCGGTCAGCGAGGCCGACACCGCCAAGACCATCCTGTCGACCCTGAACGAGACGGGCGAGGTCATCGACCCGCACACCGCCGTTGGTGTCGCGGCGGCCAACGTCCTGCGCCTGGCCGATCCGGCGACCCCGGTGGTGGTGCTGGCCACCGCCCACCCGGCCAAGTTCCCCGAGGCCGTCGCGGCCGCCGCCGGCGTCGTCCCGGCCACCCCGCGCGCCACGCCGGACCTGTCCAAGAAGCCCGAAAAGTTCGACCGCCTGCCGGCCGACGCCGAGACGGTGAAGGCGTTTGTCCGGGAGTTCGCGGCGAGTTGACGAAGTCGGGGACATGCCCCAGTGGCGTGTCCCCACCTCGGCCCTGAAGTCGCAGAACGAGAACCTCGGCGACCGAAGAGGGGACACGCCGCAAGGGCATGTCCCCGATCCGGCGATCGGCCACACTGGCGCCATGGCCCTCGCCCCGCTATGTGCGTGGGCAGATGACAAACCCCACCACCCTCCACACCCTCGAAAACGGCGTCCGCGTCGTCCATGACCCGATGCCGGGCCTGGAGACCATCGCGCTCTCCGTCGTCGCCGGTCGCGGCGCGGCCTACGAGGATCCGGACCGGTCCGGCTGGTCGCACCTGCTGGAGCACATGGTGTTCAAGGGCGCGGGCAAGCGCAGTTCGCGCGACATCGTCGAGGTGATCGAGGCCGAGGGCGGGCAGATCAACGCCGCCACCGGCTATGAGCGCACCAGCTTCCAGGTCCGCGCCCTGAAGGGCGGGCTGGACCTGGGCATGGGCGTGCTCAGCGACCTGGTCCTGCGTCCGACGCTCGACGAGGGCGACCTGACCCGCGAGAAGCAGGTGGTGGCCCAGGAGATCGCCGAGGCCGCCGACGCGCCCGACGACTACGTGTTCGACCTGGTCCAGGCCGCCGCCTGGGGCGACCATCCGCTGGCCCGGCCGATCCTGGGCACGGTCGACAGCGTCAACTCGGCCACGGTCGAGGGCCTGTCGCACTGGCGCGGCCAGCTCTACGCCGCCGACCGGCTGATCGTCAGCTGTTCGGGCGCGATCGAGCTGGACGAGGTGCTGGACCTGGCTCGCCGCGAGTTCGGGTCGATGCCCGCCGCGAACGGCGCCCTGGCCTCGGACCCCGCCGGCTTCGTCGGCGGTCGCAAGAGCCAGGCCCGCAAGCTGGAGCAAGCGCACCTGGTGTTCATGCTGCCGGCCGTCAGCGCCCGCGAGGACGACTATTTCGCCCTGCGCATCTTCGCCGAGGCCCTGGGCGGCGGGATGTCGTCGCGGCTGTTCCAGGAGGCCCGCGAGAAGCGGGGCCTCGCCTACAACATCGACGCCTATGCCGACACCTACGCCGACGCCGGAGCCCTGGGGGTCTATGCCGGCTGCGCTGCGGGCGACGCGGCCGAGACCGCCAAGGTCTGCGCCGAGCAGATCGCCCTGCTGGCCGCGCGGATCGAGGACGCCGAACTGGCCCGCGCCAAGGCCCAGCTGAAGGCCCACATGTTCATGGCCCGCGAGCAACCCCTGTCGCGCGCCGAGCAGGCGGCCGGCCAGGCCCTGATGTTCGACCGGCTCTACACGCCCGCCGAGCTGGCCGAGGCGGTCGACGCGGTCACCGTCGACGACCTGCAGCGCCTGGGCCGCATGATCCTGGGCCCCGGCAAGGCCGCCAGCGCCATCCTCGGCGCCAAGGCGGCCCTGAAGGCGGGCGAGGTCTTCGAGAAGTCGTTGGTCTAGCCGTCCGGCCGGGCTCGCGCGCCGCGTGCGCGATGCAATCTTTGCTTGTTATTCGGCATCGTCGGGACTTGAATGCCGTTCACGGAGGGACGCCGGGCCTCTGGGAGCGAAGACATGACTGGACGCTGGATCACGGTGAGCCTCGTCGCGCTGGCATTGGCCGGCTGCAACAAGGAGGCCGACAAGCCGCCTCCGCCCAAGACCGAAACGCCGACAGCGCCCCCCACGGCGCCAGTGACGCCTCCCCCGACGACGCCGGCCCCGACCGATTCCGTGCCCGCCGTCGAGACGCCCGTCAACGAGCCGCCTCCGCCCGGCGTCACGCCAACGACCACGTCGGACGCGCCGCCCACCTTCCTGCCGACCAAGCCGCTGCGGCCGGTCATCAGGCCGACGCCGAACATGGCGGCGATGGCCCGGCCGAACCTGAAGATCGCCAAGACCCCGGCCCAACTGAAGGCCGAGCGCGACGTCCTGGGCCTGTGGATCGAGCAGAAGCGCAACAAGTCGATCCTCAACTTCACGCTCGACGGCAAGGTCACCTACGTGGAGAAGATCACCGAGAAGCCCCTCTGGACGGGTAAGTGGAAGGCCGGCCCGGACGGGGTGGTGGCGTTCGACCTCGCCATGGAAGGCGCGACCAGCAGCCTGCAGTTCGCGGCCTATCCGACGGCGGCGAACATCATGGCCGTCGCCCCGCACTGGACCAGGGAATGGGCCGGCTCGGGGCAGTATGCATACGTCAGGATGAAATAGGCCTCCGGCCCGCTTCCTGATGGATCAGGGGGCGGGCGCGGGCGAGCGGTCGCCCTTCAGCTGCAGCCAGTCGGTGAACGGCTGGTGGTAGGCGCTGTCGAAGACCTCGGCCTGCAGCTTGAAGGGCAGGCTGCTCTCGCTGTTCCACAGCATGACCACGCCGGTCTTGGTGGCCGGCTCGAACATCATGGTCGAGCGATAGCCGTCCACCGCGCCGCTGTGGCCGATCATCCGATGGTTCTTGTAGATGAAGCTGCGCATGCCCAGGCCGTAACCGGGCTGGTCCAGCGAACGGCCGAGCGGCGAGTTGCCGTAGGGCCGTCCCGTCTTGACGCGCGGCTGCTGGATGTCGGCCAGCACCGGGGCCGGCAGAACGGCGGGCGCCTGGCCCATCTGGGCCTGCATCCACCGCGCCAGGTCCACGATGTTGGAATTGACCCCCGCCGCGGCGGGCACGCGGTAATAGGCGTCGAGCAGAGGCATGGTCCGGCCGTAGCGGGACGGCCGCGCCCAGTGCTCGGCGTCGCGCAGGCCCTCGACGCCGATGGTGGCGCTGGTCATGCCCAGCGGCAGGAACAGCCGCTGGCGGACCTCCTCCGCGTAGGAGCGGTGGGTAGTGGTCTCCACCACCTCGCGGATCGTGTCGTAGGCGACGTTCTGGTAGCTGTGGCAGGTGCCGGGCGGGCATTGCGGCGGCACGGTCCCCAGGCTCTGGCGGATCATCCTCGGGTCCCGCCCGCCCTCCAGCCAGCCGTCATAGGCGTTGCGGGGCAGGCCCGTGCGCTGCGACAACAATTGCTCGACCGTCAGGGTGTTCTGGGCGTCGGCGGGCAGGCGCAGGCTGGTGTTGAACTTGCCCAGGGGATCGTACAGCGAGAACACCCCGTCCCGGGCCAGGCGGGCGCTGAGGGTGCCGGCCACCGTCTTGGACAGCGACGCCCAGCGGAAGATCGTGTCGGCGTCGATCTTCTCGCCGTCCTTGGGCGAGGTCAGCCCGTAGCCCTGGACGAACGACAGCCGGCCGTTCTCGACCACGGCGATCGCCAGGCCTTCCATGGTCTTGTCGGCCATCATCGTCCGGATGCGGGCGTCCAGGGCGCGATAGTCGATCTCGCCGCGCCAGTCCTGGGGCTCCAGGGGCAGGACGACCGGCGTCGCCGGGGCGGCGGCCGTCTCGACGGTCTTCGAGGCGCGCGACCGATGGAGCGCTGTCCAGCCCAGCGCCCCCAGGCCGATCGTCAACACGAGGGCGCCCGCGATCCACCAGCCGCGTCGGGTGCGAAAGGCGAAGGTGTTCTGCTTGGTCCGATAGAACTTGGTCAGCCGTCTCATCCGCCGAAAAAACCGTCGTCGCCCAAATCCGCGACGCTTGGGCCGCGACGTCAGCGGGAGGCTGTCGTCCGGCGTCGAAGACGCGTCGTGCGAGTCATGAACCCCGTGTCCTACCCTTTTGCCGCCCGACGACAAGACTCAAGCCGAAAGTCCCGCCTATCGATGTCCAAAGCAGGGCGGGGAAGGCCTGCGACGGCGCGCCCCTATTGCCTCGGAGGCGTTGACGCTCGAAGGTGCGCCCCTCAACGAGAACGCTCCGCTTGACCGCCTTCCTTCGCCTCTTCCAGACCGATACCGGCCCCCGCCTCGAAGGCGAGAAGGTGTTCCTGCGTCTGCCGCGCCTGCACGACTACAAGCCCTGGGCCGAGCTGCGCGCCCAGTCGGCGGCCTTCCTCAGGCCCTGGGAGCCGACCTGGCCCGAGGACGACCTGACGCGTCCGGCCTTCCGGGCCCGGCTCAACGCCTATGCCCGCGAACTGGAGGTGGGGGAGGCGTTTCCGTTCTTCATGTTCCGTCGCGACGACGGCGCGCTGATCGGCGGGGTGCGGCTGTTCCACATCCGGCGCGGCGTCGCCCAGTGCGGGGTGATGGGCTACTGGATCGGCCAGCCCCATGCCCGCCAGGGCTACATGAAGGACGGGGTCCGGGCGGCGATCGACTTCGCGTTCGGCGAGCTGGCGCTGCACCGGCTGGAGGCGGCCTGCATGCCCGAAAACGAGCCTTCGGCGGCCGTTTTGCTGAAATCCGGCTTCTCCGAAGAGGGATATGCCCCCGCTTATCTGAAAATTAACGGCGAGTGGCGAGATCATCGTCTGTTCGGGATGGTCGCGCCAGAATAGCGCGGACCCGTACACGGCGCCTTCGGGCGCGGGATCAGGGCATGTCGTTCAAGATTAGTCAGCGACGCGTATGGGACGCCACGGCCACGCTCGAGGCCTTGGGCGCCGCCGAAGTCGCGCTTTGGCTCTGGGAGCCCGAGGCCGACCGGCTGCGCGTCAACGGCGCTGCTAGAGCCCTGGGCTTGGGGCCGCTGGCCCCGGACTGCTCCTCCGCCGCCTTCCGCGCCCTGACCCTGCCCCAGGACCGCGCCCAGGCCGAAGACATCCTCAAGGTTCGCCCGCCGGGCAGCGAGATCGTCGCCCGCCTGCGCATGCGCAACGGCGAGATCTGCATCTGGCGCGGCACCTGGCTGGAAGACGGGGTGCGCGCCGCCGGCGTCATCGCGCCCGAGGTCAAGTTCGCCGCCTCCGAGCGCGACACCCTCACCGGCCTGCTGGACCGCAAGAGCTTCATCGCCCAGGCCCGCGAGCGGTTGGGCAAAAGCGGCGTGCACGAACTGGTCGTCGCCGACGTCGACCGCCTGCGCCGGCTGAACGAGGCTCTGGGCCACGAGCGCGCCGACCTGGTGCTGGCCGCCCTGGGCTCGCGCCTGGCCGCCGCCTTCCCGTCCGAAGCCCTGCTGGGCCGGATCGGCGAGGACGAGTTCGCGGTGCTGTGCGACCCGGCCGGCTTCGAGCCCGCCGAGCTGCTGCGCAATGCCCTGGAGCAGCCCCTGCGGGTGGCCGGCTTCGACATCCACCCGACCCTGTCGATCGGCGCCGTCTCAGCCGAGGGCGGCGAGGACGCCCCCGAGGCGGCCGAGCTGCTGCGTCGCGCCGAGCTGGCCGTCGAGGCCGCCGCCTCCAACGGCCGCGGCAGCGCCGCCGCCTATGGCCGCTCGATGGAGACCGACGGCCTGTCGCGCCTGGCCCTGGAGGCCGATCTGCGCGGCGCCATCGGCCGTGGCGAGATCACCCCCTTCTTCCAGCCCGTGGTGCGGCTGTCGACCGGCGCCCTGTCGGGCTTCGAGGCCCTGGCCCGCTGGATCCATCCGCGTCGCGGCATGCTGCCGCCCGACGAGTTCCTCCCGCTGGTGGAGGAGATGGGCCTGATGAGCGAGCTGGGCGAGCACATGATGCGCACCTCGGCCCGGCAGCTGGCGAAATGGCGCGACAGCCATCCGGCCGTCGGCGCCCTGACCGTCAGCGTCAACCTGTCGACCGGCGAGATCGACCGGCCCGGCCTGGTCCACGACGTGCGCCAGGTGCTCAAGGAGCACGACCTGCCGCGCGGCGCCCTGAAGCTGGAAGTCACCGAAAGCGACATCATGCGCGATCCCGAGCGGGCCGCCGTGATCCTGCGGACCCTGCGCGAAGCCGGCGCCGGCCTGGCGCTGGACGACTTCGGCACCGGCTTCTCGTCGCTGTCGTACCTGACGCGCCTGCCGTTCGACACGCTGAAGATCGACCGCTACTTCGTGCGGACCATGGGCAGCAACGCCGGCTCGGCCAAGATCGTCCGCTCGGTGGTCAAGCTGGGACAGGACCTGGATCTGGAAGTCGTCGCCGAGGGCGTCGAGAACGCCGAGATGGCCCGTGCCCTGCAATCGCTGGGCTGCGACTACGGCCAGGGCTTCGGCTACGCGCCGGCCCTGTCGCCGCAGGAGGCCGAGGTCTATCTGAACGAAGCCTATGTCGACGGCGCCGCGCCGGTGAAGGCCCGGGGCTAGGGACTCAGGCTCCCCCCACCGATCGCTGCGCGATGGCCTCCCCCACGGGGAGAGGGCTTTCGGAGGCGGCGTTCCGCTGCCCCACGGATCCGGCCCTCAGCTCCAGCGCCACCGCGAAACTGCGAAGCTGGCTTTCGCGCTGCTGGTAGGCGGCCAGGAGGTCCTCGGGCGAGGCCTGGGCCATCTCGTCGCGCCTGGCCAGCCAGCGGGCCTGGGAGCGTCCCAGGGCGGCCGGAGAGACCCCGGCGGCCAGCACCGCCTCATAGGCCGCCGCCATCCGCTGCTCGGCCTCGCGCAGGACGGGATCGATGCAGGTCATCTGGGCCGCGAGGGTCGGCGCGTCGCGGCAGCCGACCGTGTCCTCCGGCGGGGCGGCGTCGGCCAGGGGCGAGGCGACCACCGGCGCGCTGACGGCGGTGGGCAGGGCGCCCCAGGTCTCCGGATGGGTCACGGGCCGGGAGTCCGCGGTCAGGACGATCCTCAGGCCGCGCTGGGCGTCGGCCGCGGCGACCGCCAACGGCGTTTGAGGGGGCGGCACCTGGAAGACCAGGGGCTGGGGCGCGGGTTCGGGGGGCTCGGTTCCCAGCAGCAGCCACAGGCCCCAGACGCCCAGCGGCATGGCGATCATGCCCAGAAGGATGTTTCCGCCGAGCGATCGCCTGGGAGGCGGCATCACGCCGTAGCGGCGCTGGCCCCAGGTTTCGGACGACGGGTTGCGCTCGCCCCGGGCCGCCCAGTTGTCGTTCGATGGCGATGTGAGACGCAGGTAAGCCATGCCACTGTCCTGACCACACGTCACGCATGCGAGCGCGAGCCGGGTCCCCCGTGACGGCTTCAAAAAGCAACAGCGTGACTATGGCGGAATATACTCGCCTTATGCGGTCAGTATAATCGGGTGGATTACTAGTTTTGAGCTGACGGTCTTCTGGACCGTCTACTCAAGCTCTACCGGCTTGGGACGACAGATGATCGGCGGTGATTCCGATCTTGGCCAAGGCCATGGTCCATTTGTTGTCGTAGTCGTCACCGAATAGCAGGGCTTCGTCGGCGTCGCAGATCAGCCAGACATTGTCGCGCAGTTCCTGCTCCAGCTGGCCGGGACCCCAGCCGGAATAGCCCAGGGCCAGGATGGCGTGGCGCGGGCGGCGGATCTTGCTGCCCAGGGCGTCCAGCGCGTCGCGGGTGACGGTCAGGGCCAGGCCGTCGGCCACCGGCACCGTGGAGTCGGGCGAGACGTAGTCGTCGGTGTGCAGCACGAAGCCGCGCTCGCGCTCGACCGGGCCGCCCAGCATCACCAGGTCGCCTCCGGCCTCGATCTCTGGCGCGACGCCCAGGTTGTTGAGCAGCTCGAACAGGGTCAGCCCCTCGACCGGCCGATTGACCGCCAGGCCCATGGCCTGCTCGGCGTCGTGGGCGCACACATAGAGCACGGCGCGTTCGAAGCGTGGATCCTCGATGCCGGGCATGGCGACCAGCATCTGTCCGGCGAGGAAGGCTCCGTGATCCGTGCGAGGTGAGTCCATCTTAAGAGGATCGGTTCGGAACGCGTCGGTTTCAAGTCCAACCTTCCCTTGGCGATCGGCTCCGGCGCCTTTATCTCCGTTGCGCGCTTTTAGCTCAGGCAACGGACAGGGACACCGCACATGGCGATCAAGGTTGGCGACAAGCTTCCTTCGGCGACTTTCATGACCAGCACGGCCGAGGGCCCGGCCCCGGTCACGACCGACGATCTGTTCAAGGGCAAGACGGTCGCCCTGTTCGCCGTCCCCGGCGCCTTCACGCCGACCTGCTCGGCCAAGCACCTGCCGGGCTTCAAGGAGAAGGCCGCCGACCTGAAGGCCAAGGGCGTCGACACCATCGCCTGCGTCTCGGTCAACGACCTGTTCGTGATGAAGGCCTGGGGCGCCGACCAGGGCATCACCGACGAAGTGCTGCTGCTGGCCGACGGCAACGGCGAGTTCACCCGGGCCATCGGCCTGGAGTTCGACGGCTCCAAGTTCGGCATGGGCCTGCGCTCGCAGCGCTACTCGCTGATCGCCAAGGACGGGGTGGTAGAGACCCTGAACGTCGAAGAGGGCGGGGAATTCAAGGTTTCGTCGGCCGACTACATGCTGGGTCAGCTGTAGGGTTCAGCCCCAGAGAATAAGGAAAGGGCGGCTCCGCGAGGAGCCGCCCTTTTTCGTTGCGGCGATCACTTGCCCCCTACGGGTCGCTTCGCGACCCTCTTCCCCCATAGGGGGAAGAGGGTGACCTCCGCCCCCTCGCCGCGACAGACCGCGAAGCGGTCAGGTGGGGGCAAGTCAGTGTGCGCCGAGCATATCCGGCGTCACCCCTTCCAGATCCGCCGACCCGCCCGTCACCGCCGCCACCTGCCCGGGCACGGTCGCCAGCACGTTCTCGCCATAGACCCGCGCCAAAGCCAGCCGCAGGCCCACGGGCTCGGCCAGCGCCCCCTTGGCCAGCATCCAGCCGCCGACCGTGTCGCCCAGCAGCTTCAGATAGGCCGTGGCCCCCGACAGGGCGTCGGGCATGGCCCGGACCCGGCGTTCGATCAGCCAGGCCGTCGCCGAGCCGACCGCGTCCAGGGCCGCCTTGAAGCGCAGGGCCACGCCGCCCAGATCGCCGCCGGCCGCTTCCAGAGCTTCCTGGGTGTCGCGCATGTCGTCCATCAGGTCGCCGATCGCCTGGCCTTCCGACAGGCCCAGCTTGCGGCCGATCAGGTCGATGGCCTGGATGCCGTTGGCGCCCTCGTAGATCGGGGCGATGCGGGCGTCGCGATAGTGCTGCGCCGCGCCGGTTTCCTCGATGAAGCCCATGCCGCCATGCACCTGCACGCCCTGCGAGGCGACCTCGACGCCGACGTCGGTCGACCAGGCCTTGGCGATCGGAGTCAGCAGCTCCTCGCGCAGCTTGGCGGTGGCGCGCTCTTCCTCGGTGGCGGCGTGGGTCGAGAGGTCGGCGGCGACGGCGGTCGACAGGCAGATGCCGCGCGCCGCCTCGATCTTGGCCTTCATCAGCACAAGTGTCTTGCGGATGTCGGGATGGTCGTACAGCCGCGAGGGCTGGGCGCCCGTCCAGGCCGAGCGTCCCTGGGTGCGCTCCAGCGAGAAGTCCAGCGCCTGCTGGTAGGCCCGCTCGGCGATGGCCGTGCCCTGGGCCCCGACTTGCAGGCGCGCGGCGTTCATCATCGTGAACATGTGGGCCAGGCCCGAGCCCAGTTGGCCGACCAGCTCGGCCTTGGCGCCCTCGTACAGCATCACGCAAGTGGGCGAGCCGTGGATGCCCAGCTTGTGCTCCAGCCCGCCGACCCGCACGGTGTTGGCCGCGCCCAGGGCGCCGCTCTCTTCGACCATGAGTTTGGGGGCCAGGAACAGCGAGATGCCCTTCACGCCGGGAGGCGCGTCGGGCGTGCGGGCCAGCACCAGGTGCAGGATGTTGTCGGCGGCGTCGTGGTCGCCCCAGGTGATGAAGATCTTCTGGCCCGACAGGGTGTAGCCGCCGTCGCCGTCCGGGGTGGCCATCGTGGTCAGAGCGCCCAGGTCCGAACCGGCCTGGGGTTCGGTCAGGTTCATGGTCCCGGTCCATTCGCCCGACACCAGCCGGGGCAGGTAGAGAGCCTTCTGGCGGTCGGAGCCATGATGGGTCAGGGCCTCGATGGCCCCCAGGCTCAGCATCGGGCACAGGCCGAACGCCATGTTGGCGGCCTGGACCATTTCCAGGACCGCGACCTCCAGGGTCTTGGGCAGGCCCTGGCCGCCGTGCTCGGGCGCGGCCGCCAGGCTGGTCCAGCCGTCCTGGGCGAACTGGCGATAGGCGTCGGCGAAGCCGGGGGCGGCGCGGACCACGCCGTTTTCCAGCTTGGCGCCGACCAGGTCGCCGGCCCGGTTGAGCGGGGCCAGCACCTCGCTGGCGAACACGCCCGCGGCCTGCAGCACGGCCTCCACGGTGTCGGCGTCGGCCTCGGGGAAGGCCGTCGCCAGGCGATCGAAGCCGGCCACGTGCTTCAGGGCGAAGGCGAGGTCGCGGACGGGCGCGCGGTAGGTCATGGGACGGTCCGATCTGGCGGCGGGCTCAAGTGAACTTCGTTTAGATGCTGCGGCGCGGCATGCAAAGCCGAACCGATCACGGCTTCGTGAAGCGCGGTCCCTTCATCGCCGGGCCAAGCTTCCTAAGTTGGGGGTTCAGCAACTGCTGCTATTACAGTTTGGAGACTGTCCCTCATGAACCGCCGCTTCGCTTCCGCCCTTCTGGTCGGCGCCCTCCTGGCCGCGCCCGTCGCCGTCCTGCCGGCCGTCGCGTCCGCCCAGGCCACCGCCACCGATCCGGCCCAGGCCCCGGCCGGCGCCTGGACGATCGACAAGAAGCACGCCAGCCTGACCATGAAGGTCACGCACTTCGGCACCTCGCACTACACCTTCCGCTTCGCTCGCGAAGCGATCGACGGGTCCTACGACTACAACCCGGCCAAGCCGCTGGACACCAAGGTTTCGATCAGCATCGACGCCGCCGCCGTCGACACCGGCCTTCCCGACTTCAACAAGGAAATCGGCACGGACCCGAAGTTCTTCAACGCCGCCCAGTATCCGAAGATCACCTTCGTCTCGACCAAGGTCGAGCCGGGGAAGCTGACGGGCGACCTGACGTTCCGCGGCGTGACCAAGCCGGTCACCCTGGACGTCAAGTACAACGGCTACGCCAAGACGCCGTTCGGCTCGCAGATCATGGGCTTCTCGGCCACCGGCACGATCAAGCGTTCGGACTTCGGCTTCACCCACCTGAAGGGCCTGGTCGGCGACGACGTGGACCTGGAGATCGAAGCCGAGTTCAATCCGAAGAAGTAAGGCTCCAAGGCCCTAGCTTGGCCTTGGAAACGACATCGGTCCGGGCGTCTTGTTCGGACCCGGACTTAAGCTTGAGACGAGGACGACCATGACCGCCGAGACGCCTATCGAGACCGCCTCGGCGGCGGGTCGTCCTCCCCGCTACACCACGGTGGCCATTGTCCTGCACTGGCTGATCGCGGCCGCCATCCTGTTCCAGATCATCCTGGGCTGGCGGATGGGCGACGAGCCCAAGGGGCCGGCCACCTACGCCATCTTCCAGCTGCACAAGTCGATCGGCATCACGATCCTGCTGCTCAGCCTGGCGCGCCTGGCCTGGCGGCTGACCCACCGCCCGCCGCCGCATCCGGCCACCCAGCCGCGCTGGGAGACGATCGCCTCGCAGGTCGTGCACGTGGCGTTCTACGTGATCATGATCGGCCTGCCGATCACGGGCTGGATCATCGTCTCGACCAGCAAGCTGACCATCCCGACGGTGCTGTACGGCGCGATCCCCTGGCCGCACCTGCCGTTCCTGCCCGAGCTGGCGGCCGGTCCCAAGCACCTGTGGCACGAGATCGGCGAGAACGGCCACGGCCTGCTGGTCAAGACCACCTACCTGCTGCTGGCCCTGCACCTGGGCGCGGTGGCCAAGCACCAGATCCTCGACCGCGACGAGGTGCTGGGCCACATGGCGCCGGGCGCCCGTCCGGGCTGGCTGGAGCCGCGCGCCTGGCTGGCCGCCGCCGGCCTGATCGCCGTGGTCGCGGCGGGCTACCTCTACAAGCCGGCTGTGAAGCACGCCGCGCCCGCACCCGCCGCCCCGGCCGAAGTCGTCGAGGCGCCGACCGCCTCGCCGCCGCCCGTCGCCGCGACCACTCCGGCCGCCGCCGCGCCGTCGGAAACCGCCGCGCCGGCCGAGCCGGACAACGCGCTGAAGGACCCGGTCGCCTGGACCATGGCCAAGAGCTCGACCCTGAACTTCTCGGCCACCTGGGCCGGCGACAGCATCGACGGTCAGTTCAAGCGCTGGACCGCCGACATCCTGTTCTCGCCCGAGGCCCTGGACCGCTCGAAGCTGACGGTCAGCATCGACATGGGCTCGGCCGCCACCGGCGACGACCAGCGCGACTCAAGCCTGCCCAGCGGGGATTTCTTCGACACGGCGACCCATCCCAAGGCCACCTTCACGGCCAGCAAGTTCCGCAAGACCGGCGAAGGCAAGTTCGTGGCCGACGGCACGCTGGACCTGCGCGGCGTCAAGAAGCCGGTCAGCCTGCCTTTCACCCTGAAGATCGACGGCGACACGGCCACGGCGCGCGGTGTAACCACCCTGGACCGGACCGCGTTCGGGGTTGGACAGGGTGAATGGGCGTCTACGGATCAGATCGGCGGCAAGGTGAAGGTCAGCTTCGCCATCACGGCCAAGAAGAAGTAACGGCCGCTCAAGTCGAGAAGGCTGGGCGCGCCCTTCGCGACGGCGGGCTCGTGCTGCTGCCGACCGAAACCGTCTACGGCCTGGGCGCCGACGCCTCGAACCCCGCGGCCGTGGCGGCGATCTTCGAGGCCAAGGGCCGGCCGCGCTTCAACCCGCTGATCGCCCACGTCCATGACGCCGAGACGGCGGCGCGCATCGCCGCCTTCGACGACCGCGCCCAGGCCCTGGCCGCCGCCTTCTGGCCTGGGCCTCTGACCATCGTCGCCCCGGTCCGCGACACGGCCGCCGTCTGCGACCTGGCCCGAGCCGGACTCGACACCGTGGCCATCCGCGTGCCCGGCCATCCGCTGTCGCGCGCCGTGCTGGCCGCGTTCGGCGGGCCGGTGGTCGCGCCCTCGGCCAACCGCTCGGGCCGGCCCAGCCCCACCACCTTCGCCGACGCCTTCGCCGAGACCGGCGACAAGGCCGCCGCCGCCCTGGACGGCGGGCCCTGCGAGGTGGGCCTGGAAAGCACCGTCGTCGCCGTGCTCGACGGTCCGGTCCGCCTGCTGCGCCCCGGCGCCGTGACCCGCGCCCAGCTGGAGGCCGTGGTCGGTCCGCTGGCGCAGGCCGACGACGACGCCAAGCGCTCGCCCGGCCGCCTGGCCCTGCACTACGCGCCGGACGCTCCCGTGCGCATCGAGGCGGCCGCGCCCGAGGCCGGCGAGGCGTTCCTGGCCTTTGGGCCCTGGCCGGAGGGGGTGGGGGTCTTCAACCTCAGCCCGACGGGCGACCTGGCGGAAGCCGCCGCGAACCTGTTCGCCTTCCTCCGCGCCGCCGACCGGACGGAGCCCGCCGGCATCGCCGTCGCCCCGATCCCCGACGAAGGCCTGGGCGAGGCGATCAACGACCGCCTGAGACGGGCGGCCGGGTTCGTGGGATAAGGGCCGATGAAATTCCGCATCATGTACCTTGAAGACAAGTCCAAGGGCCTCAACGGTCCGGCGCGCATCGGGCGTGTCCGCCTCTCCAAGACCGGAGAGACCCTCTACTACGGGGGCCGCACGTTCGAGGCGCTGCGCAACTCGGGTCTGAAGGCCAATTTCAGCGACACCGAAACCGGCCAGCCCTTCTGGATCGCCAAGGCCCGCAAGGCCGGCGACGACCGTCTCTACAAGGGCGCGGGCGATCCCCCGGTGATCGACGACGACGTCCGCGAGGAATACTGGCGCGACGTGCGCGGCATGCCCGACCCGGCGGCGGGCTAGGCGTCCAGCGCCGATCTGACGTCGGTCAGCGGAAAGTCGTCGCCTTTGTAGAGCAGCGGCGCATCAAGGGTCTTGGCGAGGGCGTAGGCGAAGCAATCGCCCATGTTCAGTCCGGCGCGATGCACGCCCTTGCCCCAGCGAAGATAGGCGTCGAGCGCGGTCTCCGCGCTCACGATTTTGGTTTCAAGCACGTTCTGAGCTTCGAGCCAGGCGCGAAAGCCGTCGGTCGTGAACCGGGCCTCGCGCAACACCAGGACAAGGCCAGCTTCCATGATGTTGATCGGCGTCGCGAAAGCCGCTTCGGCCTTGGACAAGGCCGCCTCGAGGGTTTCGTAGCCCGGCTCGTTGCGGGCGATCGCGACCAGGGCCGAAGCATCGACAGCCAGGGTCATGCGTCATCGATCTCGGGAATGCCGGTCGGCCAGAGCGCATCCCAGTCGGCTTTGGTGACCGGGCGCAGAGGCTTTGGTTCCTGGTCCAAACCGGTGGCGCGTCGGAATTCCGCCGTGGCCGCGCGCATCTCTTCCAGAGTCCGCTTTCTGTGCGGCTTGGGCTGTTCGCGCTCCAGCGCTTCGCGTGCGAGAGCATCGATCACCCCCGTGATCGTCTCCCCTCGCAGCGCCGCGACTTCGCGGACAACGCGTTCGGTCTCGGGGTTCTTGATGAAGATGCCCATGACGGCCTCCGGTATATACCGAGTATATACTATGCTCCGGCGGCTCGGAAGCGTATCCTCCGCGCCCATGACCAAGCCCGTTCCCGCCGACACCCTGTCCCGTCTGAAAGCCGTGCTCGGCGAGGGCGGGTGGAGCCAGGATCCCGACCGGCTGGCGCCCAAGCTGCAGGAGTGGCGCGGGCGGTGGTCGGGCGAAACCCCGCTGCTGGCTCTGCCGCGCTCGACGGCTCAGGTCTCGGCGGTGGTCGGCATCTGCGCCGCCGAGGGCGTGGCGATCACCCCGCAGGGCGGCAACACCGGCCTGGTCGCCGGCCAGATCCCGCAAGGCGAGATCCTGCTTTCCACCGAGAAGCTGACCGCCGTGCGCGACGTCGACGCCTTCGACGACGTCATGGTGCTGGAGGCCGGCGTCACCCTGGCCAAGGCCCACGAGGTCGCCCTGAGCGTCAACCGCCGCTTCCCGCTGAGCCTGGCCTCGGAGGGCTCGTGCACGATCGGCGGCCTGGCCTCGACCAACGCCGGCGGGACGGCTGTGCTGCGCTACGGCGTCATGCGCGACCAGATCCTGGGGATCGAGGCGGTGCTGCCCAACGGCGAGGTCTGGAACGGTCTCAAGCGCCTGCGCAAGGACAACACCGGCTACGACCTCAAGCATCTGCTGATAGGGGCCGAGGGCACGCTGGGGATCATCACCGCCGCCAGCCTCAAGCTCTATCCGCTGCTGGCGTCGCGCTGCGTAGCCGTCGCCGCCGTGGCGACGCCGCACGACGCCATCGCCCTGCTGGCCAAGGCCAAGGATGAGACCGGCGGGGCCGTCGAGGCCTTCGAGCTGATGAGCCGCTTGGGTGTCGCTTTCGCGCTCAAGCACATACCGGGCCTGCGCGAGCCGCTGGAGGCCGTGCATCCCTGGTACGTGCTGATCGAGACCGCCTCGGGCGAGCCCGGCGCGGCCGAGGCGGCCATGGAGCGGCTGCTGGCCGGCGCGCTGGAGACCGGCCTGATCCAGGACGCGGCCATCGCCCAGACGCAGGCCCAGGCCCACGCCTTCTGGGCGGTGCGCGAGAACCAATCGGGCGGCCAGAAGCCCGAGGGCGCGGCCTGGAAGCACGACGTCTCGGTGCCCGTGTCGAAGGTCGCCGAGTTCATCGACCAGGCCACGGCGGCGATGGAAGGGTTCTCGCCCGGCGTCCGGGTCGTGGCCTTCGGCCATGTCGGCGACGGCAACGTGCACTACGACGTCCTGCGGGCCGACGGCGCTGCGGACCACCCCCACGACGCCCTGCGCGACGAGGGCGCGCGGATCGTCCACGACATCGTCGCGTCGATGGACGGCTCGATCAGCGCCGAGCACGGCCTGGGGGCGATGAAGTCGGTCGAGGCCCTGCGCTACAAGAGCGCCGTCGAGGTCGAAGCCCTGCGCGCCGTCCGCGCCGCCCTGGATCCCCAGCGGATCATGAACCCGCGCGTGTTGTTCTAGGCCGGTCGTTCTTAGGAGGGATCGTCCTGACGGCGCTGCGCCGCCTGAAGACGGGCCCTGCGGACGCTGATGCAGATGAACATCGAGACCAGGGCCCCGACCGGGACCGTGGCCTTGAAGTAGCCGGGCTGCTGGCCGGGCCCGAGCACGTTGATCGCCGCCGGAACGAAGCCCCACGCGCCGTCCGCCGCCCGCATCCAGAACGCTCCGATCCCGACGAAGCACAGCACCGCCCAGGCCAGGCGCCACTTCAGGTTCGGGGTGCGGATCACCAGGAACAGGGCGACGAACATCACCAGCGGGCAGATGAGGGCGGCGATCAGGCCAAGGAGCTGGGGCATGGAGCGTGGTCCGAAGAAAGGGCGCGCAACATCGCGGCGAGCGGCGCCATTGTCCAGCGCCACACTAGCCGTGGCCCTTCCAAGCCTCTATCTGCACCGCCATGTTGATGGTCATCTCCCCCGCCAAGTCGCTGGACTTCACCGCCCCCGATCAGGTGCTGCCGCTCACCACGCCCGAGCTGAAGCCGCAGATCGCCGAGCTGGCCAAGGTGACGCGCAAGCTGTCCAAGGCAGACCTGCGCCGGCTGATGCACATCTCCGAAAACCTGGCCGAGCTGAACCACGCCCGGTTCCAGGCCTTCGACTCGCAGGTCGAGGAAGGGCTGCAGGCCGTCATCGCCTTCAACGGCGACGTCTATGCCGGCCTCAACGCAAGAGAACTCGACCGTCCGGCCCTGGATTGGACCCAGGACCACCTGCGGATCCTGTCGGGCCTGTACGGCGTGCTGCGGCCGCTGGACGCCCTGCAGGCCTATCGCCTGGAGATGGGCACGCGGCTGAAGACCAAGAAGGGCTCTAACCTCTATGACTTCTGGGGCGAGACCATTTCCAAGACCCTGAACGCCGCCGCCAAGGACCATGCCGACCCGACCCTGGTGAACCTGGCCAGCCAGGAATATTTCGGGGCCGTCGACGCCAAGGCCCTGAAGCTGCCGACCGTCACCTGCCACTTCAAGGAAGAGAAGGGCAATACGCTGCGGGTGCTGGGCTTCTTCGCCAAGAAGGCCCGCGGCCGCATGGCCCGCTTCGCCATCGACAACCGCATCGACAAGGCGGCCGACCTGCAGGGCTTTGATCTCGATGGCTACAAGTACCGCGCCGACCTTTCCACGCCGGCCGACTGGGTTTTCGCTCGCCTCCAGCCATAATTTCATCTACCGATGAATTTATAAACGCTCGCTCATCGCAAGAGCGAGCTATATGCTGCGATGCAGCAATTGGGCGGCGAGCCAAGGAGCGTGCGATGGCCGTGGATTTCGGTTTGCAGGGTCAGGTCGCGATCGTGACCGGCTCGACCAGCGGCATCGGCCACGCCATGGCCGACGCCCTGGCGGCCCAGGGCGTCAACATCGTCCTCAACGGCCTGGGCGAGATGACCGCCATCGAGAAGACCCGCGCCGAACTGGCCGAGAAGCACGGCGTCGAGGTGCTCTACAACGGCGCCGACATGACCAAGCCGGGCCAGATCGCCGACATGGTCAAGGCCGCCAAGGCCGAGTTCGGCGAGCTGGACATCCTGGTCAACAACGCCGGCGTCCAGCACGTGGCCCCGATCGAGGACTTCCCGGTCGACCAGTGGGACCTGATCATCGCCATCAACCTGTCGTCGGCCTTCCACGCCACGCGCGCGGCGATCCCGATCATGAAGGAGCAGGGGCGCGGGCGGATCGTCAACATCGCCTCGGCCCACGGCCTGGTCGCCTCGCCGTTCAAGGCCGCCTATGTGGCGGCCAAGCACGGCATACTGGGCCTGACCAAGACCGCGGCGCTGGAACTGGCCACCTTCGGGATCACCTGCAACGCCATCTGCCCGGGCTTCGTGAAGACCCCGCTGGTCGAGGCCCAGATCGTCGACCAGGCCAAGGCGCGCGGCATCAGCGAAGAGGCCGTGATGAAGGACGTGATCCTGGCCGCCCAGCCGACCAAGCAGTTCGTCACCTTCGACCAGCTGAACGGCCTGCTGCTGTACCTGGTGTCCGACGCCGGGGCCTCGGCCAACGGCTCGGCCTTCAGCATCGACGGCGGCTGGACCGCGCAGTAGCGGCCGGGGACATGCCCTTGCGGCGTGTCCCCTGACCGGGCGCGGCGCTTTCTGATGGGGACACGCCGCAAGGGCATGTCCCCGGTCGTGTGACGGAGCCATCCATGCCCATCGGTCCGTTCAAGAAGAAGGCCCCTGGCCCCAAGCCGATCTCGCTGGCCCTGCAGGGCGGCGGCTCGCACGGGGCGTTCGAGTGGGGCGTGCTCGACCGCCTGCTCGAGGAAGAGGACATCGAGATCCTGGCGGTGACCGCCGCCTCGGCCGGAGCGATGAACGCCGTGTGCCTGGCCCAGGGCCTGATCGACGGCGGGCGAGACGGGGCCAAGGCCCGGCTCGAGCGCTTCTGGAAACAGGTCAACCGCAACGGCGGCCGCAACGTGTTCGGCGACACCAGCATCTGGACCAACGCCTTTTCCGGCGGGACCGACTGGCTGAAGAACACGCCCGGCTGGCGGATGGCCGAGACCTTCGCCCTGTCGATGAGCCCCTACGAGTTCAACCCGTTCAACCTGAACCCGCTGCACGACGCCCTGGAAGGCGAGATCGACTTCAAGGCCCTGCGCGAGCGCTCGCCGATCAAGCTGTACATCGCCGCCACCCAGGTGCGGACCAGCAAGTCCAAGGTGTTCCGCGAGACCGAGCTGACCGCCCGCCACATCATGGCCAGCGCCTGCCTGCCCCAGGTGTTCCAGGCGGTGGAGATCGACGGCGAGCCCTATTGGGACGGCGGCTTTCTCGCGAACCCGCCGCTGTGGCCGCTGTTCTACGACGACACCCCCGACGACATCCTGCTGGTCAGCCTCAATCCGTTCGTCCGCGAGGAGACGCCCAAGACCCCGGGCGAGATCATGGACCGGCTGAACGAGATCACCTTCAACGCCGCCCTGGCCAGCGAGCTGCGGGCCATCGGCTTCGTGCAGAAGCTGCTGGACGAGGGCCTGCTGAAGGACAACGCCCGCGGCCGCTATCGGCGGATGCTGATGCACGCCATCACCGCCGACAAGGCTCTGGCCGACCTGTCGCTGGGCAGCAAGTTCGACACCGAGTGGAGCTTCCTAAGCGATCTGCGCGATCGTGGGCGCAAGGCGGCGGACGACTGGCTGGGGAACTGCCTGACCCACGTCGGGGTGAGCTCGAGCCTGGACCTGAAGGCGGGGTTTCCGTGACCAATGATGGGGACAGGCGCATGCGCCTGTCCCAGTCGCTTGACGCGGCCCGAACGGAGCGTATCTGACGCCGCCATGGTTTCCGTTCCCGCCGTCCAGCCCTCCGCGCCCGTCTCCGAGTTCCCCGTTCCCACCGTCGGCGTCGTCTGCCTGCGTGGCGACCGGGTGCTGCTGATCAAACGCGGCACCCCGCCGCGCCTGGGCCAGTGGAGCCTGCCCGGCGGCCGCCTGGAATGGGGCGAGACGACGCCGGTCGCCGCCCTGCGCGAACTGGCCGAGGAGACGGGTGTCCAAGCCGAGCTGCTGGGCCTGGTCGACGTGGTCGACGGCCTGTTCACCTCGCGAGAGACCGGCGCGACCACCCGCCACTACGTGATGATCGACTACGCCGCGCGCTGGATCTCCGGCGAGCCGGTGGCCGGCGACGACGCCGCCGAAGCGCGTTTCGTGTCGCTGGACGAGGCGCTGGCCATGGTCGAGTGGGACGTCACGCGCCAGGTGATCGCCGAGACGTTCGAGCGGTTCGGGGGCGGCGACCGATAGCCGGCCCAAGGGCGAGGATCAGGCCGGCCGAGGGTCGAACAATGATCCATTGGCCTGCTTCATCCGTCGCAGCAGGCCGAGAAAATCGTCCGCGACCACGAACGCATCGTCATGGCTCAGCCCGATCATCGGCGCCATCACGATGGGCGGCGGGTCGAACCGAGTGTCGAACGCGAACAGCTCACCGGCGCCGTTCGTGCCAAATCCCACGAGTCCGGGCGCGTATTCCGCGACCTCGCAGTCTCGATTGTAGGAATGCAGCTCGGCCACGCGCCAGAGCACCAGATAGTTTTCCCCGACAAAGCCCTCGCCGCCGTCGCTGATCGCCAGGAAAGCACGGTAGTCACCAGGCAGCGCCACGCCGAGCGCGATCTGCGCCGCGTTGATCTCCGCGGCGCTGACTGGGGCGGCCGTGTGGAAGTCCGCCGGTAGTTCGTCCATGCGGACCTCCATCCGCCCCGGAGGGGGCCACGCCTTGAAGCCTTGGGATCGGAGCTCTGGCGTCTGGCCGTGTCAAGGCGCGACCTCGCCGCTTGCGGATGACGTCAGGGGCGTTTCCGGAGAAGGCGCTTTCTTTCACCCTCTCCCTCTGGGAGAGGGTTTTGAGGCGTCGATGCTCGGCGTTCAGGAAGCGAAGCTAAGCGATTTCAAAGCCCTAAACTTTCTCGACCCGATTTGATCCTCACCCTTTCAGACCGCCCCCATACTGATCCCACCTGAAGGCACGGGGAGGGCGCACGTACGGCGACCGATGCGGCTTTCGGGGGTGGTCGAGCGGGAAGCGTTCGTCGGTGGTCTTTAGATGGACGCCTTCGCGACGGTCCTGGGCAGGTTCCCTGAAACACGGGACGAAAC
>NZ_JBFTOB010000004.1:0-218795 GCF_056397765.1 Caulobacter sp. 05L422 | reverse complement strand
AGGCGTGGAAATGATCATGCCGGGCGATAACGCCGAGCTGGACGTCGAGCTGATCACCCCGATCGCCATGGACCAAGGCCTGCGCTTCGCCATCCGCGAAGGCGGCCGCACCGTCGGCGCCGGCGTCGTGGCCAAGATCGTCGAGTAGTTCTCGGCTTTCTAGCTTCGGCTAAGACATGCGAAGGCCCCGGAGGAAACTCCGGGGCCTTTTGCTTTGGGGCTCACCCCCTTGCCCCCACTGACGGCTTCGCCGCCTATCCGCCCCCAAAGGGGGCGGAGGACGCCCCTCTTCCCCCTATGGGGGAAGACGGCCGAAGGCCCGTAGGGGGCAAGCGGTCGCCGCGCGGACAGCGGGCAGACCGCATTACGACACCTTAAGGTGACCCCGTCAGAGCCAGCCCCTAGCGTGGCAAAGGTCTCGCCTGGAGGCCCGCCCGAGGCTCTCCATGCTGCACCGACGTGACTTCCTGCTGGCCGGCGTCGGCCTGGGCCTGGCGCCCGGCGCGGCCTTGGCCGCCAAGCCGCTGGGCGCGGCCAATCCCATCGTCGACGCCTTCGTCAAGGAGCAGGGCTTCAACGGCGTGGTGATGCTGGGCAAGGCCGGCAAGCCGACCTATGCCCGCGCCTTCGGCATGGCCGATCTCGAGGCGGCCAAGCCGGCCACGGTCGACACGGTCTACGCCGTCGCCTCGATCTCCAAGTGGCTGACCTCGGTCACGGTGCTGAAGCTGGTCGAGGCGGGCAAGCTGTCGCTGGACGCGCCGATCACCACCTGGCTGCCCGACTATCGCGCCGACACCGGCGCCAAGGTCACCTTGCGCCGGCTGCTGTCGAACTCCAGCGGCGTGCCCAACGGCTTCACCCCGGCCCTGAAGGCCGATCCCAGCCTGCTGACCACCGACCTGCCGACCGGCGAGGCGGTGAAGCGGTTCTGCCAGGGCGACCTGGCGTTCGAGCCGGGAACGCGCTTCGACTACGTGCTGACCAACTGGATCCTGGTGATCGCGGTGATCGAGGCGGCGACCGGCCGTCCCTATCAGGACGCCATGCGGGAGATCACCCTGGACCGGCTGGGCCTGAAGGCAACCGACGCCAGCACGGCGACCGCGACCCTGCCCAGCGTCGCCGTGGGCTACGCCACCGCCGTCCCGCCCGCGCGGCGGCCCAACAATCGCCTGCCGTACATGGCCGCCGCCGGAGGCTATTTCAGCACCGCCTCGGACCTGATGAAGGCCGCCCACGCGATCTTCGACACCGGCTTCCTGGCGCCGGCCTCGCAGACGGCGCTGCGGACCGTCGAGGTGGCCAGCGACAACTACGCCCTGGGCGGGCGGATCCGCACCCTGTGGGTGGACGGCAAGCCCTATCCGGCCGGCTGGGAGACCGGCAACACCGCCGGCTACCGCTCGGTGCTGGGCCATCGCTTCGACACTCGGGCCACCGTGGTGATCCTCAACAACACCAGTCTGTCGCAGAAGACCCTGGACCTGTTCGCCGACAAGCTGTTCGGCGCGGTCACGCCGGCCTAGCAGGCCGGGCAGGTTCCCGACCTTGCGAGAACACGTTATCCTGGCGGCGAAATCGGGGTGCTCTCTTGATCCGTACCAAGCTTGTCCTCTTGTCGCTGTTGGCGGTCGGCCTGGCCGCTTGCGAGCGGACGCCTGAACCGCCGGCCTCCATCCTGCCGCCGCCGGGCCTGGGCGACCGCGTGCGCGTGCTCAGCGCCGACGCCCTGGTGATCGACGGCAAGCACGTGCGCCTGGCCAACGCCTATGCGCCGCAAGGCGTGCCCGACGCCCGCTGCTGGGCCGAGGCCTCGGCGGCCAAGCAGGCCACCGAATGGGTGCGGTCCCGCATGCACGAGGCGCGCGAGGTGACCGTCCAGCCGACCGGGGGCTTCGACGAGTTCCATCGCGAACTGGCCCAGGTCAGCCTCGACGGCGTCGACCTGGGTCAGCAGATGTATGAGACGGGTCTGGCCAGTCGCCGCAGCGACGGTCGTGACAACCGCTTCCCCTGGTGCGAGCCGATCAGCGCCAAGGCCAAGGACGCTCCAGAGCTGGGTTCGCTGCTCGACAGCGGCAAGCGTTAGAGCGTCAGGCGGTAGAAGACCGTATCGACCGCCATGCGCGGGAAGGCGTCCGGCAGGGCTTCGGGCTCCACGCGGTCGAAGCCGTGCTTTTCGTAGAACCGATGCGCGGCCTGGAAACGGTCGGTCGTGCCCAGCCAGATCTCGGCCACGTCGCGGGCCCGGGCATGGCCGATCGCCGTCGCCAGCAGCGGTCCGGCGACGCCCACGGCGCCGCGAGCCTCGGGGCCGACGAACATCTTGCGCAGGGCCAGCGCGCGCCTCCCATTTTCCTGGGGGCCGATGTCCCTGAGCCCGATCGTGCCGACCAGCGCGCCCTTGCGCTCGGCCACCCAGAACTGCCCCGCGCCGGTCTGGTAGAAGCCAGGCACGTCGGCCAGGTCCGGCTGGTCGGCGGCGGTGATCGCCAGGCCGAACTCGCCGCGCTGGATCGACAGGATCAGCGCCAGCACGGCCGCGGCGTCGCCCGCCGCGAACGGACGGACGACGCCTGAAGTCACAGCCGGTCGACCGGCGACAGCGTCGCCCCGTTGGCCTCGCGCGGGGTGGTCATGCGCGAGAGCTTGGGGGTCAGCCAGTGCTCGATGTCGTCGACGATCTCGTAGACCACCGGCACCAGCACCAGGGACAGCACGGTCGAGGTGATCAGCCCGCCGATCACCGCCACGGCCATCGGCTGGCGGAACTCCGAGCCGGTGCCGATGCCGAGCGCGGTGGGCAGCATGCCGGCCATCATCGCCAGGGTGGTCATGACGATCGGCCGGGCCCGTTCGTGGCAGGCGTCGACGATGGCCTCGCGCTGGCTCATGCCGGCCCGCTCCTGCTCGATGGCGTATTCGACCAGCAGGATCGAGTTCTTGGCCGCCAGACCCATCAGCATCAGGAAGCCGATCAGCGACGGCATCGACAGCGACTGGCCGGTGACCAGCAGGGCCAGGAACGCCCCGCCGATCGCCAGGGGCAGGGCCGACAGGATGGTGATCGGCTTGAAGAAGCTGCGGAACAGCAGCACCAGCACGCCGAACACCAGGCCCACGGCCGAGAGCAGGGCGATGGCGAAGCCGGTGAACAGCTCGACGAACGCCTCCTGGTCGCCGGCCGTGGCCGGGGTGACGCCGGCCGGCAGCTTCTTCATCGTGGGCAGGTTGCCGACGTCGGTCATGGCCTGGCCCAGCTGGGCGCCGTTGTTGAGGTCGGCCTCGATGGTCAGCTGACGCTTGCGCGCGAAGCGGTCGATCTTGGCCGGACCCGCCTGGAACGACAGGTCGGCCACACTATCCAATCGAGTGGTGCCGCCGCCGGCCGTGGGGATGCGCAGGGCGCCCAGGGCGTTGAGGTCGGCGCGGGTCTCGGCCGGCAGGCGCACGCGGATCGGGATCCGGCGCTCGCCCTGGGTCATCTTGGCGACGTTGGCGTCGATGTCGCCCACCGTGGCCACGCGGGCGATGGCGGCGATGTCGGCGGCGCTGACGCCCAGGCGGGCGGCCTCGTCGGCCTTGGGGCGGATGACGATCTCCGGACCGCTGGGCGGCGAGGAGGGACGGGGATCGGCGACGGTGCTCAGGCCCCGCATCTCGCGCTCGACCTGGAAGGCCGTGCGCTCGAGCAGGGGTCCGTCCTCGGCGGTCAGGATGGTCTGGACGTCCGAGGTGCCCCAGTCGCCCAGCAAGTTGACCCGGGCGTCGGGGATCTCGCGCAGGCCGGCGCGAACCACCTGCTTGATCTCGGTCACGGTCAGGTCGCGCTTGCCGTTCAGCACGATGGTGATGGTGGCGTCGCGGATGTCGGCCCCGCTCTGGCCGCCCCAGCCGCTGCCGATGTTCGACCCGACCTGGGCGAAGACGTGGGCGGTTTCCGGACGCTTGCGGAACATGGTGGTCACCGACTGGACGGTGCGGTTCATGTCGGCCGTGGTCGCGCCGGGCGGGCCCTGGACCTTCAGATAGTAGAAGTTGGCGTTGGCGGCCGGCTGGAAGGCCGTGGGAATGAGCGGGACCAGGGCAAACGAGCCCAACAGGATCAGGGTGCCGATGATGATGGCCAGGATCCGGTGGTCCAGCGACCAGTCCAGCACGCCGCGGTAGAAGCCCTTGAACGGCGGGCGCTCATGGGCGTGCTTGGCCGGCTTGAGGAAGTAGGCGGCCAGCAGCGGCGTCAGCAGGCGGGCGACCACCAGCGAGAACAGCACCGCCACGGCGACGGTCAGGCCGAATTCCTTGAAGAACTGGCCGGGCGTGCCGGGCATGTACGACACCGGCACGAACACCGCCACGATGGTGAAGGTGGTGGCCACGACGGCCAGGCCGATGGAGTCCGCCCCTTCCATCGCCGCCGCGAACGGCCTCTGGCCGCGGGCGACGCGTTTCTCGATGTTCTCGATCTCGACCACGGCGTCGTCGACCAGGATGCCGATGACCAGGGTCAGGGCCAGCAGGGTCACGACGTTGAGCGAGAAGCCCATGATCGACATGAAGGCGAAGGTCGGGATCAGCGACACCGGCATGGCGATGGCCGTGATCAGGGTGGCCCGCCATTCGCGCAGGAAGAGGAACACCACCAGCGAGGCCAGCAGCATGCCTTCCAGCAGGGTGTGCTCGGTGGCCGCGAAGCTGGCGCGGGTCTCGTCGACGGTCGAGAAGATCTTCACGAACGTCACGCCCGGCTGCTTGGCCTGCAGGGCTTCCACGGCCTTCTTGACGTTGTCCTCGACGGCGACGTCGCTGGAATCGCGGGTCTTCATCACCTGGAAGGCGACCACGGGCTTGCCGTCGAGGCGGGCGAAGCCGCGCTCTTCTTCCGAGCCCTGGCCGACCTGGGCCACGTCGGTCAGCTTCACATAGCGGCCGCCGGCGATGGGGATGGTGATCTGGCGCAGCTGCTCGACCGTGGTGGCCGCGCCCAGCACGCGCAGGGTCTGCTCGCGGCCGCCGATCTTGGCGCGGCCGCCGGGGGCGTCGACGCTGAAGCTGGCCAGGGCCTGGTTCAACTGGGGCGCGGTGACGCCGAAGCTGGCCATGCGGTCGGGATCGATGACGACGTTGATCTCGCGATCCACGCCGCCGACCCGGGCCACCTGGGCCACGCCCTTTTCGCCCTGCAGCGAGCGGGTGACGGTGTCGTCGATGAACCACGACAGCTCGGTCGCGCTCATGTTCGGGGCCGAGACGGCGTAGGTGATGATCGGGGCGCTGGTGATCTCCAGGCGCTGGACGATCGGCTCGTCGACCTCGCGGGGCAGCTGCGAGCGGGTCTGGTCGACCTTGGAGCGCACCTCGTCGGTGACCTTCTGCAGGTCTTCGCCCAGCTCGAACTCGATGGTGGTGGTCGAGGCGCCCTGGACCACCGACGAGCGGATGGTCTTGACGTTGGAGATGCTGGCGATCGCGTCCTCGATGGGACGGGTGACCTGGGTCTCCATCTCGCCGGGCGCGGCGCCGCTCTGGGTGACCGTCACGGTCACGGCCGGGAATTCGACGTTGGGGAACTGCTTGATGGGCAGGCCCATGTAGCAGCCGATCCCGGCGATGATCAGGGCGATGAACAGGACCGCGACAGGGATCGGGTTCTTGATCGCCCAGGCGGAGATCTTCAGTTCGCCAGTCTTCTCCTGGCCAGGCTTTTGCTCGCTAGCCATCAGCGGGCGGCCTGCTGGGCGGCGGCGGGACGAACGGTGTCGCCGTCCGCCACGAACGACGCGCCGCCCAGCACCACGCGGGTTCCGGCCGGCGGGCCCTGTACCAACTGAGCCCAGCCGCCGCCCTTCTGGCCGACCTTCACGGGGGTCTGGTGGGCGCGGTTGTTGCTGTCGACGGTCATGACGAACAGGCCGTCGGCCTCGTAGCGGATCGCGGCTTCGGGGATGGCCGTCACCGACGTGCCCGACGCGCCGAAGGTGGCGCGGCCGAAGCCGCCGGGGCGCAGATCGGGGCGGACCGGCAGGCGCACGCGCACCTTGCCCAGGCGGCTGGCGCTGTCGACCCGCGGACTGACCAGGCGCACGACGCCCGACACGGCCTGGCCGCTGGGCAGGCTGACCTGGGCCGGCTGGCCGGCGCGGATGCCCGCCAGGTCGGCCTCGTTGACCTCGGCGTCCAGCTCGACCAGGCCGTCGCGGGCGATGGTGAACCAGGGCGTGGTCCCGCCGCCGGCGATCTGGCCCGGCTGCACGCCGCGCTGCAGGACCAGGCCGCCGACCGGGGCGGTGATGGTCATGCGCGAGACGCGGGTGCGCAGCTCCTTCAGGGCCGCTTCCTGGGCCTTGGCCTGGTAGCGGCGGGTCTCGATCTGCTCCTGGCTGATCACGCCCTGGCCGTCGAGGCCGGCGACGCGCTTGGCCTCGGCCTGGGACTGGGCGGTGACCGCGGCCTGCTGCTCGACCTGGGCCCGCAGCAGGGTGTCGTCCAGCTGCGCCAGGGGCTGGCCGGCCCGGACATAGTCGCCCTCGTCGGCATAGAGGCGGGCGACGCGATAGCCGGAGAGCTCGGAGCCGACGGCGGCCTCCTCGCGCGGGACCAGCAGGCCCGACGCCTCGACCCCGCCGCCCAGCGGCCGGGTCTCGACCGAGCCGATGCTGACGGTGCGGGCCAGGGCGGCGGCCGGGGCCTTGGGAGCGGCTTTGTCCTTCTTCTCGCCGCAGGCGGTCAGGCCCGTCGCGGCGATCAGGATCATGGCGGCGAGCGCGGTGCGGGTCGTCATGGGGGAGGGTCTCATTTCGAGGAAACTTGGGTCGGGGCAGAGCCATTTTCGGCGAGATTTGGCGACCAGCCGCCGCCGAGCGCCTTGTAGGTCTGGACGGCGTGCAGCAGGGCGTCGGTGCGGGCGCTGGTCAGGACGGTGCGCGACAGGCGCCAGGACTGCTCGGCCTGCAGGGTGGTGGTCAGGTCGATCAGGCCCAGGCCGTAGCCCTTGCGGTTGGCCTCGTAGGCGCGCTCGGCCCGGGCCACGCCGGCGGTCAGCAGGGCTACGCGGCGCTGGTCGGCGGCCAGCTGCAGCATGGCGTTCTCGGCCTCGCCATAGGCGGTCTGGATCGCCTTTTCGTAAGCGATGGCGGCCTGCTGGGTGCGGGCGTCCTGGGCGTCGATGTCGGCCAGCAGGGCCGGGATGTTCAGCACCGGGATCGAGACGTTGGCGCCGATCGTCCAGGTGGATGTGGAGGTCGAACTGGTGCCGCTGCCTCCGCCGAAACTGGGCGACACGCTCTTCGACAGGCCGGCGCCAGGCGTGATGTTGAAGGTCGGCAGCAGGGCCAGTTCGTTGAGCTTCAGATTGCCGGAGGCGGAGGCCAGGCGGGCCTGGGCTTCGCGCACGTCCGGACGGCGGCCCAGCAGTTCGCCGGGGATCGTGGTGGGCACGGCCGGCGCCAGGTCCAGCTGGGCGTCGACCGGCAGGCTGGCCAGCGGATCGGTCCCGCGCCCGACCAGGATCAGCAGGCTGCGGCGCGCCGCGCCCAGCTGGGCTTCCAGGTTGGCGACCCGGGCCTGGGTGTCGGCCAGGTCGGCCTCGGCGCGGTCGGCTTCGGAGGTGGCGATCAGGCCGGCGTTGGCCTTCTTGGTCGAGAAGTCGCGCAGCGAGGCGTTGATGCGCTCGGTCTGGCGTGCGTCGTCCAGTTGCACGGCCAGGCCGCGCGCCTCGAAGTAGGATTGGGCGACATTGGCGGCCAGCGAGGCGCGCGCGCCTTCATAGGCGAAGCGGGCGGCGGCGAAATCGTTGTCGACCACCCTCATGCCGGCGCGCTTGCGGCCGAACAGGTCCAGCTCCCAGCTGACATCGAAGTTGGCGTTGTAGCTGTCGCTGTCGCCGCCCCTGGTGAAGGGAATGCCGCCGCTTGGAACGGTCTGGCTAAGGATTTCCGTGTGCGTGCGGCCGGCGTTGCCCGTCAAAGGCGTGCCGGGGATCCAGATCTGGCGCACCTGGCCCTTGCGGACGGCGCGCGCCTCTTCCAGCCGCGCGGCGGCGGTGCGGGCGTCGGGCGCCTTTTCCAGGGCCGTCTCGATCAGCTGGGTCAGCTGCGGATCGTTGAAGCTGGTCCACCAGTGGTCCAGGTCCGCCTGGGCCGCGCCGGCGGGCGCCTCGTAGGCGGCCGGCAACTGGGTGTTCGGCGTCGGGCGCGGGGTGTTCACGCATCCGGCCACGGCCAGGCCCGCCAGGCTCAACGCCAGCAGGGAGACCCCGGATCGGAATGGCCGAGGGCGCCCGCGCTCTCTGGTCATGGTTTCACTCATCGACAATCACCTGCAGGCGCGACCGAAGGGGGAGGACGGTCGTGGTTATTTCAACAATGGGGCCCGGGGCCCGACGACGATGGAAGGCCGGCGACGGCGCCGTAGACGTCAACCACCTGATCCAGGAAGCGCTCGATGACCTCCCGCTCGGCGGGGGCCAGGCCGGCGATGACGCCCTCCAGCCCGTCGATCATCGGCGCCAGCTGCGCGAAGGCCCGATCGATCGACGCCTCCACCGGCACGACGCAGACCTTGCGCCGATCCTGGGCCCGCCGCTCGCGCGCGACATGACCGGCCCGCTCCAGGCGGTCGACGATCTGGGTGGCGGCGGCGGTCGTCACCTTCAGATGCACGGCCAGCTGGCCGGGCGTCATCGGGCCGGTGTTCAGAAGCTGCTCCAGCGCGGCCATGTCGGTGACGTTCACGCCCAGGCTCTCGCCGATCTTGCGGCCGATCTGGCGCGTCAGCATCGAGATGGTCTTCAGGCGCTGGCCGATCGGGTCGGTGGGCACGTGCGACGTGCGCCATCGCGGCGAGCCGGGCGCTGAACTGGGATCGTGCGTCGTCATGGACGCGACCCATATTGTTAAGTGACTTAATAGTCAAATTGCTTAGCGATATGGTTGAGCGTGTTGAAGCGCTCGCCGCGCGCCGGTCCGTCAGGGCGCTCATCGCCAGATCCCCAAGAAGGCGGCCGCCCGCCTAACGCGACCGATCATCGTTCGTTCAATTGGGGACGAGGGCGGCGGGATGGAAGGGCGTGGCGGCAACGCTTTTTCTCCTGCCGGCGATTGATGACATGCGCATGCGTCCGCATCCGCCTTCTTGGGAATGACGAGCGAAGCTTCGGCTTTGCGACAGCGGCGCGGCGATTATTTCGCGGGCCCTCGCCGCCCGGCTGCCCCCGAGCGCGACGCGATGCCCGGTTGACGCGGCGTCAAAACATACCGCATCATCGAAACAGATGTTCGACTCCCAGGTCGGGCGTTCGCTCGCGCGGAATGGCGGGCATTCAGTCAAGCGTTTCCAGTACCCGGCCTAGGGGGATCCCACGGTTGTCGGCTCGCGAACACGCATCTTCAGTTTTCGAAACGCGCCGGCGTGGCGACGTGGCGGCGCCAGCCGTCGCGCCGGCTGACCGGCGCGCGAGGCGCGCCGCCGACTAGCTTTCCCGAAGCCCAAAAGACCTGCGTTCAAAAAAAGCAGCACGGGAGGGAAGACCATGAAGAAAGCGATGTTCCTGCGCGGGGCCTCGGCCTTGACGCTTACGTTTTGCGTGGCGGCCGGCGCCGCCCACGCCCAGACAAGGCCACCGGGGGATCAAGGGCCGACTACGGTCGAGGAAGTCATCGTCACAGGTTCGTTCATCAGGGGCACGCCCGAGGACGCCTCGCTGCCGGTCGACGTGATCGGCATCGAGGACCTGCAGAAGCAGGGCTCGCCCTCGACGGTGGAGATGCTGAAGGCCCTGCCGGTCTCGAACGGCGTGTTGGGCGACACCAACCAGTTCGACAGCCGGGCCCAGGGCTCGGAAGGTTCGGGCTCGGTCAACCTGCGCGGCCTGGGTTCGCAACGCACCCTGGTGCTGATGAACGGCCGGCGCCTGGCGATCAACCCGCTGGCCGCGGCCGGGGCGGGCATCGTCGACACCAACATCATTCCCAGCGCCGCCATCGGCCGGATCGAGGTGCTGAAGGACGGCGCGGCGGCGACCTACGGCTCGGACGCCATCGCCGGCGTCGTCAACTTCATCACCAAGAAGAACTTCAACGGGCTGGAAGCCGGGGCCGATTACCGGTTCATCGACGGCTCCAAGGGCGACTACGGCCTGAACGTCACCTACGGCAAGGTGTGGGACAAGGCCAACATCCTGGCCGCCATCGGCTGGCAGCATCGCTCGAAACTGGGCGTGGCCGACCGCGACTGGGCCAACCAGCCCTATCTGACCAACCCTGAGGCGGGCTGGTCGGCGGCGGGCAATCCTTCGACCTTCATCCCCGCGGCGGCCTCGACCACCGGCTTCCGCGATCCCAGCTGCACCAGCCTGGGCGGCTATGCCGGCTTCAGCGGCCTGACCCCGGTCTGCTACTGGCACTACACGCCGTTCGACAACCTGGTCGAGAAGCAGGACGCCATCCAGATGTATGGCGAGGTCAACGCCGAGCTGTCGGAAAAGACCAAGTTCCACATGGAGGCCCTGTACAGCCACACCGACGTTCCCGACTGGAACACCTCGCCGTCCTACGCCGCGCTGGCGGTGCCGACCTCCGAGGTCGCCGTCGCGCCCAGCCTGACGGGCCGCTACTACGTGCCGGCCAACAACCCGGGCCTGATCGCCTTCATGGCCGCCAACCCGACCATCGTCACCACCAGCCTGGTGACCGGCGCCCAGACCACGGTGCCGTCGGCGATCCTGGCGGGCGGGGCGATCAACGCCGCCAACCGGCCCTACGGCCTGGGCGGCAATCCCGCCTTCGGCTACGGCCCATCGATCGGGGCCCGCGCCTATGACGCCTACCGGGTGTCGGGCGACCTGTCGGGCGAGTTCGACAACGGCATCGGCTGGGACCTGGCCCTGACCTATTCGCAGGAGGTCGGGATCCGCACGGGCTACGACACCCTGGTCAACCGCTACCAGCTGGCCCTGCGCGGCCTGGGCGGTCCGCGCTGCGACACCGACGCCGCCACGCCCGGAATCCAAGGGGTGCCCGGGGTCAATGGCTGCCTGTTCTACAATCCGTTCGCCAACGCCATTCCCGGCAACGCCATCACGGGCGTGGCCAACGCGGGCTACAACCCGGCCCTGGCCAATAGCGAGGAAGTCACCCGCTGGTTCTTCCAGAAGCTGACGACCAAGCAGGCCTCGCGCCTGTTCGTCGGCGAGGCGGTGCTGAACGGCAAGACCAACATCACCCTGCCGGGCGGCGACATCGCCTGGGCGGCCGGGGTGCAGTACCGGCGCACCTACTTCAAGTCCGACTACAACGACATCTCCAACGCCCTGATCAATCCGTGCGTCAACACGCCCGACTTCGGAGTGACCAACTGCACCGGCTCGGTCCGCAACGGCCCGTTCATGTTCCTGGGCGTCAACACCCCGGCCGACAAGCAGAGCGACATCATGGCCGCCTTCGGCGAGCTGTCGGTGCCGATCACCGAAGACCTGCAGATGCAACTGGCCGCCCGCTACGAGGACTACGGCGGGGCCACGGGCTCGACCTTCAACCCGAAGGTCGCGCTGCGCTGGCAGGCCACTTCGTGGATGGCGCTGCGCGGTTCGGCCGGCTCGACCTTCCGCGGTCCGCCCGACCCGCAGCTGGTCACCTCGTCGATCACCTCGCTGCAGAGCATCCTGGGCGTGTTCCGCGCCGTCGACATCTACGGCAATCCGAACCTCCAGCCTGAAGAGGCCGACACCTTCAACGCCGGCGTCCTGTTCAACAGCGGGAACTTCAAGGCCAGCATCGACTACTTCCAGTTCGACTTCGAAAAGCCGATCGTCGCCGAGCCGGTGGCGGGGATGGTCAACGCCCTCTATCCGAACGGCGCGACCGGGGCCAACAACTGCGGAAACCCGACCTATGCGGCCCTGCAGGCGCGGTTCACCTACAGCACCAACTGCAGCACGATCTCGTCGCTGGCCCGCCTGAAGACCTATTATGTCAACGGACCGTCGATCAAGAATTCGGGCATCGACTTCTCGGCTGACTACATCTTCGAGGACGTGATCGGCGGCGACTTCCGGCTGGGCGCCAACGCCACCTACATCGCCGAATACAAGGTCGACGCCCAGACCGTCGAAGGCGTGGTGGTCAGCCCGGCGTTCGACGCGGTGGGCCTGCTCAACTACCAGACCATCGCCGTGCCGATCCCGCAGTGGAAGGGCGATATCTTCGGCGAATGGACCCGGGGGCCGCATAACGTCCGCCTGACGGTCCACTACATCGACAGCTACACCGACCAGCGCACCGCCCCGTTCGCGGCCGGGGCCTACAAGGACTCCACCGGCGCGCCGGTGCAGGTGGCGGCCGGCAAAACGATCGACACCCAGATCCTCACCGACCTGGCCTACCGGGTGTTCCTGCCCTGGGACACCACCCTGACGGCGGCGATCACCAACGTCTTCGACCAGGATCCGTCCTACGCCCGCCTGGACCTCGGCTACGACCCGTTCACCGGCGACCCGCTGGGCCGGACCTACAAGCTGGGGATCAGGAAGAAGTTCTAGGCCGCATTGGCCAGGGGGCGGCCTGGGTCGCCCCCTTCTTTATATCCGGCGTCCGCCCCAGAGGGCGAAGGCCCTGGCCGGATTGGTCTGGAGCAGGGTCTTGATATCCGCCGCGCTGAAGCCCTTGGCGCGCAGGGCCGGCGCGAATTGGGTGAAGATCAGCTCGTAGCTGCGGGCCTCGCCGCCGCCGGGCTGGCCGACATTGTACCAACCGGCGTCCTGCGACACGAGCACGTGGTCCAGCAGGCCTTCGTCGCGCATGCGGGTCACCAGCTCGACATGCCGGTCCATCGACTTGGCGTCGATCCCGTCGAACTCGATCCAGGCGCCGCGTCGCGCCGCCGCGATGTGGTTAGCGACGTCCGGTTCGTTCTGGGCGTGGATCCAGATCCAGGCGGACGGATGCACGCGTTCCTTCTCCAGGATGTCCAGCTGCTCGAACGCCGACACGGCAGGACCGGTGTGGGCGCCGATGACCAGGCCGGTCCGCTTGTGGGTCAGGGCGCCGGCGCGGATCAGCTTGCGCTCGACCTCGCTCAGCGGGCCGCCGTTGAAGCCCAGCTTGATGAGGCCGGGCCGGACGGGCGTGTTGTCGATCCCGTCCATGGCTTCCAGGAACCAGCGCTGGGCCAGGGCCTCGGCGGTTTCGGTGAACACCCAGGGCGGCAGGTGGGTGTTGCCGAAGGCGGCGTAGTTGCCGGTCACGGTCAGGATGTTGAGGCCGCTCTCGCGCGACAGGCGCTCCAGCAGGATCACGTCGCGACCCAGGTACGCCGCCGTGGCGTCGACGAAGGTCCTGCAGCCCAGCGCCTTAAGGCTCAGCAGGCGAGGCAGGATGACCTTCACCACCTCGTCGCGGTCATAGGGCAGGGGCGCCTTGGACCACTCGTCATAGGTCTGGAAATTGGCCAGGATATGCTCGTGCACCAGGGTGACGCCCATCGAGGCGGCGTTCATCCAGCCCCGAACGGTCCTGACTTCGGGATCGGGCACGACCTCGTCCCGCAAGGTCCGGGCGCTCGCGCCTGACCCGACGAACAGACCCCCGGCCGCGCCGAGGATCCCCTGAACCACGTCTCGTCTGTGCATGACCGCTCCACCCGCCGGACCACGATCGCGAGTTGAGGCTGAAAATGCGGCAACGGCAAGTCGTGGCGCGGCCTAGAGCGGTTCCCGACCTGATTGCATCAGGCCGAGGCTCCAGGTTTTTGCTTAACGCATTGTCTTCACGCGAACCGATTCCACTTCGCTCGAAAATGCTCTAGCGCGCGAACAGCCCCGTCAGCAGCGGTCGGGCGAACAGCCGGGCGGCTTCCTCGCGCTCCAGGCCGGGAACCCATATCCCCAGCGAGGCGGCGGCGTTGAGCATCGAATTGATCATGTGGGCCGCGATCATCGGGTCCACCGCCCGCACCGAGCCCTCGGCCACGCCGTCGGAGATGATCGCCGCGAAGCGTTCGGAGCCGCGGGCGTAGCCCTGGGCCATTTCGGTGCGGATCTCGATCGGCAGGGCGCCCATCGACGAGGCGCGCAGCAGCGGACCATGGTCCGACAGCTGGTAGGCGACCAGGGCCGCCGTCGCCGACGACAGCTGCTCCCAATTGTCCTTGGCCAGGTCTCGGGCGTCGATCTGGGCCTTGCGGGTGACGGCGAAGGTGCGCTCGAAGCACTCGACCACCAGGGCGTCCTTGTCCACGTGATGGTGGTAGAACGAGCCCTTGGTGACGTTCAGCTGGGCCGAGATGTCCTCGACCGAGGCCCCGCGATAGCCGCGCTGGTTGATCAGCCGGGTGGCGGCGACCAGGAAGGTCTCGCGCCATTCCTGGCCCTCGGGCGACTGCGGCGTCGGATCGGGCAGGGTCACCGGCTTCCAGGCGTCGTCTCCGGCGCCTTTCGGGGCCAGGCCGTTGACCAGGATGTCGTACATCTTGTCGCGCACGCGGCCATAGTCGTCGACGTCGTAGCGACGCAGCCACGAGCCGGACCAGAACACCTGCTCGAGCAGCAGGTGGGTGCGGGCGTTGCGGTCGCGCTTGTCCAGGTGCTCGAACTCCGGGCCCTCGAAGAAGCCGCGAACCCTACGGAACAGGTCGTTGAACGCGCCCTGCACCGAGCCGCGCAGGGGCTCCTTCAGGGCCCGCATCTCGGTGAAGCTGGTCAGGGGCGCGGCCTCGCCCAGGCGCACCCGGCGGTTCAGGTCCAGATAGAGGTCCAGGAAGGCCAGCAGGCGGCTGGGCGCGCCGGGCGCCTTGCCTGCCTCTGTGACCAGGGCGTCGAAGCGCTCCAGGCCGCGCATGAAGCAGGCGGCCGCCAGGTCGTCCTTCTTGCGGTAGTAATAGGTGACGCTGGTGGTGATCAGCCCGACCTTGGCCGCGACGTCGGCCAGGGTCATGCCCTTGACGCCCTGGCGGTTCAGGATGGCGGTCGCGGCGGCGAGGATCGCCTCTTTCTTCTTCGCGTACCGCTCGGTGGCGGGGCTCGCGATCCGGCCGTCGTCCATGTGTCGCCCCCCTCCCTGTTCGCAGCTTGGCGCGGCCTACGCGCGCGTCCCTTGGACCCGTGGGTCCAATTTAGGAAGCCCTGTCTCCACGACAAGGCGCGCGAGTCGCTTCAGCGCCGCTTTCGTGGGCGCGGAATCTTGCAGCCATGTTGCAGAATGGAGGCGGCGGCGTGGTTCGAAGGTCTAGGACGCCAGGGAAGTCGGTTCGGCCGCCGTTTCGCCGAGCACGGCGACGATGGCCTGGACCAGGGCGGCGGGCGACAGAGGCTTGGCCACCGCGCCGTTCATGCCCGCGGCGATGTAGGACGCCTGCTGGTGGGCCAGGGCGTTGGCGGTCATGGCGATGATCGGGGTCGACGCCGCCTCGCCACCCAGGTCGCGGATGCGCCGGGTGGCCTCGACGCCGTCCATGCCGGGCATCTGGATGTCCATGAAGATCAGGTCGAAGCCCTGGCCGTCGCGCTCGACGGCCTCGACGCCCAGGACGCCGTCGTCGGCGGTTTCGACGACCGCGCCCATGGCCTGCAGCAACCGGCCGGCGACCAGGCGGTTGGTGGCGTTGTCCTCGACGATCAGCACGCGCAGTCCGGCCAGCAGGGCGGTGTCGGCCGCTTCGACCGGGGCGGCGGCCTCGAAGGCGGGCGGGGCGGCGATCTCCAGCCAGAAGATCGAGCCGCCTTCCGGCGGGCTGCGGAACCCGACGTCGCCGCCCATCAGCATGGCCAGGCGCCGGGTGATGGCCAGGCCGAGGCCCGCGCCGCCGAAGCGCCGGGTGGTCGAGCCGTCGGCCTGGCTGAAGCGCTGGAACAGGCCGTCGGCCGTGGCCTCGTCGACGCCCACGCCGGTGTCCTGGATCTCGAACCGCAGGCGTTGCGCGCCCGGCGGGCCGGCTGCGGTCAGGCGCGCCTGGACGCCGCCCTCCAGGGTGAACTTCACCGCGTTGCCCAGCAGGTTGAACAGGCCCTGGCGCAGCCTCAGGGGGTCGGCCCCGACCCAGCCGATGCTGGGATCGACCGTGACCGTCAGGGTCAGGCCCTTCTGCCTGGCCTGGGGCCGCAGCAGGTCGGCGACGCTGCGCAGCAAGGCGGCCGGATCGATCGGCTCGGGATTCAGCTCCAGCTTGCCGGCCTCGATCTTCGAGAAGTCGATGATGTCGTTGAGCAGTTCCGACAGCATGGCCCCGCAGCCCAGCGCCTCGTTCAGCAGCTGGCGGCCGTCGTCCGACAGCTTCTCGCGCTTGAGCAGGTGCATCACCCCCAGCACCCCGTTCATCGGGGTGCGGATCTCGTGGCTCATATTGGCCAGGAACTGCGACTTGGCCTCGGCCGCGCCGAGGGCGGCGTCGCGGGCGGCGACCAGTTCGGTGACGTCCTGGCTGATGCCGATCACGTCCCAGGCCTTGGCGCTGGCCCCGCGCACCCCACGCCAGGCGGCCCGCATCCAGATCCAGGTTTGATGGGCCGGATCGAAATAGCGATAGGTCAGCAGGCTGTGGTCGCCGGTCGCCAGGGTCCGGCTGAACGCCTCCCAGACCATTTGCCGATCCTCGACGTGGGTCGAGAGGGTCATCTCCTCGACCGTCATCGTCCGCACCCCGCCCTGGGGCGAGGAGGGCGTCGGGATGTCCTGCTCGAAGACGTAGATCCCCTTGCGCGGATCGAACCGCCAGACATAGACGCCGGCCGTGTTGCGCAGAAGCTCGTTGGCCCGCTCGGCCTGCTGGCGCTCGAGGCGCCGTGCACGGTCCTCGCTGAAGTCCTGGAAGACGATCAGCAACGCTTCGCCCCCGAAGCCGGCCTGCAGCATCTTGGTCTGCGAGCGCACCCACAGCCAGCCGCCGCCCTTGCGGGCCAGGCGATGCTCTGACCGGGCCTGGCCCTCGGCGCGCAGGGTCTTGCCGATGCTGAGGATGGTGTCGGTGTCGTGCAGGTGGAAGAAGTCGCGGATCGGCCGGCCCAGGGTTTCGGCGGGCACCCAGCCGGTCAGGGTGGTCCAGGCCGGATTGACGCGGACGATCGCGTCGTTCTCCAGCACCACGAACATGTCGAGGCTGCTCTCGAAGAACCAGTCGGCGGCGGCCTGCTCGATGCTGGGAGCCGCCGGCGCATCGCGCGTTCCGCTGGGGGTCTTGTCGCGCAAGTGCTTGCCCATCCCCGTTCCCTAGTTTTCAATCGATATGCGCACGAACGGGTAAAGGGCGGGTTTCGACGTACCCCTTCTTCGATCGCCGCCAACAAACAGTACGCCGCCCCGCCTGCGATCCTTCAGGCGGACGGCCGCAGGAGGGATATCGTCTTGAGCACGCCTGAAGCCGTGGGTCTGTCGTCGGATCGACTGAAGCGCATCGACGCCTTCATCCAGGATCGTTATGTCGCACCCGGCAGGCTGCCCTGCGCCCTGGTGCAGGTCTGGCGTCGCGGCCAGCTGGCGCACACCACGATCCTGGGCTCGGCGGACAAGGAGCGCGGGCTTCCGCTCAAGGCCGACAGCCTGTTCCGCATCTATTCGATGACCAAGCCGATCACCTCGATCGCCTTCATGATGCTGGTCGAGGAGGGCAAGGTCGCGCTGGACGATCCGGTGCACCGCTTCATCCCCGCGTGGAAGAGCCTCGGCGTGTTCCAGGCCGGCGTGCTGGGCGCCTTCCAGACCAAGCCGGTCGACCAGCCGATGCGGATCATCGACCTGCTGCGCCATACCGCCGGTTTGACCTACGGCTTCCAGCAGCGGACCAACGTCGACGCCGCCTATCGCAAGCTGAAGCTGGATGGCGTCGACAGCGAGGGCGGGCTCAACAACTTCATCGGCAACCTGGGGACCGTGCCGCTGGAGTTTTCGCCCGGCGAGGCGTGGAACTATTCGGTGGCCACCGACGTGCTGGGCTACCTGGTCCAGCTGATCTCGGGCCAGCCGTTCGAGACCTTCCTCAAGGAACGGATCTTCAACCCGCTGAAGATGGTCGACACCGGCTTCCACGTGCCCGACGCCCAGCGCCACCGCTTCACCGCCTGCTACACACTGAACCCCAAGGGCGAGGTGGTGCTGCAGGACGACCCGACCACCAGCCAGTACCTGTCCGAACCGTCGGTGAAGTCGGGCGGCGGCGGCCTGGTCTCGACCGCCGACGACTACATGCGGTTCTGCCGCATGCTGCTGAACGGCGGCGAGCTGGACGGCGCGCGGATCGTCAGTCCCAAGACGTTGAAGCTGATGACGATGAACCACCTGCCGGGCGGCAAGGAGCTGACGGAGATGTCGCAGTCGCTGTTCAGCGAGGCGGTGTTCGAGGGGCTGGGCTTCGGCCTCGGCTTCGCCATGACCGTCGATCAGGCGCGGACCAAGAACCTGGGCTCGCTCGGCGAATACTTCTGGGGCGGCATGGCCTCGACGGCCTTCTGGATCGATCCGGTCGAGGACCTGGCGGTGGTGTTCATGACCCAGTTGATCCCGTCCTCGGCCTATCCGATCCGCCGCGAACTGCGGACGCTGGTCTATGCGGCGCTGACGGAAAGCAACGCCTAGGCGGTAAAGAAAGCGGCGCGGGAGGGGGGCTCCCGCGCCGAGTGCGCTTCACCTAAGTCGACACGCCGAGGCAGGCGCGCCGCGTGCGCGAAGATGATCGGCTTCGAAGATATGGGACGGGTGCAAGTCGCGTCCCGACGCCGACCCCCTTACGCGTACGCCCTCGACAGTCGGAGCACATTTCGGCGTATCCGCGAGGTTCGCGGGCGCTTCGTTCGGCGGCTTCCCCCCGCCCGCACGGATTGGCTCCGGCTGAAACTTATATTTTCGAATTTCGAGTATGAATGCGGCGACGTCAATGGCCGGCGCCTAAATTCCCGGCGCCCCTACGGACCTCTGGACTTCGGCGACAGGTCGTGCAGGGTTTGCTTCAAACAACCGTTCAAAAGAACGCAACCACAGACTTGAGGGTGGAAAACGCCATGGCCGCGATCAACAACGTCACGGATCTGACCGTCGAAGGCGACATCGGGGTCGTCACGCTCAACTCGCCGCCGGTCAATGCGCTGTCGGCCGCCGTGCGCGAGGGACTGTCCAAGGCGTTCGACGCCGCCATCGCCGATCCGGCGGTCAAGGCCATCGTGCTGATCTGCGAGGGCAAGACCTTCATCGCCGGCGCCGACATCACCGAGTTCGGCAAGGCCATGACCGGCCCCTCGCTGCAGGACGTGCAGAACACCATCGAGAATTCGCCCAAGCCGGTGGTCGCCGCGATCCACGGCACGGTGTTGGGCGGCGGGCTCGAAGTGGCGCTGGTCGCGCACTACCGCGTCGCCGTGCCCTCGGCCAAGGCGGGCCTGCCGGAAGTGAACATCGGCCTGCTGCCGGGGGCCGGCGGCACCCAGCGTCTGCCGCGCGTGGTCGGCGTCGAGAAGGCGCTGGAGATGGTCACCACCGGCCAGCACGTGCCGGCCAAGGCGGCGCTGGCCATGGGCCTGTTCGACTCCATCGTCGAGGAAGGCGCCCTGCGCGACGGGGCCGTCGCCTTCGCCCGCGTGGTCCTGGCCGAGGACAAGCCGCTGACCCGCATCCGCGACCAGAACGCCAAGGTCGAGGCCGCACGCGGCAAGCCCGAGATCTTCAGCGAATTCCGCAAGGCCAACGCCCGCAAGTTCCGCGGCTTCCTGGCGCCCGAGAACAACATCAAGTGCATCGAGGCGGCGGTGAACCTGCCCTTCGACGAAGGCCTCAAGGAAGAGCGCCGGCTGTTCATGGAGTTGATGACCGGCAGCCAGTCGGCCGCCCAGCGCTATGTGTTCTTCGCCGAACGCCAGGCCGCCAAGATCCCCGACGTGCCGGACGACACCCCGATCATCCCGGTCAAGAAGGTCGGCGTCATCGGGGCCGGCACCATGGGCGGCGGCATCTCGATGAACTTCCTCAATGCCGGCATCCCGGTGACGATCATCGAGGCCAAGCCGGAGAACCTGGATCGCGGCGTCGGGGTGATCCGCAAGAACTACGAGAACACCGCCAAGAAAGGCCGTCTGACCCAGGACGACGTCGAAAAGCGCATGGGCCTGCTGACGCCGTCGATGAACCTGGAGGACCTGGCCGACTGCGACCTGATCATCGAGGCCGTGTTCGAGCTGATGGAGATCAAGAAGGAGGTGTTCGGCAAGCTGGACAAGATCGCCAAGCCCGGCGCGATCCTGGCCTCCAACACCTCGTACCTCGACATCGACGTGATCGCCGCCTCGACCTCGCGGCCGGAAAGCGTGATCGGCCTGCACTTCTTCTCGCCGGCCAACGTGATGAAGCTGCTGGAGATCGTGCGCGGCGAGAAGACCGACAAGTCGGTGATCGCCACCTCGATGCAGATCGGCAAGAAGATCGGCAAGGTCGCGGTGCTGGTCGGCAACTGCCACGGCTTCGTCGGCAACCGCATGCTGGCCCAGCGCCAGCGCGAGGCCCAGAAGCTGATCCTGGAAGGGGCCATGCCCTGGGACGTCGACCGCGTGCTCTACGATTTCGGCCTGCCGATGGGCCCGTTCGCGATGAGCGACCTGGCGGGCCTGGACATCGGCTGGGACCCGGCCAAGACCAGCTCGTCCACCATCCGCGAAGTGCTGTGCGAGATGGACCGTCGCGGCCAAAAGAACGGCAAGGGCTTCTACGACTACGACGAGAACCGCGTCGCCAAGCCGTCGAAAGAAGTCGAGCAGGTGATCCTCGACTTCGCCGAGAAGCGCCAGATCCAGCGCCGCGAGATCAGCGACCAGGAAATCCTGGAGCGGTGCCTGTATCCGATGGTCAACGAAGGGGCCAAGATCCTGGAAGAGGGCAAGGCGATCCGGGCGTCCGACATCGATACCGTCTGGATCAACGGCTACGGCTGGCCGGTCTATACCGGCGGCCCGATGTTCTGGGGCGAACTCGTGGGCCTGGACAAGATCCTGGCCAGCATGAAGGCGTTCCAGGCCAAGTTCGGCGACGACTTCAAGCCGTCGGCCCTGCTGGAGCGCCTGGTGGGCGAGGGCAAGGGGTTCAAGGACGCTTAGCGTCCCTCACAAACGTCTGTCATCCCGGGCGGAGCGAAGCGCAGACCCGGGACCGACATGGAACTCAGCGCTTCGGGTCGGTCCCGGATCGGCGCGCTACGCGCTTGTCCGGGATGACAACTTCAGTGGGTGCAGCACCATGACCACCATCGCCAGCATGATGACCGCCGACTACGGCGTGATGGGCGACATCCTGCGGCAGCGGGCGGCCGAGCTGCCTGACCATCCCGCCGTGATCATGGAGACCGGCGAGGCCGTCACCTACGCGCAGTTCGACGCCCTGGCCGACCGGGTCGCCGCCGCCCTGCAGCGCGACGGCATCCGCCAAGGCGAGGCCGTCGCCGTCTGCGCCCTATCGTCGATCCCCTACACGGCGCTGTTCCTCGGCGCGCTGCGGGCCGGGGTGGCGGTCGCGCCCCTGGCCCCGTCGTCGACGCCCGAGGCCATCGCCGGCATGGTCGCCGACTGCGGGGCGCGGCTGTTCTTCATGGACGCCGGCGTGGCCGAGGCCCAGAAGCCGGCGCCGATCGCCGTGCGCTACATCGCGCTGGACGGTTCGGACTTCGGCGAGGCGTTCGACGCCTGGCTGGCCCCGCAGGGCGCGATCCCGGCCGCCGTGGCCATCGCCGCCGAGGACCCGTTCAACATCATCTATTCCAGCGGCACCACCGGCGCGCCCAAGGGCATCGTCCAGTCGCACGGCATGCGCTGGAAGCACGTGTTCCGCGGCGACGCCGTCGGCTACGGCCCCGAGGCCGTCGCCCTGCTGTCGACCCCGCTCTATTCCAACACCACCCTGGTCTGCTTCTTCCCCGCCCTGGCCGGCGGCGGCACGGTGGTGCTGATGAAGAAGTTCGACGCCGGCAAGTACCTGGAACTGGCCCAGCGGCATCGCATGACCCACACCATGCTGGTGCCGGTGCAGTACCGCCGCCTGATGGACCGGCCCGACTTCGGCGACTTCGACCTGTCGTCGACCCACATCAAGTTCTGCACCAGCGCCCCGTTCTCGGCCGAGCTGAAGGCCCAGGTGCTGGCCCGCTGGCCCGGCGGGCTGGTCGAGTATTTCGGCATGACCGAGGGCGGCGGCACCTGCATCCTGTTCGCCCACGAACATCCGGACAAGCTGCACACGGTGGGCCGTCCGGCCCCCGGCCACGACATCCGGCTGATCGACGAGGACGGCGTCCAGGTCGGACCCGGCGTGGTCGGCGAGATCGTCGGCCGCTCGGCCGGCATGATGAACGGCTATCACGGCCAGCCGGGCAAGACCGCCGAGGCGACCTGGGTCTCGCCCGAGGGCTGGAGCTTCATCCGCACCGGCGATGTCGGCCGGTTCGACGAGGAGGGCTTCCTCACCCTGATGGACCGCAAGAAGGACATGATCATCAGCGGCGGCTTCAACATCTATCCCAGCGACATCGAAGCCGAGATCGTCCAGCACCCCGACGTGGTCGAGGCGGCGGTGGTCGGGGTGCCGTCCGACGCCTGGGGCGAATCGCCGGTGGCTTTCGTGGCGGTTAAGCCTGATGCGCGAATTGACGCGGACGGGTTGAGGTCGTGGGTCAATGCTCGCCTCGGCAAGACCCAGCGGCTGGTCGACCTGAGGCTGGTCGAATCCCTGCCCCGCAGCCATATTGGCAAGGTCCTGAAGCGTGAATTGCGCGACGGCTGGACGGCTTCTGCCTAGGTCGAAGATTCCGGACACATTTTTGCCGCGACGGCGCGCCGCATCTGGGCCTGCCGAGTCAGTCGATACGTTTGCTTAACCATAAAGGCGCTGTCGTGTGACAGAGCCGGATTGTTCGGAAGCGACGTCTGATGCAAGCCCTCCCCAAAGTGTCGCCGGAAGCCCGCAAGCAGGCCAAGGCCGAAGCGGCGCTCGCGGCCGCCGGTGTCCCGCTGGATTTCGCGGCCGTGGAGAAGGTGCTCCGACAGGGTCTGACCCCCGGTCTCGACGCCAGGCTGGCCGACCGCTTCGACCGCCCCACCGCCGTCCGCGCCGTCTCCACCCGCGTGGCCGCCCTGACCGCCGCCCTGATCGCCTCGGGCGTACGTCGCGGCGGCGTCTGCATCGTTCCGGCCCTGGCCTCGGCCGCCACCCTTGAAGCCGTCGCCGGCGCCGGCCTGCGGGCCTGGCTGGTCGACGTGGATCCCTACAGCTGGATGTTCGATCCGGCCCACCTGCGCGAGCGCCTGGGCGAGGCCCCGCCACCGATCGAGGCCATCGTCCCCACCTGCGCCTTCGGCCGCGCGCCGGACATGACCGCCTGGGCCGCCTTCCAGCGCGAGACCGGCCTGCCGATCGTGGTCGACGCCACCGACGGCTTCGACGTGATCATGGACGCCCCGGTCCCCGTGGTCGTCGGCCTGCCGGGCGGGCGCGGCGTGTTCGTGGCCAGCCAGGACGCCGACTTCATCGCAAGACTTGATGCGCCGGCCTTCGCCGGCGAGGCGGGGCTCGAGGCCTGGTCCAGCCAGCGCCTGCGCCTGGCCACCGCCGCCCAGCGCCTGCGCATGCTGCTGCTGGGCGCGCCGATCGGCTTCCAGCCGGGCTGGGGCATGAGCTGGGTGTCGGACGCCTGGGTCGTCAGCGTTTCGGAGGGCGCGGCGCCGGTCGTGGCCGAGAAGCTGGCCGAGATGGGCTACGCGACCAACCCGGTCGGTCCGGGCATTGTCATCCGCGACCAGACCCCGGTGGCCGATCGCCTGGCCAAGTCGGTGCTGAGCCTGCCGTTCCATGCGGACCTGGGCATCACGGAACTGGACGAGCTGGCCGAGGCGGTTCGCAAGGCGCTCTAGCGGCTAACACTTGCCCCCTACGGGTCGCTTCGCGACCGTCTTCCCCCACAGGGGAAGAGGAGCCGGGTACGCGTCCTCCGCCCCCTATGGGGGCGGACAGACGGCGAAGCCGTCAGGTGGGGGCAAGTGGGTGAGCCGCTGCCCTACTGCGCCGCGACGTACGCGTCGATCCCCGCCACCCGCTCCGCCTTCTCCGCCTCATCCAGGAACGATCCCGTGAAGCTGTTCTTGGCCAGCGTCACCAACTCGTCTCGGGTCAGGCCGACGGCCTCGGCGGTCTGCAGATAGTTCTCCAGCAGGTACCCGCCGAAATAGGCCGGGTCGTCGGAATTGACCGTGGCCTTCAGGCCAAGCTTCAGCATGCGCTTCAGCGGGTGCGCCTTCAGGTCGCTCACGCCGCACAGCTTCAGGTTCGACAGCGGGCAGACCGTCAGGGTCGTGCCGTCCTGCACCAAGCGGGCGGTCAGGCAGTCGTCTTCCAGCGCGCGGTTGCCGTGGTCGATGCGGTCGACGTCGAGGATGTCCACCGCCTCCCAGACATAGGCCGGCGGGCCTTCCTCGCCGGCGTGGGCCACGACCTTGAGGCCCAGGTCGCGGGCCGCCTGCATCACGCGGGCGAACTTGGCGGGCGGGTGGCCGACTTCCGAGGAGTCCAGGCCCACGCCGGCGATCTTGTCGAGATAGGGCTTGGCCTGCTCCAGGGTGGCGAAGGCGGCGGCCTCGTCCAGGTGGCGCAGGAAACAGAGGATCAGCTTAGAGCTGACGCCGAGCGTCCGCTCGGCTTCGTCCATGCCCGCCGTCAGCCCGTCGATCACCGTGCCGAACGCCACGCCGCGGTCGGTGTGGGTCTGGGGATCGAAGAAGATCTCGGCGTGGGTGCCGCCGTCGGCCTTCAGCCGACGGAAATAGGCCAGGGCCAGGTCCTTGAAGTCGGCCTCGGTGAGCAGCACGCCCGCGCCCTGGTAATAGATGTCCAGGAAGTCCTGCAGGTTGGAGAAGGCGTAGGCGGCGCGGATCTCGTCCACCGTCTTGAACGGCAGGACGACGCCGTTGCGCTCGGCCAGCTCGAACATCAGCTCGGGCTCGAGGCTGCCCTCGATGTGCATGTGCAGCTCGGCCTTGGGCAGGCCGCGGACGAAGGTTTCAAGGGCGAGATCAGTCATCCCAATGTCTTCGGACCGGCGGGGCGCGGGGTCAAGAGCGGGGAGGGCGCCTGAGCCTCTTCAGGCTGGACTGCCCGCGGTTTAGAAGGGCAGCGATGAGCGACGAAGATCCGCCCTCCATGCCCGTCCGTGTTGAGGACATGGGCCCCGACATCGGGTTCGCCCAGGCGCAGGCCTCGGCGCTGTACGGCCGCGACTACCGCAAGGCCCTGGCCAGCGACGACGGCTTCCAGCGGCTGGACGCGGTGGAGCGGCTGGCCCGCGCCCGCGCCGCGCTGTCGGCCCAGGAGGTGGCGGTGATGGACATGGCCGCCGGCCGGGGCCACGCCCTGGACGAGATCGTCCGCCTGACCGGCCGCGAGGCGGCCTTCGTCGAGGCCCTGTTCCTGGGCGCCTGCGCCAGACTGGCGGCCCACTACGAAGCCGTGGGAGAAGCCGACGACGAGGTCGGGCCGGGGCCGCTCAGGCTGCCCGGACCGTTCCTCTAGCCCCTACGACATCGGCGGCGGGGGCGGAGGCGGCTCGGGCAGGGGGGTGAATTCCTGGTCGTCCAGGTCGGGCAGCTTCATGCGCTGGGCCCGCCAGTCGGCCTTGGCCTGTTCGATCCGCTCCTTGGACGAGGAGACGAAGTTCCACTCTATGAAGCGCGGGCCCACCGGCTCGCCGCCCAGCAGCATGACGGTCGAGGGCTCCAGCGCCTCGAAGGTGATCGTCTCGCCCGGCTTGAACACCGCCATCTGGCCGGCGTGCAGCACCTGGCCGGCGGCCTCGACCTTGCCGACGGCCACATAGGCGGCGCGCTCGGGATACTCGGCCGGCAGCCCGGCCTTGGCCCCGGCGGCCATTTCCCAGTGCACATAGAACAGCGGCGAGAACACCGGCACCTTGGCCTCGACGCCGAACGCCTTGCCGGCCACCAGCGCCGCCTTCAGGCCGTTGGCCTCGTAGACCGGCATCTCGTCGCGCGAATGGTGCGAGAAGGCCGGGGCGATTTCTTCCTGGCCGTCGGGCAGGGCCACCCAGGCCTGGATGCCGTGCATGGCGCCGCCGTATTCGCGCAGGGTTTCGAAGCGTTCGGAATGGGTGATGCCGCTGCCGGCCGTCATCCAGTTGACCTCGCCCGGACGGATGATCAGGTCCGAGCCGATGCTGTCCTTGTGGGTGATCTCGCCCTCGAACAGATAGGTCAGGGTCGACAGGCCGATGTGCGGGTGCGGACGCACGTCGACATTGCGCGGGAAGCCGGGCTCGAACTCCACCGGACCCATGTGGTCGAAGAAGGTGAAGGGCCCCACCATCCGCCGGCTGTGGAACGGCAGCACCCGCCCTACCTCGAACCCGCCGAGGTCCTTGCGGCGCTGGTCGATGACGAGGTCGATCATGGGGAGCTCCAGAGGTTTCGCGGGCGGAGATTACGCGCTGGTCGCGGCGGGCGTCTTGTCGAAAAGCGTGCAAGCGGGTCGGCCCTTTTTCTCACACGCCTAGAGTGTCATTCTGCCGTAAGCAACTTAGCAGGGCGGTGATGGCCGGGCTGGCGAACATGCTGAGGCGGGCGGCGGGCGGCGGGCCTCCGCCGCTGACGACCGTGCGCTCGTGGATGGGCATCTTCAGCGCCGACGTCCAGGCCGCCAAGGTCGGCACGGTCGACGAGCTGGCGGCCCTGGTGCAGGCCGGCTGCTACGCCTGCGTCGGCGGCGCCCATTCCTACAACGGCGTGCAGATCGTCCGCGACGCCACCGCCGTAACCCTGAAGGAATCGGGCCTGAAGGGCATCGCCTACGACGCGGCCACGCACGAGGTCAGCGTCGAGCCCTCGGTCACGATCCTGGAGCTGAAGCTGTTCCTGCTCGATCGCGAGCGGCGGCTGATCAGCAGCGGCAACTTCATGGCCCAGACGGTGATCGGGGCGCTGTGCACCGGCACCCACGGCTATGGCCGCGAGGCGGTGATGGCCGAGGGCGTCACGGCGCTGGAGTTCCTGGACGGGCAGGGGCGGCGGGTGGCCCTGCGCAAGGGGCAGCGCGACTTCCGCTACGCGGCTCTGTCGTTCGGGACGATCGGGCCGATCGTTTCGCTGACCATGAAGACCGCGCCGATCGAGAGCTTCGAGGCCGACACCCTCATCTGCCGCCTGTCGCAAAAGTCGGGGCATGTGACCGACGAGCACGCGGCGATGTTCGCGGTGTTCCCCTATAGCGACCGGCACGATCCGACGATCGCCCTGCAGACCATCCGTCCCGCCCGGCCTGGACAGGCGCCCCACCGGATCGCCTCGCCGCTGTTCACCCTGCGCCGGGTGTCGGAGTTCATCATCAAGCGCTACTGGGTCTTCGACAAACTGTTCCCAGCCTTGCGCCGGCCGTTCCAGCGGCTGATCAGCCGCCTGGACGTGCACTATCACAGCCGGCTGATCACCGATCCGCGCGACCTGGACTATCTCTACGATCCCACGCCCGGCCTGGAGAGCAGCCGCCAGCCCAACGTGCTGAAGTCGCTGCTGTCGCCCACCCACACCGCCTACAACCTGGCCTTCTTCGTGCGCCTGGCCGACGCGCCCGAGGTGGTGCGGTTCGTGATGTTCCAGGCCGACCAGTTCCGGACGCTGGGCTTCTATCTGAAGAGCATGATCGGGGTGCGCGAGATCGCCACGAGCTCGGACCTGCCGTTCGCCGCCAACTTCAAGGGCCCGGTAGCGGCGATCGACCTGTTCGCTGACGTGCGCGACTACGCCTGGCTGGAGCGGATCCAGCGCGAGGTGTTCGCCTACTTTCCCGACGTGCGGCCCCATTGGGGCAAGAGCGCGATCGTCGACGAGTGGGCCGACACCCTGGGCTCCAACCACATCACCGCGCTGCGTCGGCTGCACGAGAAGCACTATCCCGGCGGAACCGGGCTGCGCACGACCAGCCGGGTGCGGCGGCTGCTGGGCCTGCCGGTCGTCCCGCCGGGGACGATCACGACAGCGAAGGCCTCGCCGCCCGTCAGCCCGTCGGCATCCCCGTGAACGTCCGCTGGCCCGGCGCGACCGGGTCCCAGGCGTGGCCGCGCGCGGTGAACAGCGTCATCGACGGCGCGTAGCGCTCCGGCGCATCGAGGCTGGCGGCGTGGACGGTGAACAGCTCGGGCATGGCGGGGAAGGCCAGATAGACCGGCGCCCCGCAGGTCGGGCAGAAGGCGTGCGACTTCACCGTGCCCAGGTCGCCGGTCACCTCCCAGCGCCGCGCCTCGCCCTGCAGCGTCACCGCCGCGTCCTTGAAGGTCAGGTACGAGCCGTGGCCCGTGCCGCTCAGCTGCTGGCAGTGGCGGCATTGGCAGTCGGCCATCACCAGCGGCTCGCCGACGATGGAATAGCGCACGGCGCCGCACGCGCAGCCGCCGGTGAACGGGTCGCTCATCGAAATCTCCTGATTTTGAAGGGAGGGCCCTAGTGCTGGGTCGGGTCCTGCTCGGCCGTGAAGGTCTCGAGCCGTTGCATGACGACCTTCCAGCCCTTGCCCATGTTGTCGAAAGCGCTTTCGTTGCGCGGCAGGACGAAGCCCGAATGGACCAGGCGCACGCGCGTGCCGGCCTCGCTGGCCGTGAGGGTCCAGGTGACCACCGTCTCCAGCCGCGAGCCGTAGCCGGTGTTGGCCTCGGCGCCGCCGGTCCAGGCGTAGGTGAAGCGCTCGTTCTCGCGCACTTCCAGCACCTGGCAGTGGATCACCCCGTCCCAGTCGCCGGCCGGCGTGGTCTGGAAGGTGAAGCGATGGCCCTCGACCGGTGCGAAGCCGGTCGGCGCCATCAGCCAGCGGGCCATCAGGGCGCCGTTGGTCAGGGCCTTCCACACCACCTGGGGCGCGTGCGGGAAGACCTCGTCGACGACGATCTCCTGGGTGTCGGGTTCGAGCGCGTGGGCCGGGCTGGTCATGGGTCGATCTCCTGGAGAAGCGTGCGCAGGTCGGCGAACCGCTCGCGCCAGAACACGCCGTAGTGGGACATCCAGTCGACCAGCGGCGTCAGGCCGTCGGGCTGGGCGCGGTAATAGACGTTGCGGCCTTCGGGGCGCTCGACCACCAGGCCGGCGATCTTCAGCGACTTCAGGTGCTGGGAGACCGCGCCCTGACTGACGCCGGCCCCGCGGGTCAGCTCGCCCACGCTGATTTCCTCGGAACGCACGATCCGCTCGTAGACGGCCCGCCGGGTGGGGTCGGCCAGGGCGCGCATGACGGCGTCTATGGCGGCGGCTTCGATCATGGCAGATCAATTAGCGATGGCTAATGCATTAGTCAATACTAATTGTTTGGCGCGTGAGACGCCAAACGCCGCGACCGGCCTTTGGGCTGATCGCGGCGCTGTAGGGAGGAGGCGGGCGCAGTTCTTAGAGGGAGGCGTCGGCTTCGTTCACCGCGAGAATCCGGGTGCAGGCCTCTTCAACGATCGGATAGGCCCAAGCTTGAGCCGCATCATGCTTGAGATCTTCCCTCTCGCGCACGTCCGGATGCCAGAATGCGCGCCGATCGCCGACTGGGATGGCGTCCGTCTCGCTGGCGACGGCGACGAACGCGAGCAGAGCTTCGCGCAATGCTTCGGGCTCGACGGCGGCGTCGTGGTGGCGGCATAGGGCTATCGCCGTCTCGAGCGGCGAGGTCTTTCCGTCCAAGAAGGCCTTTGCGCCTTGGCGGACTTCTTGAAGGGCCTTGCCGTCCAGCAGTTTAGCTCAAGGGGCTGACATACGGGCTGACCAGACCCAGCGGCACGGCCGTGGAGTTCTTGACGCCGCGGATGACGATCCGGCTCTCGATGTTGCTGACCAGGCCCAGCGACAGCAGCTTGTCGCGCAGGAACTCGTCGAAGGCGCGCATGTCGCGGGTGACGATGCGCAGCTCGTAGTCGGCGGCGCCGGTCACGGTGGCGCACTGTACGACCTCGGCCCACTTGCCCACGGCTTGCTCGAACACCTCGAGGTTTTCCTTGGTCGGCAGCGACAGCTTGGCGGTGCAATAGACCTCGAAGCCGAGGCCCAGTTTTTCGCGATCGAGGATGGTCACGCGGCGCTGGATGACGCCCGCGTCCTCCAGCCTTTTGATCCGGCGCCAGCACGGGCTGGACGACAGCCCGACTCGCTCCGCGATCTCCGCGACGGACAGTCCGGCGTCGTGTTGGATGAGATCCAGGATCTTGGCATCCACGGCGTCGAGTTGTTCGGACAAGATTTCCTCCCCCCAGAGGGTGATTGGCGCGTTGATCTTGCGCAAAGCGGCCTTGAGTCGGGCACACCTTGGGCAAACAATTTCCCCGTTTCTATAAGATATTGCTGAGCGGGCAGGAAGACCCGGGAGGAATTTTTTTGCTATGCGGCACTCGGAAGTCACGCTTGACGACAAATATCTGCTCGAAGATGGCCGCGCATTCATCACTGGCGTGCAGGCGCTGATCCGAGTCCTGCTCGATCGCAAGCGTCTCGACACCCGCGCCGGACTCAACACCGCCGGCTTCCTTTCCGGCTATCGCGGCTCGCCCCTAGGCGGGCTGGACCAGCAGGCCGCGCGGATGAGCAAGCTGCTCACCGCCCACGACGTGGTCTTCAAGGAAGGCCTGAACGAGGACCTGGCCGCCACGGCGGTCTGGGGCAGCCAGCAGGCCAACCTGTTCCCGGGCGCGACTCACGACGGCGTCTTCGGCATGTGGTACGGCAAGGCGCCCGGCGTCGACCGCACCGGCGACGTCTTCAAGCACGCCAATTTCGCCGGCAGCTTCCCGACCGGCGGCGTGCTGGCGGTGGCCGGCGACGACCACGCCTGCAAGAGCTCGACCCTGCCGTCGCAGTCGGAGTTCGCCTTCCAGGACTTCGAGATGCCGGTGCTGTCGCCGGCCGACGTCCAGGAAGTGCTCGACTACGGCCTGCTGGGCATTTCCATGTCGCGCTTCTCGGGCCTGTGGACCGGCATGATCGCCCTGGCCGACACCATGGACTCCGGCGTGACCATCGACGTCTCGCTGGACCGCCACAAGCTGGTGGTCCCCGAGTTCGCGGTGCCGCCGGGCGGCCTGGGCATCCGGCTGAAGGACCAGCCGATGGAGAAGGAGCGCCGGCTCCGCCTGCACAAGATCCCCGCCGCCCTGGCCTTCGCCCGGGCCAACGGCATCGACCGCGTGGTGCTGGGCGCCTCGCACGTCCGCGTCGGCAAGGCGCGCCTGGGCATCGTCTGCCAGGGCCAGGCCTACAAGGATGTGCTGGAAGCCTTCACCGCCATGGGCATGAGCCTGGAGGAGGCCGCCGACCTGGGCGTCTCGATCTACAAGGTCGGCATGCCCTGGCCGCTGGAGCCCCTGGGCATCCGCGCCTTCGCCGCCGGCCTCGAAACCCTGATGGTCATCGAGCACAAGCGCGGCCTGATCGAACCGCAGGCCCGGGCCGCCCTTTATGACCTGCCCGCGCATGCGAGGCCGCGCATCATCGGCAAGCTGGACGAACACGGCCATCCGCTGCTGTCGGAGCTGGGTTCGCTGTCGGTGGCCGAAATCGCCCTGGCCGTCTATGACCGCCTGCCGCAAGGCCCGCACATGGAGCGGGCCCAAGCCTATCTGAACCGCGTCTCGGCCGCCGGCGTCGCCGCCGTCAGCCTGGCCGCCGACCAGGCCCGCAAGCCGTTCTTCTGCTCGGGCTGCCCGCACAACATCTCGACCAAGCTGCCGGAAGGCTCGCGCGCCCTGGCCGGCATCGGCTGCCACTACATGGCCGGCTTCAACGACCCGATGACCGACCTCAACACCCACATGGGCGGCGAGGGGCTGACCTGGGTGGGCGCGGCGCCGTTCACCACCGAGAAGCACGTCTTCCAGAACCTGGGCGACGGCACCTACAACCACTCCGGCTCGCTGGCGATCCGGGCGGCGATCGCAGCCGGGGCCAACATCACCTACAAGCTGCTGTTCAACGACGCCGTCGCCATGACCGGCGGCCAGCGCGCCGAGAGCGGCTTCACCCCGGCCCAGATCACCCGCCAGCTGGCCAGCGAAGGCGTGGCCAAGACGGTGATCGTGGTCGACGAGCTGAAGCGCTACCAGGGCGTCACCGACCTGGCCCCCGGCGTCGAGGTCTTCCCGCGCTCGGAACTGATGACCGTGCAGAAGATGCTGCGCGACACGGCCGGCACCACGGTGCTGCTCTACGACCAGACCTGCGCCACCGAAAAGCGTCGCCGCCGCAAGCGCGGCACCATGGCCAAGGCCACCAAGCGCGTCTTCATCAACCCGCTGGTCTGCGAGGGCTGCGGCGACTGCTCGATCAAGTCCAACTGCGTGTCGGTCGAGCCGCTGAACACCGAGTTCGGCCGCAAGCGCAAGATCAACCAGTCGTCCTGTAACCAGGACTACAGCTGCGTCGACGGCTTCTGCCCGTCGTTCATCACTCTGGAAGGCGCGGAAGGCGCCAAGGCCAAGAAGGCCCCGGCCTTGACCGCCGACTCCACGCCCCTGCCGGTGTTCGGCGACTTCCACGGCGTGCGCCGGATCATCTTCACCGGCGTCGGCGGCACGGGCGTCACGACCGTGGCCTCGATCCTGGCCATGGCCGCCCACGTCGACGGCCGGGCCGGCAGCGTGGTCGACATGACCGGTCTGGCCCAGAAGGGCGGCTCGGTGTTCAGCCACGTCAAGATCGGCGAGACCGAGGAGACCGTGGTCGGCGGCCGCGTGCCCGCCGCCAGCGCCGACGTGCTGATCGCCTGCGACATGCTGGTGGCCGCTTCGCCGGAAGGCCTGTCGCTGTACGCCAAGGACCGCACCAGCGCCTTCGGCAACAGCGACTTCGCCCCGACGGCCGACTTCGTCACCAGCCGCGACGTGCGCTTCGACTCGAGCGCCATGGCCCGGCGGATCAAGGGCGCGACCAAGAGCTTCGACGCCTGCCCGGCCCAGCACCTGGCCGAGACCCACTTCGGCGACGCCATCTTCGCCAACATGATCATGGTGGGCTTCGCCTGGCAGCGCGGCGTTATCCCGCTGTCCAGCCGCGCGGTCTATCGGGCGATCAAGCTGAACGGCGTGGACTACGACGCCAACCTGGCCGCCTTCGAGCTGGGCCGCCGGGTGGCGCACGATCCGGCCTCGATGGGTCCCCGCGACGCCGACGTGCCGACGCCGGAGACGATGCCGCTGGACGACCTGATCGCCAAGCGCGCCGCCGACCTGACGGCCTATCAGAACGAGGCCTACGCCAAGCGCTACCTGGCCCGGATCGAGAAGGTCGCGGCGGCGGAGGCGGCCAACGGCGGAGGGGAAGCCCTGACCCGCGCGGCGGCCGTCAATCTCTACAAGCTGATGGCCTACAAGGACGAGTACGAGGTCGCCCGGCTCTATACCGATGGCCGTTTCGCGGCCGAGCTGGCCGGGACCTTCAAGGGCGGCAAGGCCAAGGTCTGGCTGGCCCCGCCGATCATCGGCGCCAAGAACAAGGACGGCACGCCGCGCAAGATGGCCTTCGGCGGCTGGATGCTCGACTACGCCTTCCCCGTGATGGCCAAGATGAAGGGCCTGCGCGGCGGTCCGCTGGACGTGTTCGGCAATACGGAAGAGCGCCGCATGGAGCGCGGCCTGATGGCCGACTACGAGACCACCCTGGACCGCCTGGCCGGCGGCCTGACCGCCGAGCGCCTGCCGCTGGCGGCCCGCATCGCGGCGATCCCGCAGGAAATCCGCGGCTACGGCCACGTCAAGGACGCCTCGGTGGTCAAGGCCAAGGCCCAGGCCGCGACCCTGTGGAGCCAGTGGGAGGGGTAGGGACGCTTACTTCTGCACCGTCCCATCCGCGCGGTCGGGCTTGATCCCCGTCGCGCGGATGTTGGTCACCGACTGCAGGATGCCGAACCAGAACGGTGAGCCCAGCGAGACCGCCAGGCCGGTGATGGCCAGGCCCAGCAGGGTCAGGAAGATCTTCACCGTCGCGCTCCAGGCGCTGCGATAGGGCGTCGCGCAGGTGGTGTGCGGCCGCTTGCTGGGGGGCAGGGACGACAGCGGCTCGTGGACCAGGGCGCAGAGCCCCTCCTGGCTCCAGCCGATCGGCAAGGGCAGGTCCTGGGCCAGGTCGGCGGCGTTCTGGTTGCCGTCGCAGGCGCATTCGGCCGTCGGGTCCGGGATCGCGGCGTCGTCTCCGGCCGACGCGGCCGGCGCGGGCGCGGTCAGCTGGGCCTGGGCGCCGCGCACGTCGTCGGCGCCCTTGGCCGTCACCGAGGCCTGGGCCACCAGGCCGGCGCGGGCCACCGGGTCGCGCCACAGGTTGTCGATCAGCTGCAGCGAATTGACGTTGAAGGCCACCGCCACCGCGAAGCCGGCCCAGAAGGTCAGCCGATGGATCCAGCGCTTGTAGGCCCCGCTGGTGCGGTCCATGGCCCCGTCGAACCAGGTCGCCACGTTCTGCTGGAACACCTCGACCTTGCCCTCGGCCTCGTCGACCATCGGCAGCAGGGCCTTTTTCAAGGCCTCGTTGTTCTCGATGCCGGAAATGGCCGTCTTCAGCTGGGTGAAGGTCAGGTGCGCGGTCTCCGAGGGCTTCAGCGTCTCGGTCAGGGCCACGGCGAAGGTCTTGCCGGGAATGTAGGACGGCGCGTTCTTCAGCAGCGCCCCGCGCTTGGTGCAGTGGTCCTCGGCCGTCTGGTGGGATTTCAGGGCGCTGATCAGGGGGTGGTTCCACACCGAGCACATCTCGGGCGACCACTCGCCGGTCTTCTTCTCCGAGCCGTCGCCGCCCAGCAGGCTCTGCACCCGCGACAGCAGGTACTCGCTGCGCTTGTTGAGGAAGCTGGAGACGTATTCGTTCAGAGCGGTGACGAACAGGCTGACCAGCAGATAGACGAAGATCAGTCCGACCGCGACGTCGAGCGCAGCGCCGAAGTTCATGATGCCCTTCCCTGGGACGCCGGCTTGATGAGCGGCGCGTCCTCAACCTTGTCGGGTAAGGTTTCACAGCTCTCGAAAAAGGGCAATGAAGGCCCGTGCCAAGCTGGCTTCGGCTGGGACCAGCGTCTGGCGCCTTCGTGGAGCCGTGCTAGGCTGACCGCATGAGTAAGCCGGTTCCGCCAAAGCCCGTTGTGGTGACCCTCAGGCCCGAGGACGCTTTCGATCTCGGAGAGCGCGTGGCGCGTGGCGAATTCTCGTCGCTGGACGAAGCGGTGGCCGCCGAACTGGCGGACCTCAACTATCGCCGCGCCGTCGAGATCATGGGCGGGCCCGAAAAGCTCGAGCGCATCCTCGACGAACTCGAGGCCGAAACGGTTGATCCCAAGGATCGCGTGGATGCCGACAGCGCCTTCGCCGAACTCCGCGCCGGTGTGAAGCAGCGCCTGGATGCGTCACGCGGGTGAAGCGGCGGCTGGTGATCTCCCAATGACCCAAGAGTTCGATTTCGACGCCGTCGTGGTGGGCGCCGGCGCCGTGGGCCTGGCCTGCGGCTACGCCCTGTCCCAGCGGGGCTTGATCGTCGCCGTGCTTGAAGGCGAGGGGCACATCGGCCAGGGCGTGTCGTCGCGCAATTCCGAGGTGATCCACGGCGGGCTCTACTATCCGACCGGCTCGCTGAAGGCGCGGTTCTGCGTCCAGGGTCGGCGGCTGCTCTACGCATTCCTCGACAAGCACCACGTCGACTACAAGAAGTGCGGCAAGCTGGTGGTGGCCACCAGCGAAAGCGAGATCCCGCAGCTGGAGGCGATCTTCCAGCAGGCCCTGGACAACGACGTCGAGGGCATGGAGCACCTGACCGGCGCCCAGGCCCGCGCGCTGGAGCCGGGGTTGAACGCCCACACGGCCCTGCTGTCGCCCGAGAGCGGCGTATTCGCCAGCCACGACTACATGCTGGCCCTGCAGGGCGAGATCGAGGCGGCCGGCGGGGCGGTGGTGGTCAACACTCCGTTCGAGGGCGCGACGCCCCTGGCCGGCGGCGGCTTCACCGTGCGGATCGGCGGGGCCGAGGCGGCCAGCCTGACCTGCCGCCTGCTGGTCACCGCGCCCGGGCTCTCGGCCCAGGCCGTGGCCGCGACCATCGAGGGCTTTCCCGCCGATCAGATTCCCGCGGCCCACTATGGCAAGGGCGTCTACTTCCGGCTGGCGGCCAAGGCGCCGTTCCAGCGGCTGATCTATCCGCCGCCGATCCATGGGGCCCTGGGCACCCACTATCGCAACGACCTGGGCGGCCAGGCGGTGTTCGGGCCCGACCTGGAATATGTCCCGGCCCCCGACTATTCGGTCGATCCCGCCAAGGCCGCCGCCTTCGCCGCCTATATCCGCAAGTTCTGGCCGGACGTGCCTGAGGACCTGCTGGTCCCCGACTACGCCGGGATACGGCCCAAGATCCACGGGCCGGACGAACCCCAGCCCGACTTCCAGCTGAGCGGCGTCGAGACCCACGGGCTGGAAGGCCTGATGGCGCTGTTCGGCATCGAGAGCCCGGGCCTGACCAGCTCGCTGGCGATCGGCGAAGAGGTCGCTTCGCGCCTGACGGCGTAAGGGCTTGCCACCAACTCCCTCTTCGCGCGTTGCAATCTTGGCTTTTCAGGAGTGCGCGATGCTGGACGATTTCATCGACAGGCTGATTTCTCGGTTGATGGCCGGGGCGGGGCTGATCATGGCCGCGGCGATCGCCGCCGTGGCCGGGGCAATGGCGGTGTTCGCGTTCCTGACCCAGTGGGTCGGCTCGGCCTGGGCCTACACGATCGTGGCGGTCACCGCGGCGGTGGTCGTCACCATCTGGGCGCTGCTGCACAAGAAGCATCTGGCCCGCACCCGCCAGCCGCCGCTGGACCAGCGGGTCCTGACCATGATGCAGGCCCACCCGACGGCGTCGTTCATGGCCGGCATGGCCGCCGCGACCCTGCTGAAGGGCAAGCCGTCCGTGGCCGCGAGCCTGTGGGAGGCGCGGAAGGGCAAGCCGAAGTAGGGGCGTGGCTCACCCACTTGCCCCCACCTGACCGCTTCGCGGTCTGTCCGCCCCCATAGGGGGCGGAGGAGACGCGCTTCGCTGCGGATCCTCTTCCCCCTTTGGGGGAAGACGGCCGAAGGCCCGTAGGGGGCAGGTGTTCGCCGCCTAGACCTTCGGAACGACCCGCAACACCCGCCCGTCATCCTCGTCCGTCACCAGGTAAAGCGCCCCGTCCGGACCGACCTTCACGTCGCGGATCCGGAAGTTCAGGTCCGACAACAGGCGCTCCTCGCCGACCACCTGCTTGTCCTTCAGCGTCAGCCGCACCAGGTAGCCCTTGAGCCCGCCGACGAACAGGCTGCCCTTCCAGGCGGGGAACAGCTCGGCGTTGTAGAACGCCAGGCCCGAGGGGGCGATCACCGGGTCCCAGTAATAGAGCGGCTGCTCCATGCCCTCGTGCTGGGTGATGCCGTCGCCGATCGGCTTGCCCGAATAGTCCTCGCCGTAGGTGATGGTCGGCCAGCCGTAGTCCTTGCCGGCCTTGGGGGTGTTGATCTCGTCGCCGCCCTTGGCGCCGTGTTCGACGGTCCACAGCTCGCCGGTCCAGGGATTGATCGTCGCGCCCTGCAGGTTGCGGTGGCCCTTGGACCAGATCTCCGGCTTGGCCTGCGGGTTGCCGACATAGGGATTGTCGGCCGGGATCGAGCCGTCGGGGCGGATGCGGATCACCTTGCCCAGGGCCGCGTCCAGCTTCTGGGCCTGCATCCGGCCGGGGAGGATCGAGCGCTCGCCGGTGGTGACGAACAGCGCCCCGTCGCGGGAGAAGGCCAGGCGACCGCCGAAGTGCAGGGGCGAGTCCATGGTCGGCAGCTGCCGCCAGATCACCTGGACGTTCTCCAGCTTCGGCGCGGCGCCGGTCACCAGCTTGGCGCGGGCCGCGGTCGTGCCGTTGCCGCCGTCTCGGGGCTCGGCATAGGTCCAGTAGATCAGGCCGTTCTTGGCGTAGTCGGGGTCCAGCGCCACGTCCAGCAGGCCGCCCTGGCCCTCGGCGAATACCGCCGGCAGGCCGGCGACGGCGGGCGACAGCTTGCCGTCGGTCCCCAGGATCCGCAGGCGGCCGGCCCGCTCGGTGACCAGCTTGGAGCCGTCGGGCAGGAAGGCCAGGCCCCAGGGGTGGTCCAGGCCGGTGGCCAGGGTCTCGACCTGATAAGCCACGCCCAGCTTCTCCTCCGGCGCGCGGGTCTGCTGCGGGAAGGCGGGCTTCTGGTCGGGAGCGTTGGGCGGACCGGTCTCGACCGGCGGATTGGGCGTGGCCTGCACGGTGTTGGCGGGCGCGCACGCCGACAGGACCAGCGCGGCGAGGGCGAGTTGGCGAAGACGCATGGGGAACTGTCCTGGCGAGGGGCGACGATTGGTCAGGTGACTACGTTGTCATCGCAACGCGCCGTTGTCATCCCAGGCTTGACCGAAACGGGAGCGTCGTTGACTTGCGGGGTCCCGCCGACGAAGGTCCGGCCTTGTTTTTCGGGAGCCCGCCTTGACCGCCATCCTGCACGCCATGTTGGGCAAGGGCCTGGGCGGCCTGGAGCAGGTGTTCCTCGACTACCAGCCGATCCTGGAAGCCTACGCCGCCGCGCATGGCGGCCAGGCGACGGGCGTGGCGCGGGCCGGCGGCAAGGTGGCGGCCCAGCAGAGCGGCCGCGTCCCGCCGCTGGCGACCATGCCGGCCTATACCGACTGGGACCCGGTCACGCTGGGCGCCGCCCGCAAGCTGGTCCGGGCGACCGCGCCCGACTTGATCCTCAGTCACGGCCAGAGGCCGGCGCGCCTTATGGCCAAGGTCGCGCCGCCCAAGGCCGTGCTGGCGATCTGCGTGCACAAGCCGGCCTTCGACGTCGAGACGTCCAGCCCCCGCTTTGGCCGCACCCACTATGTCTGCGTCGGCCGGCATCTGGCCGACCTGGCGCTGGAGCGCGGCGTGCCAGCGCAGCGCGTGCACTTCGTGCCCAACGCCGTGAAGCCCCCGACCGTCCTGGCTGAGCCGTTCAGTGATGCCGCTCGCCCGCCGCGCATCGTCGCCGCCGGCCGCCTGCACCCCAAGAAGGGCTTCGACGTGCTGATCGCCGCCCTGGCCCTGCTGCGCGACCAGGACCAGGCCTTCGACTGCGAGATCGCCGGCGAGGGCGACGAGCGCGCCAAGCTGGAAGGCCTGATCGCCCAGCACGGACTGCAGGATCGAGTGCGCCTGGTCGGCTGGCGGGACGCCTCGGCCTTCCTGGCGACCGGCGACGTCTTCGCCTTTCCTTCGTACCAGGAGGGCTTTCCGCTGGTGCTGCTGGAGGCCATGGCCGTCGGCCTGCCGGCGGTGTCGGCCGCGATTCCGGGGCCGGTGGAGATGATCGCGGACGACGCCGACGGCGTCCTGGTCCCGCCCGGCGACCCGGCCGCCCTGGCCCGGGCCCTGGCCGGCGTGATCGCGGCCCCTCGAAAGGCCCGCGCCCTGGGCGCGGCGGCCCGCGCCAAGGTCCTGGCCGACTATGGTCCGCAAAGCCTGCAGCGGCGTCTGGACGCGGTGCTAAATCTGATGCTCGGACGGGCTTGAAGCCGCCCCCGCTTTGCGCTTATAAGCCCGCCTCCGCTTCGTGCGGCTGGGTAGCTCAGATGGTTAGAGCGGTGGATTCATAACCCACAGGTCGGCGGTTCGATCCCGCCCCCAGCCACCACCTCAAACCCGCTCGCGGTTTGGCGGCTTCTACCAGATCAGCATCGTGCAGTCGGGGCAGGTTTCCGATCCGCGCTCCATCTCGCCTTTGCAGATCGGGCACGGCACGGCTTCGGCCGTGTCAGGATGGCGGTTGTCGCGCGCGGGCGACAGCAGCCGGGCGATCAGGCTACGGATCGACCCGGCCAATCCCGATATTTTGGACTGAACCGATGAAGCGGGGCTCGGCGGCTGGGCTCGTCGCTGATGCACAGCCGCATCAGAGGCCTCGCGCAGCGTCTCGTCGTGAGGATACACCCGCGCGGCCGAGCTGTTTGCTTCCAGCCCCGCGGAAACGACCGACCGATAGCCGGGCGCGCAGCGTCCAACGGATTCATGAGACCCCCCTCATTTTCCAGTCACACTGCGCGAACTTGACCATGGGCGCAACCTTCACGCTTGACGGCCGCGCCGTGCTCGCGCGAGTGGTGACCGGCTTAAATCTCAAGTTGAAGGGGCGTCGTCGACCGGAAGCACCGGTCTGAGCGCGGTCTCCCGTCGTTCGGGGAGCCACGCGCGCCGAAATTGTCGCTTGGCGCGGGACGCCGAGGACCGTGGCCCTGCCCAGGGCCGCGACGCGGTGCGCAATCCTCCGGCCAGGCCTTCGCCCAGGCTTCCGCCCGGGCGCACACCCCCTAGTAGTTCTTGAAGTAGCTGTCGTTATCCATGCGGTTGAAGCGCTTCATGCCCATGCCGGCCATCAGCGCATCGGTCATGTCGCTCATGCCGTCGAAGGTTTCGCACTGCACGAGCACGTCGTTGCGGGACACCAGGCCGCGCATGCCTTCGATCACGTTGAGTTCGTGACCTTCGACGTCGATCTTCATCGCCACGAAGCTGTCTGAGACGTCGGTGAACAGGTGGTCGAGGACCACCGAGCGCATGACGCAGCTGCTGTCGGCGGAGGTGGCTTCGCCCAGGATGCCGACGCCGGCCCGGTTGCCGCCCGGATGGTCCAGGCTGCGCAGCATCGACCAATCGGCGACGCGCCCGGAGACCACGGCGTTGTGGGCCTGAACGTCGTACGCGGCCTTGTTCAGGAACAGGTTCGCCTGAAGTTGAGCGTAGTTGTAGGGATCGCTTTCGAACGCGTGGATCTGCTTGAAACCGCCCGTCTTTGCGAACAGCAGGGCATACAGGCCCCAATAGGCGCCGACGTCGAGGAAGTACTTGGGACGGTCCTTGCCGTAGTCCTTAACCTGCTGGCGAAGCGCCTGGATGATGTCGTCTTCCCACCAACTGGCGTCGATCACCGAGTTGTCGACCATGGTGCCGTGTTCGAGCATCAGCACCAGCGGGGTGCCGCTCAGGATGCGATTGTAGATCGCGGCCGGGCGACGTCCCGCGAAGAGGTTTTCTTCGGAGGCCGCTTCAGCTCCGGAGGGCGGTCCGCCCTCGACTTGAGCTTCATCGTTGGCTTGCAAAACAGACTCGGTCACGGGAGAAGCCCCTTGGAGCGGATGGCGGAATAACGTTGCGTGGATACGCCTGCCCGCTGGTCTTCGCAATTACGATCGACAGTTGTGCGCCGTCCTTCTTCATGACAGCCCGCTCAAACACCTTTGCCGCGACATAATTTCGGAACGTGGAAAGCGTTGTCGCGCCGACCGAAGCTGTCGATGCGTGAGGGGCTTTCCTGCGATCCGAGAGGCGTTTCCTACCGCCGCATGCCGAACTTGTAGCTGGGGCTGGACGGCGAGGGGCCGTATTCCAGTTCCAGGATCAGCCTCGGCGCGTCCAGGCATCGCGTGCCGGTATGGAAGACGTAGGGGTCCTCGGCGAAGCCGGAGCCTGCGTCTCCGACCACGCTCTTCAGGTTCGCAGCTCCGTAGTGCTTGAGCACGTCATGTCCGTCGTGCGCCAGGACCAGGGTGAACTGGTGTCGCAGCGCGCGCCGGTCGTGGCTGCCGCTGACGTATTTGTGCGGGCCGGATCGCTCGGTGACGGGCGTGATGTAGAAGAAGAACTTCAGGGTCTGCCAGTCGTTCATGTCGAAATGGAAGCTGTCCTGGGCGGCCGCGTGCAGGTCGGAAGCCTTGATCCTTTCGCCGGGAAAGCTCCACCACAGGCGTGTGCGGATGTGTTCCGCCCGCTTGCCCAGGTAGCTGTCGGCGATTTCGCGCAGCAAGGGATCGCCGGCCAGGTCCGAGATGGCCGGGCAGCGCAGGACGGTGTCGAAATAATAGGCGGCGACCACGTCGTGATCGCGGCCGGCGTTGACGGCGGCGATGTCGCCGGGGAGGAAGCCGGCCCGGGCGCCGTCGCGCTCGAAGCAGGGATGGGTGAGGGCGAAATCGAGGATTTCCGCGCGGTCCTCAGGTTTCAGCCGAAACCCTTCGGCGACGCCGTCGCGGACCAGGTTCGGGATCACGGCCGACGGATCGTCCAGTGCGATCCTGGCGCTGGGATTGACGGCGAGCGGACTGGGTTTTGCCCCGCGAAGGAAGCGTTCGACCCGCCTGATCGGCGCCAGGCGCCCGAAGATCATGAACAGCAGCCAGGCCGGCCGTTCGCGGACATAGGTCAGATAGACAGGGGCTTTGGCGAAGATTCGCGACCAGGTCGAAAGTGAACGCGGTTTGCGCCTGAAAACCGGGGTGCAGGGCGCTGGGGTACTGGGCACTGAACCATGCGTCCTGTGGTTGATCTCGAGGGTCAACGAAACTTGAAGCTTAGGGTTCCCGCTTCCTGCGATGGTTTTTCAAGGCGTGGTTAGATGTTGGGCGGTTGCCTGAAATTTCGTCGAACATGCTCAAGGAATTGGCTTGCTGTCGGCACGGTCTTTCGCGGTCAGTCCTGGAAGTAGCTCCTGCGGCGACGCTCGGAGGAGCGACGACGGCGGCGTATCGAGTCGATGCGCGGGGCCACGCTCGGCCAGGCCAGCATGCCGAGCAGGAACACGATGAAGAACGTCGAAATCCACATAGTCACGCGAACGGCTCCTGGCTACGAGCGCCTCCTCCCTTTGCCGTCTTGTCTTTATGGTTTTGTGTCGGCGGCCCGACCGTCGATGAACGCGTTGGCGAAAATAGGGCTCCTTCACCATACGAGAAACCATGCGGCCTGATTTTTCACGGCCTTGGTGTCGGATTGTGGGCTTCCTGATCGTCCTGGCTACGACAAGGTGCGCAGCCCGATGCTCTATGCCATTCTTTGCTACAACTTCGAGGACGCGGTCGGCGCCTGGACCCCGGCGGAAGACGCCGTGGTCATGGCGCGACTCGGTACGGTCGAGGCCGGCCTGGCCGCCGCCGACCGGCTGGGCGCGGTGGCTCGCCTGTTGCCGACCACGGCAGCCGTCACCCTGCGGAAGGGCCGCGAGCACCTGGTGATCGACGGGCCGTTCGCCGAGACCAAGGAGCAGCTCCTGGGATTCTACGTCGTCGATTGCGGGGACCTGGAGGCGGCGATCGAGGTGGCGCACGACCTGGCCGCGGCCAATCCCGACCGGGGCGCCTATGAGATCCGTCCGCTGGCCGTCTATCGTCCCGGCCATCTGACCGAGGCGCGCGGGACGAGAGCCAACGCAGGAGGGGCGGGAGCATGACCATCGCCAATATAGACGCGGCCTGGATCGACGCCGCCCTGACCGCGGCCCGGCCCCAGGCCGTCGCGGCCCTGCTGCGCTACTTCCGCGACCTGGACACCGCCGAGGAGGCCTTCCAGGACGCCTGCCTGCGGGCCCTGAAGGCCTGGCCCAAGAACGGACCGCCGCGCGACCCGACCGCCTGGCTGATCCTGGTCGGTCGCAACGCCGCCCTGGACGGGGTGCGCAAGCAGAGCAAGTCGGCCCCGCTGCCGCCGGAAGAGCTGATCTCCGACCTGGAGGACGCCGAGGCCGCCCTCGTCGACCGGCTGGACGGCGAGCACTATCGCGACGACGTGCTGCGGCTGCTGTTCATCTGCTGCCACCCGGACCTGCCGGCCACCCAGCAGGTGGCGGTGGCGCTGCGCATCGTCTCGGGTCTGTCGGTGCGCCAGATCGCCCGCGCCTTCCTGGTCGGCGAGTCGGCGATGGAGCAGCGGATCACCCGCGCCAAGGCCCGGATCGGGGCGGCCGACGTGCCGTTCGGCGCGCCGGGCGTCGAGGAGCGGGCCGAGCGCCTGAACACCGTGGCGGCCATGGTCTACCTGGTCTTCAACGAAGGCTATTCGGCCGGCGGCAAGGAACTGCTGACCCGTGGCTCACTGTGCGACGAGGCCATCCGCCTGGCGCGCCTGCTGCTGCGCCTGTTCCCCAGCGAGCCGGAGATCATGGGCCTGACCGCCCTGCTTCTGCTGCAGCACGCCCGCGCTCCGGCCCGGTTCGACGCCGACGGGGCGGTGGTGCTGCTGGAGGACCAGGAGCGCTCGCTGTGGAATCCGCGGATGATCGCCGAGGGCCTGGCCCTGATCGACAAGGCCGTGCGCCATCGCCGGCCCGGGCCCTATCTGGTGCAGGCCGCCATCGCCGCCGAGCACGACCGCGCCGAACGCGCCGAGGACACCAACTGGACGCGGATCGACCTGCTGTACGGCGACCTGGAGCAAGTGGCCCCGTCGCCGGTGGTCACCCTGAACCGCGCCGTGGCGGTGTCGAAGGTGGCCGGACCCGAGGCGGCGCTGGAGATGATCGAGCCCCTGGCGCCCAAGCTGTCGGGCTACTTCCACTTCTTCGGCCTGAGGGGCGGGCTGCTGTTCCAGCTGGGGCGGCGGGACGAGGCGCGCGTGGCCTTCGACCAGGCCATCGCCCTGGCCAACACCGCCGCCGAGGCCGCCCACATCCGCCTGCACCTGGACCGGTTGCTGAAGGAGGGGACGGGCGGTTAGCCGTCGAAAAAAAGTTCGCGACGACTGTCGGGTCGGCGACGCGACGTGCGTCCTTTGGTCGAACCGTGGAACGGGAGACCGACATGCCCAACATCGCCGCCGACGAGGTCGCGATCCGCCGCGCGATCGACGCCTGGACGCAAGGCTTGCACGACAAGGACGCCAAGGGCGTGGCGGCCTGCCTGGCCGATGACCTGGTCGTCTACTCCCTGGCGCCCCCGCTTGTGGCGACCGAAGACGGTGGGGGCTTGCAGGCCTGGTTCGACACATGGTCGAGCCCCATCGGCTACGATCTGGCCGACCTCGCGATCGCCGCCGCGGACGACGTGGCCTTTGCTCACGGCCTGGCCCACATGTCCGGGACCAAGACGGACGGCGAGGTGGTCGATCTGTGGTTCCGCTGCACCCTGGGCCTGCGCGAGCGCGGCGGGGCCTGGAAGATCGTCCACACCCACGAGTCCGTACCGTTCCTGATGGATGGCAGCTTCAAAGCCGCCATCGACCTGAAGCCCTGACCAAACCCCGTAGCCAGGAGAGCATCACCATGACCGACGCCCAACAGCAGCCGCCCGCGCTGCCGCCCGTCTCCGGCGGCATCGTGCCCTATCTGTCGCCGAGCAACGCCGGCCAGGCGGCCGACTTCTACGCCAAGGCCTTCGGCGCCCAGGACCTCTACCGCATGCCGCCCGACGAGAAGGGCCGGACGATGCACATCCATCTGCTGATCAACGGCAATTCGCTGATGCTCAGCGACTTCTATCCCGAGCACGGCTACCCCGAGGAAAAGCCCGCCGCCTTCACCCTGCACCTGCAGGTCGACGACGTGGACAAGTGGTTCGAGCGGGCGGTCGCGGCCGGTTGCGAGGTGACCTTGCCGGTGCAACTGATGTTCTGGGGCGACCGCTACGGCCAGCTGAAGGACCCCTACGGGTTCTCGTGGTCGATCGCCACCACGCCCAAGGCCTGACGCCGGATCGGATGGAGCCGGCGGCCGAGGAGGCGGCCGGTTCCGCCTACAAAAACAAGGAGGGGACAACCATGCTCAAGATCATCGCCATCGTCGTCGTCGTCGCGATCGTCGCCCTGCTGGGCTTGGCGGCGACCAAGCCCAATCACTTCCGCGCCGCCCGCTCCATCGTGATCAAGGCGCCGCCGGAAAAGATCTACGCCCTGCTCGACGGCTTCCATAGGTGGGGCGCCTGGTCGCCTTACGAGAAGCTCGATCCGGCCATGAGCCGCACCTATGGCGGTCCGGCCAGCGGGGTCGGTTCGACCTATGCCTGGAGCGGAAACGGCAAGGCCGGGGCGGGCCGCATGGAGATCGTCGAGGTCGCCGCGCCGTCGAAACTGGTCATCAACCTGGACTTCTCCAAGCCGTTCGAGGCCCACAACAAGGCGATCTTCACCCTGGTCCCCGAGGGCGACGCCACCCGCGTCACCTGGGCCATGGAAGGCCCGTCGCCCTTCGTATTCAAGGTGATGGACGTGGTCTTCAACATGGACAAGACGCTCGGCAAGGACTTCGAGGCCGGCCTGGCCAACCTCAAGGTCGAAGCCGAGAAATAGGTCTCGCTGGGGACATGCGCATGCGCGTGTCCCCATCCCTGCCTAGCAGTCGAGGAACTTCACGTCCGAGGCGGCGTAGTGCATGTCGCTGGGGCTGAACAGGCTGGACAGGCCCAGCAGGGCCGGGCGGCCGGGCATGCGGAACACCGGCACGTCGGCCAAGTAGTAGCTCATCCGCCCCTTGGCCCGGTAGCGGCGCGCGAAGGCTTCAAGGTCCAGCAGGCCGTTGATCGACTCCAGCAGCGGGCTGCAGAGGAACACTCCGCCTCGGGCCGCGAACAGCAGGGCCATGTCGCCGGCGAAGCCGCCCAACAGGCCGCTGAAGATCGAGATCGCCTCCAGGGCCTTGGCGTCGCCCGCCCGCGCCCGCTCGATGATAACGTTGTCATTTTCGGGCGCGACGAGAGGATCCCCGTCGCCGACCAGCGCGCAGTGGATGTCGCTGAGGCCTTCCTTGGACAGCAGGCGTTCGGCGGAGACCTCGCCGCGTCGGGCGCGGACGGCCGAGAAGATCGGGGCCTCGCGGGCCTCGACCGGACAGAAGTCCATGTGGCCGCCCTCGCTGGGCACCGCCAGCCAGCCGTCGCCCCGCAGCGGAACAAGGCCCGCCACCCCCAGGCCGAGGTTGGGCCCGAGCACGGCGATGGCGGCGTTGCGCGCGGCCTTGCCCGGATGGATCACGCTCAGCTCCGCCTCGGCGACCATGGGCGCGCCCATGGCGCAGGCGGTGAAGTCGTTGACCAGATATACCCGCGGCGTGCGCAGGACGCTGCGCAGCCAGGTCAGGGAAAGGCTGAGGTCCGTGCTGGTCACGAGGATCGTTCCGTCGATCTCGGGGCCGGCGGCGCTGATCGCGGCGCCGACCAGCGCGTCCGGACCCAGTTCGGCCAGAACCGATTTGAGGCCGGCCTCCAGCTCCAGCGGCGTGGAGCCGGGCAGGACGCGATGCTCGCCGGGCGCGTCGCCTGGCCGGGCAACGGCGACAATCAGGTCGCGGCCGTTCACGTCGGCCAACAGCGCCACGCCGTGGGTCATCGGGCAGTCCTTCTGGTTTCCTCGGGCGGCCGGTCTGCGCCAGCCTGGGCGCATCATAGCGGAAAGCGGGTTACTGGCTAAATAACCGTGTTCGCCACGAGTTCCGTCAGGGCGCTTTTGCGGGGATAACCAGGCACCGCGGCGTGGTCAGCGGCAAATAAACCGTCCCGCTGCACCACCGATTAACGTCGCCGCGCGTTGTTAGGGGCATGTCGAAGTTTGGTTCTGACGGGGCTCTCGACCGGCGCGCCGGTCCCCGCACCGCGATGCAACATCCCGGGAAGGTGCTCTGCGGCGCCTTCGCGTGGGACTGCGTCGTGCGCGACCAGTCCGACACGGGCCTGCGCATCCAGATGCTGTCGAGCGCGACCCCGCCGGCCAGCGTCCAGCTGGTCGACCTGGTCACCGGCTACGCCCACGACGTGAAGGTGGTCTGGCAGAAGGACCGCGAATTCGGCCTCAAGACCCTTCGCAGCCACGACCTGCGGGGCCTGGCCCCCGCCGCGCTGCAGACGGCCAAGCGCATCTGGCAAGCCAGCCAGCGCCGGGTTTCGGCCAGCTGATCCCCTGAACGCGATCGGGCCCCGGCGAGGGGGATCGCCGGGGCCCGAACGGACTAGATCACTGTGTCGCCGACTTAAGCGGCGGCGTTTTCGGTGCGGGCGGCTTCTTCAGCCATGGCGCGGACCAGGTCGAGGACCTGACGACGCACGCGGCCGCGGCCGATCTTCGGGAACACTTCGGCCAGTTCCAGACCCTCGGGGGTGGTCAGGAATTCCTGCACGATGCGCTCGGCCTGTTGGCCGATCTCGTCGCCGTCGGAACCGTCCATCGGATCGGCCAGGCCGTCGAAGAAGAACGACACCGGGACCTGTAGGGTCTTGGCGATTTCATACAGCTTGGAGGCGCTGACGCGGTTGGCGCCACGCTCGTACTTCTGCACCTGCTGGAAGGTCAGGCCCAGCGAGTCGGCCAGTTGTTCCTGGCTGACGCCCAAAAGCTTGCGACGCATCCGGACACGGCCACCGACGTGCAGATCGACGGGATTCGGGCGTCGGCCCTCGGTTTCTTCGCTCAAGTTTCGCCTCCAAAGGTTGTCCAATCACCATGCCACGTCCGACGCGTTCATGGAACGTTACAGCGGCAAGGCGCGGCGTTAGGTCGCTGAGGTTTAGCTGATTAACCCCAAGCTTGCGCTAACGCACGGACGTACACGCCTAGATCGAGGCGATTTCCAGGCAAAATTGTTTCGGTGTCGCAGCAGGCCCTAGGCGTTGAGTCGCTCCGGGGGCGGATCAGTGTCGCGTTCGGCCCAGATCCGGCGGGTCGCGCTGGAGGTGTCGTTGAGCCGGTAGAGGGTCTCGGCCGACAGCGCCTCGTCGCGGGCCGAGCCGGGGCCGCACTGGGGAACCTGGGCGCGTTTCACCTGGCGCTGGACGTTGGCCAGGCCGCCGAACGCCCGCAGGTCCAGCGCGTCGACATGGTAGCCGACGGGACCCACGACCCCGAGCGCCTCGTGCAGGCGGGCGACCAGCGCCCCGGAGAGCGCCAGCTCCACGCCCGCCGCCACGCCCAGCGCGTAGGGGCGGGGCAGGCCGACCAGCCGGGCCTCGATCGGCGCGTCCAGGGCGCTTGGATAGCAGGCCATGTCGATCACCCCGACGATGCGCCGGGCGCCGTTGACCAGGGCCAGCTCCATCGCCGCTGTCCACAGGGCCCAGACGCGCGAGCGGTCGCGACAGGCCTTCGTCGTGAACAGGCTCGTGGCCTCCCAGAGGTCGGGGCCCGTCTTGGGCGGCTCGTCGGGCGCGATCAGGTCCGCGAACCGTTCGGTCAGCAGGCAGCGCTGCTGGGTCGGGTCCAGTCGCAGGGCGCCCTCCAGCCGCATCTCGTCGTCGAACGCCAGCAGGTGGACGGTTCCGGCCTCGTCGCGGTCGTCGTCGTCCAGAACGATCAGGTCGACCCAGCCGTCCTTGCCGGCCGGCCGCTCGCGGCGCTGGGCGCGCATCGCGGCCAGCTCGGGCGCGTAGAGGCCCCGGTTCTCCGAGGTGACGATATGGATCATGGCCAGCCCCTAGCTTGGAGAGGGCATTAGGCGGCGACTTCCGTCGCGCGGGCGATAGGCCGAACGGCCTATGTCACGGCAACGGCTCTCCGAGTTTCCCTTCGCAGCGGCGATATTGCGTCGCAGCAAAACCCGGTTCATGATCGTTGGTAATTAAGAACGATAAGACGATCGGGAGCGCAGGATGTCAGGCAAGCCGTATCAGCACGCGCCGGACGCGCCGTGGATCTTCCGGACCTATGCCGGCCACTCCACGGCCGAGAAGTCCAACGCCCTCTATCGCGCCAACCTGGCCAGGGGCCAGACCGGCCTCTCCGTCGCCTTCGACCTGCCCACCCAGACCGGCTACGACGCCGACCACATCCTGGCGCGCGGCGAGGTCGGCAAGGTCGGCGTGCCGATCGCCCACCTGGGCGACATGCGCCAGCTGTTCGACCAGATCCCGCTGGAGCAGTCCAACACCTCCATGACCATCAACGCCCCGGCCGCCTGGCTGCTGGCGATGTACGTGGCGCTGGGCGACGAGCAGGGGGCCGACCGCAAGCTGCTGCAGGGCACCACCCAGAACGACCTGATCAAGGAATATCTCAGCCGCGGCACCTACATCTTCCCGCCGGGCCCGTCCTTGCGGCTGATCGGCGACATGATCGCCTGGTGCTACATCGAGGTGCCCAAGTGGAACCCGATGAACGTCTGCAGCTACCACCTGCAGGAGGCGGGCGCGACGCCGGAGCAGGAGCTGGCCTTCGCCCTGGCCACGGCGATCAGCGTGCTCGACACCGTCAAGGCCGGCGGCCAGGTGCCCGACGAGGACTTCGAGATCGTCGCCTCGCGGATCAGCTTCTTCGTCAACGCCGGCGTGCGGTTCGTGACCGAGCTTTGCAAGATGCGCAGCTTCACGCGGCTGTGGGACCAGATCCTGATGGAGCGCTACGGCGTGCAGGACAAGAAGGCCCGGCGCTTCCGCTACGGCGTACAGGTCAACAGCCTGGGCCTGACCGAGCAGCAACCCGAGAACAACGTCTACCGCATCCTGATCGAGGCCCTGGCCGTCACGCTCAGCAAGGACGCCCGCTGCAGGGCCCTGCAGTTGCCGGCCTGGAACGAGGCCCTGGGCTTGCCGCGCCCGTTCGACCAGCAGTGGTCGCTGCGCCTGCAGCAGGTGCTGGCCTACGAGACCGACCTGCTGGAATACGAGGACCTGTTCGACGGCAGCCACGTGGTCGAGGCCAAGGTCGCCGAGCTGTCGAAGGGCGCGCTGGAGCAACTGGCCCTGATCGACGCGATGGGCGGAGCCTCCAGCGCCATCGACTACATGAAGACCGAGCTGGTCTCGTCCAACGCCGCGCGGGTGCGCTCGGTCGAGACCGGCGACCTGACCGTGGTCGGGGTCAACCGCTGGACCGACAGCGAGGCCTCGCCGCTGGCAGCGGGAGGCAAGGCGATCGAGACGGTCGATCCGCTGCTGGAGGCCGGCGTCGTCGAGCGGCTGAAGGCCTGGCGCGCGGCCCGCGACCCGGTCGCCGCCGAGGCCGCCCTGGCCGACCTGCAGGCCGCCGCCGCCGACGGCCGGAATATCATGGAACCCTCGATTACCGCCGCCAAGGCCGGCATCACCACCGGCGAGTGGGCCGGGGCCCTGCGCGAGGTGTTCGGCGAGTATCGCGGCCCCACCGGCGTGGCGATCGTGGTCTCCACCGGCGACGCCGAGGACGTGGAATCGGTGAAGGCCGAAGTCGAGCGGGTCTCCCAGGTGCTGGGCCGCACCCTGACCTACCTGGTCGGCAAGCCGGGCCTGGACGGTCATTCCAACGGCGCCGAGCAGATCGCCACCCGGGCCCGCGCGTGCGGCATGGAGGTGATCTATGACGGCATCCGCTCGACGCCGGACGAGATCGTCCGCCGCGCCAAGGAAGGCCGCGCCCACGTGGTGGGCCTGTCGATCCTGTCGGGTTCGCACCTGGACCTGGTGCAGGAGGTCATCCGCGTCATGCGCGCCGAGGGCCTGGGCCACATCCCCGTCGTGGCCGGCGGCATCATCCCCGAGGGCGACGCCCTGATCCTCAAGCAGATGGGCGTGGCGCGGATCTACACGCCGAAGGACTTCAAGATCACCGAGATCATGAGCGACGTGGTCAAGCTGGTGGAAGAGGCGGCGCTGGCGGAAGCTTGAGTGGGCACGGCGTCGTGCTACCTTGGCGCGCATGAACCCCTTGGCCAAGGTGACCGACGGCGAAGACGCATCCGCTCTCATGCGAGCGGGCGCGTTCAATTTCTTCCTGGCCGCGCCGTGGATCGCCCTGTGGTTCGGGGTGCACGCGACGGGCGGCGGCTGGTTCGCGGTGTTCCTGGCCGGGACGCTCTTGGCCGGCGGCGTCTATCTGTTTTCCCGGATCCCGAACCGCGAGGAGACGCCCTCGCCGGGCGTCTGGCTGACGACTCGTCAGGGGCGATGGCGCCGTCAAGCGGCGGCCAGGGCGCCCCTGCTCGGGATGTTGGTCATGCTGATGATGGCCATCGTGGCGACTGTGTGGAAAGAGCCCGCCTGGGAAATCGTCTATGCGTTTTGCGTGGCGGCGGCGTTCGGCGTCCAGGCTTTCCTGGCCGCGCTGAAGGCGCGGCTGGTCGACGAGGTCGAACTGCGGATCGACGGGGCGGGACTTTACAGCCACGATCTTGGCGGGACCCTGACCTGGGACCAGGTCCTGGAAATCCGGCCGCGCTTGCGCGGCGACGAGGCGATCCTGCGCCTGGCCGTCGGGCCGAACGCGGCGCCGGGGCTTTCGGCGGGCCAGCGCGAGCAAGGCGGCAAGATCATCGTGAACCTGCGCGACGCCGGCGTGCATCGCGACGTCGTGGTCGCGGCCTTGACGGCTCATCGTCCTTCTCTCGATCCGACAGCGCGCGTGGAGAAGACGGCCGACGCCGTGTTCGTGCTGCCCATCGAGGGGGTCTATGTGGAGCCGTCGACCGAAGGGGATGGGTCGACGCTGGGTCCTGTCCTGGTCGGCATCGCGATCGGGGCGGCGATCTCGAGCTGAGGCCGGGTCTAGTCCCGTCCCAGCCGCCATGCCGCCGCCAGGCCCACGAGCGCCAGCGGGATGAAGGCGCAGAACAGCCACAGGCCGTGGGTCAGGCCGTTCGCCGGTTCGACGCCGTGGGCGAAGCCCAGGGCGTTGGCCAGGGCCCCGGCCGCCGCCGCACCCGTGGCTCCGCCGATCAGCTGGGTGGTGGGCACGGCGGCCGAGGCCAGGGGCTGTTCGTCGAGCGGCGCGCCGCCGATCACCCGCTTGGCCAGGAACGCCCAGCAGATCCCGAAGCCGCTGCCCAGCAGCACCATCGACAGGGTGATCCCGACCAGGCCGCCATGGACCATCTCATAGGCGCCCCAGGCGACGCCGGCCACGATGACCACGGCCCCGATGCGGATCGCCCGGCCCTCGTGCCGAGGCTTCAGCCCCGCGACCACGAACGAGAAGGCCGTCCAGCCCGCCGCGATGCCGCCGATCACATAGCCGCTGAGCAGAGGCTCGGCCCCGTGCAGCACCTGGATGAAGGTCGGGCCATAGACCGAGAAGCCGACCGTCGCGGCCTCGCAGAAGAAGATCACCACCAGGCCAAGGCCGGTGGCGGTGGCCAGGTCGGAGGCCGAGCGGGGCAGCAGGCGGTCGCTCGTGCGGCCGTTGACCAGCATCATGGCCGCCATGGCCAGGGCCCCGAACACCGCGCAGAGGGCGGCCGTCAGCCCACCCGGCACGACGCCGGCGGCGGCGATCAGGGTCACGCCCAGAGTCAGCAGGGCCAGCTGGCGTCCGGGAATGCGTCCGCCCTCGAGGGCCTTGGGCGCGGACGGCACCATGACCAGCACCGCGCCCACGAAGATCACGGCCTGGACCACGAAGAACCAGAAGGCCCCGCGCCAGTAGCCGGCTTCCGCGAACAGCCCGCCGCACAGCGGGCCCAGCAGGGTCGCCGCGCCCCACACCCCGGCGATCGCGCCATAGACCCGTGGCCACAGGCTTTCGGGGAACATGGCGCTGATCGCCACGTAGCACAGCGAGACGATCGCCCCCGCGCCCAGGCCCTGGACCAGGCGTCCGGCCACGAAGACCAGGAAGTCCGGCGCCAGGGCGCCCATGGCGCAGCCGATCGCGTAGACCACGCCCGCCAGGGCGGTGGCCCGGCGCAGGCCGAAGCGGATCGACAGCTTGCCCGCGCAGGCGCCGGCCAGGATCGAGCCCAGCAGGAAGGCGGCGATCGACCAGCCGAAGTACTGCCAGCCGCCGATCTCCTTGGCGACGCTGGGCATGATCGTCACCGTCACCAGGGTGTCGGCGGCGTTCAGCCAGATGCCCAGGCACAGCAGGGCGAAGCGCGGAGCCAGTTCGGCGTTCAGCAGGCCGCGCCAGCTGTTCGAGGGGGTCATGGGCGTCTCCAGGGACGCGCTAGATGCCCCTTTGGGCCAGTCAAGCCAAGCCTTGGGCTGAACTTCACGGCGGTCGCGCCGTTGGATAAAGAGTGAAACTGGTCCTGCGCGAACCCTCTCCCGAAGCCCGGTCGCTGGCCAGCGCGGCGGGCTTCCTGCTGGATCTGCTGCTGGCGGGCCTGCTGGTGTTCGCCCTGGTCGACCGCCTGGCGCCGCCGCAGGACCTGCCCTGGAAGCCGTTCTCGCTGAACCAGCCGATCGGCCTGGCCACGGCCGGCAAGCTGGCGCGGATCGGCGCCGACCCGGCCGCCTGCCGCGCCGCCCTGCGCGAGGGCGGGGTGCGGTTCACCGAAGGGGAGACGCGGGAGGCCGGCTACTGTTCGACGCGCGACACCGTGCGGGCGTCCGGCCGCCTGGCGCCCGCCGCGCCGGTCATGACCTGCCCGCTGGCCCTGGGCTACGCGTTGTGGGAGCGGCAGTTCCTGGCCCCGGCCGCGACCGAGATCATGGGCAGCCGGCTGACCCGGGTGGAGCACTACGGGACCTATGCCTGCCGCACGATCTACGGCCGGCCCGGCGAACGGCCCAGCGCCCATGCCCGCGCCCAGGCGCTGGACGTGGCCGGCTTCCGCTTCGCCGACGGCCGCCGGGCCACGGTGGCGGCCGACTTCCGGGCCGACAGCGCCGAGGGTCATTTCGTCCAGGCGGCGCGCAACAGCGCCTGCCGGGTGTTCGGAACCGTTCTGAGCCCGGACTACAACGCCGCCCACCGCGACCACCTGCATCTGGAGGGCAGCGGCTACAGACTGTGCCGATAGGTGTTTCCGATTGACCCGCCACGCGGCTAAGGCAAGGCTTGGCCGTTAACCCCTTTCAGGCGCTCCCTCCGCCCATGGCCTATCGCGTCCCGCGCCATCCGCGCGTCGAGCACCGCACGCGCCACCAGAACCGCCTGGCGGGGCTGACGGCGCTCGTCCTGCTGTGGTCGCTGGTGCTGGTCATGGCCCTCGTGGCCGAGCGCGGCATCGCCCGCCAGCACCTGCCGTGGAAACCGCTGAGCATCGTCGACCCGGTGGGCATGGCCACGCGGATCAAGGCGGCGCGGGCCGGCAACGACCCGGCGGTCTGCCGGGCCATCTTGCGCAAGGCCGGCCTGACCTATGTCGACCTGCCGGAAAAGACGGATGGCGGCTTCTGCACCGTGCGCGACGCGTTGTTGATCGACAGCGGCATGGCGCCTCTGGCGCCGACCGACGCGCCGATGGTCTGCAAGGAGGCCCTGGCCCTGTCGATCTGGGAGCGCCAGGTGGTGCAGCCGGCCGCCTACGAGGTGCTGGGCCAGGGGGTGGTCGGGCTCGAGCACTACGGCACCTATTCCTGCCGGCGGCAGTACGGCAAGACGGCGGGCCCGGTCAGCGAGCACGCCAGCGCCGACGCCATCGACCTGGCCGGCTTCAAGCTGGCCGACGGCCAGACGGTCTACGTGGCCCGCGACTGGAACGATCCGGGGCCTAAGGGCCAGTTCCTGCGCCGGGTGCGCGACGGGGCCTGCCGGGTGTTCATCACCACCCTGAGCCCCGACTACAACGCCGAGCACCACGACCACTTCCATCTGGACATGCACGGCTGGAACAAGTGCGCGTGAGCGGCTGACGCGTTTGGGGACAGGCGCATGCGCCTGTCCCCAGCCGTTGCTCAGAACGTCTTGGCCACTTCGGCCAGCTGGTCGGCGACGATGCCCCAGCCTTCGTGGAAGCCCATCTGCTCGTGGGCCTGGCGATCCTCGACCGTCCAGTGGCGGGCGGTGGCGGTGTAGCGGGTCGTGCCGTCGCCCAGGTCCTCGAACTCGACGATCGCGACCATGAACGGCTTGCCCGACGGGACCCAGGCCGAGGTGAAGGCGTCGGTGAAGACCAGGCGCTTGTTCGGGACGACCTCGAGATAGACGCCGGGATTGGGCATCTCCTCGCCGTTGGGGCCTTGCATGACGATCAGGCTGGAGCCGCCGGCCCGGATGTCCATCTCGGCGTGCGAGACGGTCCAGGGCTTGGGGCAGAACCACTCGTGCATGCGCTCGGGCGTGGTCCAGCACTTGTACAGCTTGTCGGCCGGGACATCGATGATGCGGGTCAGCACCAGTTCGCGCTCGGCGATCGGGGAAGGGGCGGGGGCGTTCATGGCGTTTCTCCAAAGGGCAGCGGTTTGTGCCCAGAGGACGGCCGCACGGTCGGCGATCCGACATCGCCCGCGAACTTTTGTCGATGCCTGACATCCATCTGGCGTCGATAGCGGCAAGCCGAGCGTCCTCTAGGGAATTCACCTGATTTACCCCCCGCTTGGACGGTTCAGGCTCTGCCCGGGTCTCAAGGGAGCTGTCCGATGAGGGTTGCGGTGGTTGTGGGCTTTGCCGTGGCGCTGGCGGCGGGCGCCGTCGAGGCCAGGGCCGACGACGTGACGTTCCGCATGGGCACCTATGTCTGGCTGCCCAGCGTCGAGGGGCCGCTGGGGCTGCAGGCCGACCGGCCGACCCCCGTCGTCGACGGCAACTTCCTGGATCACTTGGAGTTCTTCGGCTTCGGGGTGGCCGAGATCAGCGGCGACCGGTTCGGCGCGCTCGTGGATTTCGCCTATGTCGACATCGGCTTCGGCGACAATATCGAACTGCCGCCGGCGATCCCCCTGACCCCGAGTCTAGGCACCAAGGCGATGGTGGGGTCGGTGAACGGCTACTACCGCCTGGTCGACGGCGACAAATGGGACCTGGACCTGACGGCCGGTGTCAGGGGCTACTGGCTCGAGACCGATTTCACGCTCAGCGGACCCAATGGCGAGCTGATCGACGCCAGCGGAGACACCAGCTGGGCCGACGGGGTGATTGGCGCGCGGGCCCGGGGCCAGTACGGTCGGTGGGGCCTGACCGGCCAGGCCGACGCGGGCTGGGGCAGCGACACCTCCAGCTGGCAGGGCCAGGCCCTGGTCGAATATGATCTCTCCAGCCGCTGGCGGCTGATGGGCGGCTATCGCTACCTGCATTTCGAGAACAGCAAGAGCCGGGCCGATGTCGAGCTCGACCTCAAGGGGCCGCTGTTCGGCTTCACCTATCGTTTCTGAGGCGGCTTGACCTGGGCGGGCCTTGGTTCCAAGTTGCCGGCAATTCAAACGATCGTTTTGAAAGTTGCCGGGAGCGCGCCATGACCACCCTCTTCGACCTCAGCGGCAAGGTGGCGATCATCACCGGCAGTTCGCGCGGCATCGGCAAGGCCATCGCCCAGCGCATGGCCGAACACGGGGCCAAGGTGGTGATCTCCTCGCGCAAGGCCGGGCCCTGCGACGAGGTGGCCGCCGAGATCAACGCCAGGCACGGGGAGGGGACGGCGATCGCGGTCCCGGCCAACATCGCCTCCAAGGAGGACCTGCAGCGCCTGGTCGACGAGACCAGGGCGGCGTTCGGCAAGGTCGACATCTGCGTCTGCAACGCCGCGTCCAACCCCTACTACGGCCCGCTGGCCGGCATCGCCGACGACCAGTTCCGCAAGATCCTGGACAACAACATCATCAGCAATCACTGGCTGATCGGCATGGTCGCCCCGGAGATGCGCGAGCGGAAGGACGGCGCGATCATCATCGTCAGCTCGATCGGCGGCCTGCGCGGCAACGCGATCATCGGCGCCTACAACATCTCCAAGGCCGCCGACTTCCAGCTGGCCCGCAACCTGGCCCATGAGTTCGGCCCCGACAACGTGCGGGTCAACTGCATCGCGCCGGGCCTGATCAAGACCGACTTCGCCAAGGCGCTGTGGGACGATCCCGCGACCCTGGAACGCTCGACCAAGGGCGTGCCGCTGCGCCGGATCGGCGAGCCGGACGAACTGGCCGGGGCGGCCGTCTACCTGGCGTCCAAGGCGGGCAGCTTCATGACCGGACAAGCTCTGGTGGTGGACGGCGGGGCGACCATCTAGGCGGCGCTATGAACTTGAGCTTAGAGGGCCGGGGCGAGGATATTTTGCCCCGCATGTCCCTAATCCGCGATGGAATGTCGCGTTCCGCCGTTCTTTAACTTTGGATACAGGTCGTTTTTGTAGGTTGCCGCGGTTCACCAGGAAACCACGGCTTGCGGCGCTACGTCCTGTTCCTCGCGGCGATCGCGACCCTGTTGGCCGGAACCGGCGGCGCGGCCCTTGCCCGCTCGCCGCAGTCGGCCAAGCTGGACGCCGTCTATCGCGAAGTCAGCCGCGACGAGATCGAGCCGCCGTCGCGCGAGAACGACGACATCGAGCGTATCGGGCGCTGGGCGATGAAGCAGGACGGCGACAAGCGCCTGTATGGCCTGTGGTCGGTGCTCTACGCCTACAAGAGCAACCAGGTTCAACCGCAGTTCGACGACTGGACCCGCCGCGTCCGCCGCCTGGCCGTGGCCGAGGGCGACGCCGAACTGCTGAGCCTGGTCGACCTGCTGACCACGGCCTACCGCCACGAGTCGGGCGGCTTTCGCACCTTCAACGAGGCCGACTGGGTCCGCTATCTGGAACGCTCGGGTCCGAACATCCGGATGATGGCGGCGCTGGAGCGCATCCGCACCCTGGGCCGCTCGGGCCAGTGGGCCGACGCCTCGCGCCTGGCCGCCGACGTGATGGGCCAGATGGAGCGCAAGGGCCCCATCGCCCGGTCGATGCTGGCCGAGGCCCATCAGGTGCATTCCTACACCCTGTCCTACATCGGCGATAAGGAAGGCGCGCTGGACCACATGAGCCAGGCCGCCCGCCTTGACGAGGGCAACGCCTTCTACATGCGCAAGGTCGAGCGGATCTACGACATCGCCTACACCGCCGCCGAGGTGGGCGAACTGGACGCCGCCGAGCACTTCGCCAGCGTGCACCACCACATGACCCAGGCGGCCGGCGATCCGGACCTGAAGACCTGGGACCGCTATCTGTGCGCCCGCATCGCCAATGCGCGGCACGCCCCGCGCCGGGTGCTGCAGTGCCTGGCCGACGGCGCGTTCGAGATCGCCCGGCCGACCAACCGCCTGACCGGCCTCAGCTTGCGCCTGCGCGCCCAGGCCCGGGCCGAGCTGGGCGAAGCGGCCGCCGCCAAGGCCGATCTCGACGTGATCCGCGCCATCCCGATCGAGACCCTGGAGCGCGATCCCCAGGCCGAGCTGCTGCTCAGCGCCTATATCGCCCTGGCCGAGCATCGCGGCGAGGACGCCTTCCGCCAGCTGGATCAATGGCGCCGCCAGGACCACGAGAAGACCCAGGCCGCCCTGTCGCGCAACGGCGCCCAGATGGCCTCGGCCCTGGAGACCGAGCTGAAGTCCAAGCGCGACGAGAGCCGTCGCCTGACCGCCGAGGTCGAGCTGAACCGCCGCCTGGCCCACGCCTCGATCGTCATCGCCATGCTGCTGGGCGTGCTGGTGCTGGGCGGGGTGGGCTGGGGCCTCTACCTGCGCCGGGCCTCGCAGCGGCTGAAGGAGGCGCGCGGCCGCGCCGAGTCGGCCAACGAGGCCAAGTCCGCCTTCCTGGCCGTGATGAGCCACGAGCTGCGCACGCCGCTGAACGGCATGCTGGGCATGGCCCAGGCCCTGCGCGGCGAGGCCCTGAACGCCCGCCAGCGCGAGCAGGTCGAGCTGATGATCGACAGCGGCGACACCCTGCTGGTGCTGCTCAACGACATCCTGGACCTGTCGAAGATCGAGGCCGGCAAGCTGGAGATCTCCCCGACCGCCGGCGACCTCGTCGGGATCTGCGCCCGCCTGATCGGCGGCTACCAGCCGACCGCGCGCGAGAAGGGCGTCGAGCTGACCTTCACCGTCGTCGGCGAGCCGCCGCCGATGCTGCTGTTCGACGCCGTGCGGGTGCGCCAGTGCCTGGCCAACCTGCTGTCCAACGCCCTGAAGTTCACGGTGGTCGGCCAGGTCGACGTAACCCTGGCCTGGGCGGCCGATCCGCGGACCGGCCGGACCGACGTGCGCCTGACCGTCACCGACACCGGCATCGGCATGAGCCCGGCCACCCTGTCCAAGTTGTTCGGCGCCTTCACCCAGGCCGACGCCTCGACCACCCGCACCTTCGGCGGCACGGGCCTGGGCCTGAACATCACCCGCCGACTGGCCGAGCTGATGGACGGCGATATTCTGGTCGACAGCCGCGAGGGCCGAGGCTCGACCTTCACGCTCGGCTTCCAGGTCGACGTTTCCAGCGCCGGGGCGACGGAGACGAGCGTCGCGGCGTTCGGCGCCCCCGGCGAGGACGAGACGCTCTCGCCCCTGCACGGCCGCCGGGTGCTGGTGGTCGACGACCATCCGGTCAACCGCCGGGTCATCAAGCTGTTCCTGGCCCCGTTCGACTGCGACCTGGTCGAGGTCGAGAACGGCCGCGAGGCCCTTGACGCGCTGGAGGCCGAGGCGTTCGACATCGTGCTGATGGACGTCAACATGCCGGTGATGGACGGGCTGGAGGCCACGCGCATCCTGCGCCGCGATCCGCGCTGGACCGCCCTGCCGGTCATCGCCCTGACCGCCGACGTCATGCGCACCCAGATCGACACCTGCCTCGAAGCCGGCATGGACGCCCACATCGCCAAGCCCATCGACCTGCGCGACATGCTGTCGGTGCTGGTCCAGGTGCTGGCCAGACGCGGCGTGGCGGCGCCCGTCGAACAGGCCGAGCCGGTCGCTACGCCGGCCTAGGTCGCGGCGGTCAGCGCCGCCGGTTCGGTGATCCCGAACAGCGCCCGCATCTGGTGGCGCTGATCCAGCAGGTCTTCCAGGCTGTACTTGTCGAGCACCGCGATGAACGCCGCCGTCGCCTCGTTGAGGACGCGGGGCAGGGTGCAGGCCGGGGCGATCATGCAATTGGTGCAGTCGACCAGTTGGAAGCCTTCCTCGGTCTGGCGCACCACCTGGCCGATGACGATCTGGTCGGCGGGACGGGCCAGGGCGATGCCGCCGCCCCGGCCGCGCACGGTGCGCACGAAGCCGGCCTTGCCCAGGTCCTGCACCACCTTCATCAGGTGGTTCTGCGAGATGTCGTAGAGCTTGGCGATCTCGCCGATCGAGGACAGGTCCCCGTCGTCGCGCGCCGCAAGGTGCAGCAGAACCCGCATCGCATAGTCGGTGTAGCGCGTCAGGCGCATCGGCACTCCAGGCGGACGCCCCAAGCCGGCGCCTAAGGACGAATACGTAGAACAGGCATTTTCTTTGCATGTTTCGCTGCGGGCTTATAGATGCATTTTTGACGCATCAATTAGGCCATCACCATGGACCCGAGCCAAGCCGCCGAGATCGAAGCCGCCCTGCCGGCACTGCTGGATCGTTTCTACGCCCGTGTCCGCGCCGACGCCGAGCTCGGCCCGGTGTTCAACGACGCGGTCGGGGACTGGGACCATCACCTGGCGACCCTGGCCGACTTCTGGTCGTCGGTGATGCTGACCAGCGGCCGCTACAAGGGCAATCCGGTGGCGGTCCATCTCAGGCACGCCGCCCGCATCCCGTCGGAGATGTTCGGCCGCTGGCTGGCGATCTGGACCGAGACGACCGCCGAGATGGTGTCGCCGCCGGTCGCCGCGGTCATGCAGGCCAAGGCCGCGCGGATCGCCCAGAGCCTGGACCTCGCCATCAATTTCCGCCTGCCCAAGGCGGATTCTGACCAACCCGCGGTCGCCTGACCGCGAACCCAACCCAGAAACCAGACACGGAGAGAGACAATGGCGGCTGCGCTCAGCGCGGACACGATCGCGCGCGTCAAGGCCACGGTTCCGGCCCTGGCCGAACATGGCGAGAAGATCACCCTGGCGATGTACGCCCGGCTGTTCCAGGACGACCACATCAGGGCCCTGTTCAACCACGCCAACCAGGGGACCGGCGCCCAGCCCAAGGCCCTGGCCGGGGCGATCCTGGCCTACGCCCAGAACATCGACAACCTGGGCGTCGTGCTGCCGGTGGTCGAACGCATCGCCCACAAGCATGTCGGCTATCACATCCTGGCCGAGCACTATCCGTTCGTGGCCAAGGCCCTGCTGGGCGCGATCCAGGACGTGCTGGGCGAGGCGGCCACCGACGAAATCCTGGCCGCCTGGGGCGAGGCCTACTGGTTCCTGGCCGACATCCTGATCGGTCGCGAGGCGAACATCCGGGCCGAGATCGAGGCCTTCGAGGGCGGCTGGACCGGCTGGCGCGACTTCGTGGTCGCCGAGAAGATCCGCGAGAGCGCGGTGATCACCTCGTTCGTGCTGCGGCCGGCGGACGGCGGGCGGGTGATCCCGCACAAGCCCGGCCAGTACCTGACCTTCCGCTTCGACCTGCCCGATGCGCCGGGCGAGAAGCGCAACTACTCGATCTCGGCGGGCCCGAACGGCGAGAGCTACCGCATCTCGGTCAAGCGCGAGGACCTGGGCGCGGTCTCGCGGTTCCTGCACGACCAGACCCGGATCGGCGACATCCTGCAGGCCACCCCGCCGTCGGGCGACTTCTTCCTGGCCGACGAGCCGACCCGTCCGGTAGTGCTGCTCAGCGGCGGCGTCGGCCTGACGCCGATGGTCAGCATGGTCGAGCACATCGCCAAGGCCCATCCGGCGCTGGAAGCCCACTTCGTGCACGGCGCGCTCAACAGCGGCGTCCACGCCCTGGACGGCCATGTCCGCACCCTGGCCAAGGACCACGGCGGCGTCTCGGTGACCACGTTCTACAGCGATCCGCTGGCGGGCGACCGTGTCGGGGAGAGCCACGACGTCGACGGCTTCGTCACCATCGACTGGCTGGCGGCCAACACGCCGTTCGCGGACGCCGACTTCTACCTGTGCGGCCCCACGCCGTTCCTGAAGGTGTTCGTGAACGGACTGGCGGGCGCCGGCGTGCCGGCCGACCGCATCCATTACGAGGTGTTCGGCCCGACGGCCGAGGCGATCGCGGCCTAAAGCTCCTCCCCCTGTGGGGGAGGTGTCGCCCGAAGGGCGACGGAGGGGGAGTGATAGGGTCTCGACCACAGCCCGGATCGACCGTCCTAGAACTCCCCCCACCGATCGCTTTGCGATCGCCTCCCCCACAGGGGGAGGGCCTATCGGAGCGCGGCGCGCGCCTTCGCCAGCCGCTTCACCGCCTCGTCCAGCGTGTCGTCCGCCTTGGCGAAGCACAGGCGCAGGATGTGGCGCACCGGGTCTTCAGCGTAGAAGGCCGAAACCGGGATGCTGGCCACGCCGTGGTCGCGCACGGCGCGCAGGGCGAAGGTGCGGTCGTCCTCGTCGATCCCCGAGGCCTTCAGGTCGACATTGAGGAAATAGGTCCCGCCGCTGTCGAGCACCACGAAGCCCGCGTCGCGCAGACCCGCCGCCAGCCGGTCGCGCGAGCGCTGCAGGCCCGCGGGCATGGTCTCGAACCAATCGCCGGGCTCGTGCAGACCGAACGCCACCGCCTCCTGCAGGTTGGGCGGGGTGGTGAAGGTCAGGAACTGGTGGGCGCCGGCCAGGGCCTTGGTCAGGGCGGGGGCGGCGCACAGGAAGCCGACCTTCCACCCCGTCATGCCGAACATCTTTCCCGCCGAGCCGATCTTCACGGTGCGCTCGCGCATGCCGGGATAGCCGATCAGCGGCCGGTGCTCGCGACCGTCGAACACCACGGCCTCCCAGACCTCGTCGCAGACGGCGATGGCGTCGTGCTTCACGCAGAACTCGGCCAGCAGGGCCAGGTCCTCGTCGGGCGTGACGACGCCGGCCGGATTGAGCGGGGTGTTCAGCACCACCATCCGCGTCCTGTCGCTGAAGGCGGCCTCCAGCATCGCCCGGTCGAACCGCCAGTGCGGCGGCGTCAGGCGGACGAGTTTCGGCACGCCGCCCGCCCGCTTCACCATCGGCAGGTAGGCGTCGTACAGCGGCTGGAACAGCACCACCTCGTCGCCCGGCGAGATCAGGCTGAGGAACGCCGCCGCCAGGGCCTCGGTCGCGCCGGAGGTGACGACGATCTCGCTCTCCCAGTCCAGGCCCAGCCCCTGGGTCCGGCCGTAGTGCGCGGCCGCGGCCTGGCGCAGGGCGGGAAGGCCGCGCATCGGCGGATACTGGTTCGTGCCGTTGATCAGCGCCTCGCCGGCCTTTTGGCGCAGCGCGATCGGCCCGGCGTCGTCGGGAAAGCCCTGGCCCAGATTGATCGCCCCGGTCTGGCGCGCCAGGCCGCTCATCTCCTCGAAGATCGTGGTGGGCAGATCGGCATAGACCGGGTGAACCATGGCGGGCGTCTCCTCGAGAGCTTGCCTAGCATAGGTCGCGGGGTGATAGGCTCGCCTCATGCGATCGTCCACGCGGAACGATTTTCCAAGGCGGAGCTTCACCTGAAGTGACCGACAGCGCCGTCCCCGCACCGCCCCCTTCGCCGCCCCCAATGGCGCCATGGACCTGGGCGCACGGGCTGGCCTACGGCGCGGTGTCGATGCTGCTGGGCCTGACCCAGGGGCTGGGCGCCAATCTGATCAACAACAACCTGCCCTGGATCCAGGGCTCGCTGGGCGCCTACACCAACGAGTCGGCCTGGCTGTCGATCGCCTACACCGCCGCCAACGCCACGATCGGCCTGTTGGCGGTGAAGTTCCGCTTCCAGTACGGGCTGCGATTGTTCGCCGACATCGGGCTGGGCCTGTTCATCGTTGTCGGCCTGGCCCACCTGCTGAGCAACGACCTGCGCTCGGCCATCGCCGTGCGGGCGGCGGCGGGCATGGCGGCTTCGGCCCTGTCGACCCTGACCCTGCTCTACATGGTCGAGGCCGCGCCGCCCGAGCGGCGGATCGTCGGCCTGGCCCTGGGAATCGGCTGGGCCCAGCTGGCCGTGCCGCTGTCGCGGCTGGTGTCGTCCGACCTGCTGGACACCGGCGAGTGGCACGGCCTTTACCTCGCCGAGATCGGGCTGAGCGTCGTCTGCCTGTCGGCGGTCAATCTGCTGCGCCTGCCGCCCATACCGCGCGTGGAGATGTTCGAGTGGCGCGACTTCCTGACCTTCGCCCTGTTCGCGCCGGGGATCGCCCTGCTGTGCGTGGTGCTGGGGCAGGGGCGTTATGTCTGGTGGTTCGACAGTCCGTGGCTGGGCTGGTGCCTGGCGGCCGCCATCGTGCTGCTGGTCGCCTCGGCCCTGGTCGAGCTGCATCGCCGAAAGCCGCTGATCCACCTGCGCTGGCTGTCCAGCGCCGACCTGCTGCGCCTGCTGGTAATCATCCTGCTGTTCCGGATCGTGCTGTCCGAACAGGGCGTCGGGGCGTTCGGCCTGCTGCAGACCCTGGGCATGAACAACGACCAGATGGCGGGCCTGTCGTGGGTGATGTTCTTCGCCACCCTGGCCGGCATGCTGATCGTCGCCTTCACGATCAATCCCGAGCACGTCAGCACCCCGGCCCTGATCGCCCTGCTGATCGTCGCCGTCGCGGCCTGGATGGACAGCCTGTCGACCAGCCTGACCCGGCCCGAGCAGATGTATCTGAGCCAGGGGATGATGGCCTTCGCCGGGGCGCTGTTCCTGCCCGCCGCCCTGCTGGCCGGCTTCCCGCGCGCCATCAGGATGGGCCAGGAATACATCGTCAGCTTCATCGTGCTGTTCTCGACCGGCCAGGTGGTCGGGGCGTTGGGCGGCTCGGCCTTCCTGGGCACGCTGATGACCATCCGCGAGCGGGTTCATTCCGACGCCATCGTCAACCGCCTGACCCTTGCCGATCCGCAGGTCGCGCTGCGGGTGAAGCAACTGTCGGGCTCCTATGCCGGGGTGCTGACCGATCCGGCCCTGCGGAGCGGCGAGGGCGCGGCCCTGCTGGCCCAGCAGGCGACCCGCGAGGCCACGGTCCTGGCCTATGACGACGTGTTCGCCACCGTGGCCGTCATGGCCCTGATGGTCTTCGCCTATCTGTTGTTCCTGCGCGTCAGGACCGAGCTGCGCCAGCGTCGCGCGGCCCGGCTGACGCCCGTGGAGGCCGCCTGATGTCCGATCCGCAAGTCCCGCCGCCCGCGCCGCCGCCTCCGCCCCCCAAGCGCATGTGGTCGCGCGCGGCCATTCCCGTGATCATCGCCGGGATCGGCGGCGTGCTGCTGGTGCTCTATGCCTGGAAGCTGCCGCCGTTCACCGGCACGATGCAGAGCACCGAGAACGCCTATGTCCGCGGCTACGTCACCCTGCTGGCGCCGAAGGTCGACGGCTATGTGACGGCGGTGGCGGTCAAGGACTTCCAGCCCGTGAAGGCGGGCCAGGTGCTGGTCCAGATCGACGACCGCATCTATCGCCAGAAGCTGGCCCAGGCCGAGGCGTCCGTTCAGGCGGCCCAGGCGGCGCTGGACGCCAACCTCCAGGCCCAGACCTCCAACGCCGCCCAGATCCGTCTGGCCGAGGCCCAGGCCAGCAGCAGCCAGGCCGCCCTGGCCAAGACCCAGGTCGACATCAAGCGGGCCGAGCCCTTGCTGGCCCAAGGCTGGCTGGCCCCCAGCCAGCGCGACGTGCTGCAGGTTGCCCAGCGCCAGGCCGCCGCCGGCGTCGCCCAGACCAAGGCCAATATCGACATCGCCCACCAGGCCCTGGCCACCACCAAGGTCAACCGCGAGGGGCTGGAGGCGACCCTGGCCAATGCCCGGGCGGCGGTCGAGCTGGCCCGCATCGACCTGGCCAACACCACCATCCGCGCGCCCGAGGACGGAGCGGTGGGCGAGGTGGGCGTGAAGCTCGGCCAATATGTCGCCATCGGCACCCAGTTGATGGGCGTCGTGCCGCGCCAGACCTGGGTGACGGCCAACTTCAAGGAGACCCAGACGGCGCGCATCAAGGTGGGCCAGCCGGCGGTGGTCCAGGTCGACGCCCTGGGCGGCCTGAAGCTGCGCGGCCATGTCGAGCGGATGGGGCCGGCCACGGGCTCGGAGTTCGCGGTGATCAAGCCCGACAACGCCACGGGCAACTTCACCAAGGTGGTCCAGCGCCTGCCCACCCGCATCGTGCTCGATCCGAACCAGGACGACGTCGCCCGCCTGAGGCCGGGCATGAGCGTGGTGGCCCGGGTCGACACCTCGCGCTAAGGGGCAACCAACCGCGCGCTCGGGCATTCCCCCAGCAACCTTGGCTGCGGGAATCAAAAGACATGAACGGTGTGGGCTTCATCGGCGCGATCATCATCGGCATCTTCGCCGGCTGGATCGCCGAGCAGATCATGGGCCGCAATCACGGCCTGATCACCAATCTGATCGTCGGCCTGGTCGGCGCGCTGATCGGCGCGTTCCTGGCCAGCATGTTCAACATTCACTTCATGGGCTGGGTCGGCAGCCTGATCATCTCGACGATCGGGGCGATCGTGCTGCTGTTCATCCTGGGCCTGTTCAGCGGCCGAAACCGGGCCTGAGCCCTGATCCTTCTCCCCTTGGGGGAGAAGGTCTCGGCGCAGCCGACGGATGAGGGGTCTCTCAGATATTGAAGCCGCGACAAGCCGAAAGGCCGGTCGCGGCTTTTGCCGTCTTCAACCCCTCACGTGACCTCGCTCCGCGAGGCCACCCTCTCCCGCAAGGGGAGAAGGGAGACTACCCCGCCGCCGCTTGAGCGGCGTCGTCCCCCGCCGGACTGCGCCTCAGGCGCTGGGCGGTGTTCTCCAGCAGGAAGCCGGGGATGTCGGCGATCGGCATGGGCCGGCCGAACAGATAGCCCTGGAAGTGGTCGCAGCGCATGTCCTCGAGGATCCGCGCCTGGTCGGCGGTCTCGACGCCCTCGGCGGTGACCTCCAGGTTCAGCGTACGGCCCAGCAGGGTGATGGTGCGCAGGATGTCGGCGATGGCCGGATTGCCCGCCATCTCGGCGATGAAGGTGCGGTCGATCTTGATCTTGTCGAACGGGAACCGCCACAGATAGGCTAGGCTGGAATAGCCGGTGCCGAAGTCGTCCATGGCGATGCGCACGCCCAGGTCCTTCAGGGCCTGCAGCTGCTCCAGCGTGCCGGCGGTGTCGCGCAGCAGCAGGCCCTCGGTGATCTCCAGCTCCAGCCGCGACGGCGCCAGGCCCGACTCGTCCAGGGCCCGGCGCACCTGCTCGACCAGGTCGCCGGTGGCGAACTGGTTGGGCGACAGGTTGACCGCCACCTTCAGCGCGGTCGGCCACGAAGCGGCCTGGCGGCAGGCCTCGTTCAGCACCCACTCGCCGATCTTGCAGATCAGGCCCCACTGCTCGGCGCATTCGATGAAGTCGTCGGGCCCGACCAGGCCGCGTCGCGGGTGCTCCCAGCGCAGCAGGGCCTCGAAGCCGGTGATCTCGTGCGCCTTGGCGCCGATCAGCGGCTGGAAGAACAGCTTCAGCTCGTCGTTCTTCAGGGCCGAGCGCAGGTCGATCTCCAGGGCCCGGCGCTCCTGGGCCCAGACATCCATGGTCGCCTCGAAGAACCGGTAGGCCCCGCGCCCGTCGCCCTTGGCGCGGTAGAGGGCCAGGTCGGCGTTCTTCAGCAGGGTGTCGGCGTCGTCGGCGTCGGTCGGGGCGACGGCGACGCCGACGCTGGCGCCGATCGATATGTGGTGGTCGTCCAGCTCGTAGGGCTGGGACAGGGTGTCGACGATGGCCTGGGCCAGGACCCCGAGTTCGGCCGGCGCCAGGTGGTCGCGGACCACCACGGCGAACTCGTCGCCGCCCAGGCGGGTGACGATCCCGGTCTCGCCGACGCAGGCGCGCAGCCGGCGGGCCGCCTCGACCAGCAGGGCGTCGCCGATCGGATGGCCCAGGCTGTCGTTGACGCCCTTGAAGTGGTCCAGGTCCAGGCACAGCACCGCGCAGCCGGCGGTCCGACCCTTGGCGTCCCAGGCGCCGCTCAGGGCCTGCAGGAACGACAGGCGGTTGGGCAGGCCGGTCAGCACGTCGTAGTGGGCCAGGCGGGTGATGCGCTCCTGGTCCTTGCGGGCCTGGGTGACGTCGGCGCCGACGCCGCGGAAGCCCGCGAAGGCGCCGTGCGGGTCGTGGATCGGCTTGCCGGTCAGCGCCCACCAGTGGAGCTCGTCGCCGACCAGGACCGACACGATCACATCGCGGAACGCCTTCTGCTCGACCAGCAGACCCACCAGGTTCGAAAGGCCCTCGGGGGCCTCGGCCAGTTCGGCGCCCAGCTCGCCGACCCGCCGGCCCAGCAGGTCCTCGCGCGGCTGGCCCGCCGCCTCGGCCATGCGTTCGGAGACATAGGTCAGGGCGCCGGTGGCGTCGACTTCCCAGAGCCAGTCGCTGGAGCCTTCCTCGAAGTCGCTGAGCAGCAGGCTGACCACCTGCTTCTGGCGCTCCAGCTCGTCGCCGGCCACCAGGCGGTCGACGAAGACCTTGGCGTGCGACAGGCACGACAGGCCCACGACCAGGTAGCAGAAGATCAGAAGCCCGGCCAAGGCCAGCAGGACGGGCTCGTGGCTGGTCAGCAGGACCCAGAGCGAGCCGATGACCAGCGGTGTCGTATAGGCCAGGGCGGCCATGGGCAGGGTCAGCAGGGCGAAGCTGCCGACGCCGATCATCCCGGCCATCAGGGCCACGATCAGCATGCTCATGTGGACGCCGGCGTCCTTGAGGGCCAGGGCCGGCAGCAGGCCCCAGATGAGGCCCAGCAGGCCGGCCTGCTGGGCCACGCGGCGCGCGCCCCGGGCCGAGACGGTGTTCTTGCCGCTCTTGCGGCGTCGGGCGGCCATCCAGCCGCGCAGGCCCAGCAGCGCATAGCAGGTGACGACGCCGGCCCAGGCCACCAGGGTGAGGCGATCCGCGCCGCCGATGCCGGCCAGGCAGACCAGCTGGGCGTTGATGATGTTGGCGGCCATCATCACCGGCGTCAGGCGCTGGATGCTGACCAGTTGTTCGAAACGGACGCGGCCGGCCATGGCCTCGGGCACGACGGGCAGGTGGCGCGACAGCAGCGCCGCGACTCGCGATGTAGGTCCCGAAAAGACGGAAGTCTGGCGCACGTCGCGATCCTGCAATCCCAGGATACCCCCGCATCCCGCGCGTGCACCGTATCGGTGGTTTCTGAAGCGGTAGTTAATTGTAAACGCGACGAAAAGCCCAAGAAAAAGCCCGCCGTCCCCCAATACGTCTCAGGGGGAGGCGGGCTCTTGATCGTCTGTCCCGGATGCTCCAGGAGCCGACTATTCTTCCTTGACGCGACGCTTGCGGAACGACGGGTTCAGGATCTGCTTGCGCAGGCGGATGCTCTTCGGGGTCACCTCGACCAGCTCGTCTTCCTCGATATAGGCGATGGCCTGTTCGAGGGTCATGCGGCGCGGCGGGGTCAGGCGGATCGACTCGTCCTTGCCCGAGGCGCGGACGTTGGTCAGCTGCTTGGCCTTCATCGGGTTGACGTCGAGGTCGTCCTGACGGGCGTTCTCGCCGATGATCATGCCCAGATAGCACTTCTCGTTGGCGCCCACGAACATGGTGCCGCGCTCTTCCAGGTTCCACAGCGCGTAGGCCGCGGTTTCACCGTCCGAGTTGCTGATCAGCACGCCCTTGCGCTGTTGGTCGAAGGCGCCCTTGTAGGGCTCGTAGTGGCTGAACACGCGGTTCAGCACGCCCGAACCGCGGGTGTCGGTCAGGAATTCGCCCTGATAGCCGATCAGCGAGCGCGAGGGGGCGGTCAGCTGGAGGCGGGTCTTGCCCGCGCCCGACGGACCCATGTCCTTCAGTTCGGCCTTACGAAGCGACAGCTTCTCGATGACGATGCCCGAGAACTCGTCGTCGACGTCGATCATGACGTCTTCCATCGGCTCCAGGCGCTTGCCGGTTTCCGGATCGGTCTGGAACACCACGCGCGGACGGCTGATCGACACTTCGAAGCCTTCGCGACGCATGTTCTCGATCAGGACGCCCAGCTGCAGTTCGCCGCGGCCCGACACTTCATAGGCGTCGCCCTCGCTGGTCTCGCTGACCTTGATGGCCACGTTCGATTCGGCTTCCTTCAGCAGGCGGTCGCGGATCACGCGGCTCTGGACCTTGTCGCCTTCCTTGCCGGCCAGCGGGCTGTCGTTGACCGAGACGGTCATCGAGATGGTCGGCGGATCGATCGGCTGGGCGGGCAGGGCGTCGGTGACTTCCATGGCGCACAGGGTGTCGGCCACGGTGGCCTTGGACATGCCGGCGATGGCGACGATGTCGCCCGCTTCCGCGCCCTCGTCGACCGGCGAACGCTTCAGGCCGCGGAAGGCCAGAACCTTGGTGATGCGGCCGCGCTCGATTTCCTTGCCGTTACGGTCCAGGGCGTGGATGGCCATGCCGGGAACGGCCTTGCCGCTCTCGATGCGGCCGGTCAGCAGGCGGCCCAGGAACGGATCGGATTCGATCAGCACGTTCAGGATCTGGAAGGGCTCGTTGACCTTCGTGATCTGCTTGGGTTCCGGCACGTGGCGGACGATCAGGTCGAACAGCGGGGCCAGGTTGTCGTTGGGCACGTTCATGTCGAGCGTGGCCCAGCCGGCGCGGCCCGAGGCGTAGATGTGCGGGAAGTCCAGCTGCTCGTCCGTGGCGCCGATGGCGGCGAACAGATCGAACGCGGCGTTGTGGACCTTGTCCGGATCGGCGTGGGCGCGGTCGACCTTGTTGATGCAGAGGATCGGCTTGAGGCCCATCTTCAGCGCCTTGGTCAGCACGAACTTGGTCTGCGGCATAACGCCTTCCTCGGCGTCGACCAGCAGGACGCAGCCGTCCACCATGCCCAGGATGCGTTCGACTTCGCCGCCGAAGTCGGCGTGGCCGGGGGTGTCGATGATGTTGATGCGGGTTTCGCCCGCTTCACCGTTCCACAGGACGCTGGTGCACTTGGCCAGAATCGTAATGCCGCGCTCGCGCTCCTGGTCGTTGGAGTCCATGGCGCGCTCGGTCGTCGCCTCGTTGGCGCGGAACACGCCCGACTGGGCCAGCAGCTGATCGACGAGGGTGGTCTTGCCATGATCGACGTGCGCGATGATGGCGATGTTTCGCATGGACATGGAGAAGGCGAACTTTCGGGAGGAACAATGGGGTTTGACGCTGCGCGCGTCAGGCGCGCGGCTTTTACGCGACTGCGCGACGTTTATCCACCCCACCCCTGCGCAAGAGATGGCTAGGAAACCGGTGTCAGTCCCAAACCCCTTAAATTCATGGGGTTTGCGGAAGTTGCGGACGGATGTCGTTTCTTCGGCAACTAATTGTGCAGTGCAGCATTGCACTCAAAACCGGCCAAGCTTGGAGAGCGGCGTTCTTCGGCCCTTGTGTTACAAAGGGTTTCAGTTGGTGAGGGCGAAAAAAAACGACAACGTTGTCGAAGATTTTGCTTGATGCATTTCGCACCGCACCCTATAAGCAACCTGTGAGGCGGCGCTGCCGCCTCTGCCCTTCCTGGGCGTTTCCTCCCTAATGAACTGCCCGGCTTTCGAGCCGGGCTTTTTTTTGGCCTGGGCTCGGGGCGCGGCTTTCGGCCACCCTTCTAACGTCCGTCGTCCCCGGACTTGTTCCGAGGACCCCTGTTTCAGGGGCGAAGAAGGCTGATCCGTGGCGCGGTGATATCCCAGCCCATCCCTATCGACAGCTCGACGGCGCAAGGGGGCCCCGGAACAAGTCCGAGGATGACTGCGTAGGTGAGGACTAGAGGAGTTCGGCCCAGTCCGCCTGGACCAGGTGGGCCGTCACCGACTCGATGTCCGCCTTCAGACGCGCCAGGCCTTCGGTCGGCTCGCGGGTCGTCTCGTTCATATAGAGCGCGCGGTTGATCTCGACCTGGATGGCGTGGGTGCGCCGGTTCGGGCGGCCGTAGTGCTCGGTGGTGTAGCCGCCGGCGTAGGGCGTGTTGCGGGCGACTCGGTAGCCCAGCCCCTCCAGGGTCTTTTCCATCAGCGCGGTCAGCTTGGGCCCGCAGGCCGCGCCGAAGCGGTCGCCCAGCACGATGTCGCACGGACCGCCGCCGCGCGCCCGGTGGCCGCGCGCCGCCGCCGCCGGCATCGAATGCCAGTCGACCAGGATCGCCAGGCCATGGGCGTTGCGCGCCTGGGCCAGCAGGCGGTCCAGCGTGTCGTGATAGGGGCGGTGGGCGGTCTCGATGCGGCCCTTGGCCTCGGCGAAGGTCAGCTTGCGGGCGTAGATCGGGCGGCCCTCTCCGGCCACCCGGGCGATCGCGCCCAGTCCCGCCGCCACCCGCGCCGTGCGCGTCTGGACGAAGTCGGGCAGGGCGTCCTCGAACATCGTGGGATCCAGCTCCCAGGCGTCGCGATTGAGGTCGATATAGGCGCGGGCCAGCCGGGCGCGGATCACGCAGACCCCCAGGGCGGGCGCGCTGGCGATCAGGTTATCGACGAAGGCATCCTCCGAACCGCGCAGGTCCTGGGCGGTCAGCCGGGCGGCGGCCATCATGTCGGGCGGGTACAGCCGTCCGGAATGGGGCGAGGCGAACACCAGCGGGGTAGGGGGCGGATCGCCCCCCTCGGGATCGACGCCCTGGGGCCGCGCGACCTCGAAGGCCGGCGAGAAGCCATGCTCCGCCGTCGCCGGCGTTTCCGAAGCGATCGGCTCCCATGCGGTCATGGACTTATTGTCGCGGTCCGGCGGTTCCGGGTCAAACGCCAACGCCCCGCGATATAAGAGACATAAGCGGGCGCCCGAGCGTTAGCTGTGGACAGTGCGCGCCGGGTTCATCCGAGATTTACCGTCCTTCTCTAGATTCCCGCTTTCCAATTCCGCCTATCGCCTGGAAACTGACCGCATGGCCCGCATCCTCCTCGCCGAAGACGATGACTCCCTCCGCGGGTTCCTGGCCCGGGCGCTTGAGCGCGCCGGCTTCGAGGTCACGGCCTGCGCCGACGGCGAGGAAGCGGTCCAGCACCTGGACACCCCCTGGGACCTGCTGCTGACCGACATCGTCATGCCCGGCATGGACGGCATCGAGGTCGCCCGCCAGGCCGCCGCCCGCGATCCCTCCCTGCGCATCATGTTCATCACCGGCTTCGCCGCCGTGGCCCTGTCGGCCCAGGACCGCGCCCCGGCCGGCGCCAAGGTGCTGTCCAAGCCCGTGCACCTGCGCGACCTCGTCTCCGAAGTCGAAAAGATGATGGCCGCCTAATTTTTTGGGGACCCGCCGAAAGGCGGGTTGCGCGACGGCCAAGCCGCCGCTATACCCCCACACCTTCCCGCCCGGGACGCTTTTCACAAGCGCTTCCAGGCCGCTTTGGCGGACGCGTAGCTCAGCGGGAGAGCACTACGTTGACATCGTAGGGGTCACAGGTTCAATCCCTGTCGCGTCCACCATTCCCTTCTCTCTTTCAGCCCGACCGGAAGCCTCTTCAGGCTGAGCGATCCGACGCTTTCTCGGATGGGACCAAGCGCGCGATCTCGCCCTGGTCGGCGCAACCACAGCGGTTCCTGCTCGAACGTCGTTATTCCTGAATGAGGCAAGGCCCGGTTCCCGGGGTGTTGCGTCGACCTTTCGACGAAATGGCGGGAATGTGGCGCCTTGGCCACACCTGATTTCAATCCTGGCGCGTTGTCGTCGTGAGGTTGCTCTCTGAGCCGACTTCAAGACATTCACGTAGAGGGTTACATCATGAAAATCGGGTTGCTGGCTGGTGTTGCGACGCTTGCGCTCTGCGCCGCGTCGGGCGCCTCCGCCCAAATGACGTTGAGCGGTTGGTACGTCGCCGGCGACGTCGGGTACCATTGGCCCGACGGCGTCAAGGGCACCTCGTCCACGACGGGCTCGGAGTGGAGCTTCTCCCCCGACGACGATTGGGCGGGTTTCGGTCGTATCGGCTACAAGCTGACCCCGAACTGGCGCGTCGAAGGTGAGTACGGCTATCGTCCGGGCGACATCGGCGGTGTTCACGGTACGGGCACGCCGTCGGGTCTCTGCACTCCCGGCATCGCACGCACCCCCGCCGCGCCGACCTGCGGCGGCGTGGACGGCGAGCTGAAGACCACCACCCTGATGGCCAACGTCATCTATGACTTCATGCCCGAATCCACCTGGCGTCCGTTCATCGGCGCCGGTCTGGGTACGGCCTGGGTCCACAACAAGGTCTACGGCCAGCTGTCCAACGTTCCGGCCGGCGCCGCCCAGTTCCAGAACACCAGCATCGACGACGTCGACCAGGCCCTGGCCTGGCAAGGCATCCTGGGCATCGCCTGGGACTTCGCGCCGAACTGGTCGCTGGACCTGACCGGCCGTTATCTGCAGACGGACGACCTGCAATGGGGTTCGGTGACCACCAACGTCGGCGGTCCCGGCCGCTTCGGCGCGGTGACCGACGTCGGCACCTTCGAAGGTAAGTACAAGGACACCTCGCTGACGCTGGGCATCCGCTACACCTTCGGTTCGCCGCCGCCGCCGCCTCCTCCGCCCCCGCCGCCGCCTCCGCCCCCGCCGCCTCCGCCCCCGGAAGCTCCGCCTCCGCCCCCGCCGCCTCCGGCGTACGAAGCGCGTGAGTTCGTGGTCTACTTCCCGTTCGATCAGTACGTGCTGACGCCGGAAGCCCAGGCCGTGGTCGCGCAAGCGGCTGACTACGCCAAGGGCGGCAATGCTACGAAGATCACCGTGGTCGGCCACACCGACACCTCGGGTTCTCCGAAGTACAACGCCAAGCTCTCCGAGCGCCGCGCCAAGGCCGTCGCTGACGGTCTGGTCGGAGCCGGCGTCCCGGCCACCACCCTGGCCGTGGATTGGAAGGGCGAAAGCGAACCGGCCGTCGCCACTGGCGATGGTGTGAAGGAACCGCTGAACCGCCGTTCCACGATCTCGATCAACTTCTAAAGATCGCGATCAAGACTTGAGAGAAGGGCCCGGCGGCGACGCCGGGCCCTTTTTTCATTCCTGCCTCGCAAAGCGGAGGAGGTGTGGCGCGCCGCGAATACGCGGCGTGACGGAGGGGCCAGCGCAGACCTGTTCCTCATCCAAAAAGAAAGACGCCCCCGAGGGGATCGGGAGCGTCATCGTCCGGTTTCCCGAGAGGGCGTCGGGCGCCGGTCAGGCCGACATTCTGTGGGCGTCGGCTCTTGTGGCGTTCACGGCGTCAGGGGCGCTGGGAGTCCGGGAGGGCCTTGGCCTCTTCCTTCGTCAGCGCGCGAACGGACGCCACGGCGCAGTGCAGGGGACCGGCCCCGCTGCGGCTGATGATGCTGGCGGGTCGGCCGTTGCACATCTGGTCGTTGAAGCTGGTGTCGAAGGCCAGCACCCGATAGGTCGTCAGCCCGGGGCACTTCCCGACCAGGGACACCTGGAACACCGCGCCGGTTTCCAGCTTCACATAGATGACCTGATCGTCGTCGGACGCCCAGTTGGCCATCCGCTCGGTGCGGAAGCACTGGGCCGGGTCGATCTTGGTCTTGGGCGAGGCGGCCTGGACGGATGCGGTCAAGCCGGTCAGGGCGACGGCCGAAGCAGCCAGGACGAGGAACATGCGCTGCATGACGATCTCCAGTTTCCCCGTTCGGGCCGATTATACCGCTCTAGGTTCAGTGCGCGACGAAAATCGCGCCGGCTCGACCAGCGCCGAAAGGCTGCGGGGCAGGGGGGACGGGAGGGCGAGAATCCGCGCCGTCAGGTGCTCGGCCAGCAGCGGCGCTAGGCAGAATCCGCGCCCGCCCAGGCCGCCCAAGACGAACAGGCCCCCAATGGCGCCGCCGGGAGCGTCGGGAATCGCGCCGGCCAGGGGCAGGTGGTCGGCGGTCGTCGCGCGCACGGCGGCGCGACCCTGGAGCGGCGCATCGGTCAGCCTGGCCGCCAGGTCCGGCAAACCCTTGGCCAGGGCCTGCAGATTGCGGCGGTCGTCGGCTTCCCGGGCGTCGGTTTCGGCGACGTCGCGGTCGTGGGTGGCGCCGAACAGCACGCCGTCGCGGGTGGGGATCGCATAGCCGCCGAAGGCCGCGGGGGCGGGCGCCGGGCGGTCGGTCCAGGTCGCCTGGCCGCGCACGGGACGGATCGGGGCGGAGGGCCACAGCCGGGCTTGGCCGGCGCCGCCGGCCAGCACCACGGCGTCGGCCTCGGCCAGCAGGCGATCCTCGGGATCGAACAGGCGCCAGACACCGTCTTCATGCGCCAGCCGAGCCACGCGGGCCGGGGTCGCCGGTCCCCGCCAGGCTTTCAGCACCCTGGCCGGCTCCACGACCAGGGCTTGCGCCATCTCAAGGGCCGCCTCGACCGGCTCGCCCAGTCGCGCGGCGGCGACGTCGGCGTCGAGCAGGGTCATGGCGTCCGGCTCGAACAGGTCCTGGGCGGCGACGGCGGCGTGGCGTTCGCCGTCGCGCGGCGCGACCGCCAGTTTCAGGACGCCGCGGGCGATGATCGCTTCAGGCAGTTCGGCATAGAGGGCGACGGCGCGGGCGAAGGCCTGGGCCGGCAGGGCGGCGCGCGGGCCGCCGCCGGCGTCCAGGGCGGGGGTGACCAGGGCGGCGGGATTGCCCGAAGCCGGCGCCTCGCCGTCGTCGAAGACCGTGACCTCGAGGCCCTCGGCCCGGGCGGCGCGGGCCATGGCGGCGCCGGCGATCCCGCCGCCGATCACCGCCAGGCGGCGCGGCCAAGAGAGCTCTTGCGGCTGGCCGGGCATCACGGCCTCCAGCCGCTCCTTCTTGCGGCCGAAGCCCGGACGCTTGTCGACCTGGAAGCCGGCGGCGGCCAGGCCGCGCCGCACCGCGCCGGCGACGGTGAAGGTGGCGGCCCGCGCGCCGGGCGCGCTGCGGGCGGCCACGGCGGCCAGGATCTCCTCGCGCCACATGGCCGGGTTCAGCGCCGGGGAGAAGCCGTCCAGGAACCAGGCGTCGGCCGCGCCGTTCCAGGCGGCCAGGGCCTCCTCGACATCCATCACCGCCAGGTCGAAGGTCGCGTCGAAGCCGGGCAGGTCGATGCGATGAAAGCCGCGCGCCTGGCCCGGCCAGTGGTCCAGCAGCACCTGGGCCGCCTCGCCCAGCTCGGGCCAGACCGACAGGGCCCGGGCCGCCTCGTCGCGGGTGATCGGGTGGGCCTCGATCGAGAAGACGTGCAGGCGCTGGTCGGGGGCCTTTTCCTTGCGCCACAGGTCCAGCAGGGCGGCGATGTTCAGGCCGGTGCCGAAGCCCAGTTCGCCGACGGTGAAATGGTCGCGGCCTCGCCAGGCGGCGGGTAGGCCGCAGCCGGTCAGGAACACCGTGCGGGTCTCGGCCAGGCCGTCGGCGCTGGAGAAGTAGACGTCGCCGTACAGCGCCGACTGGGGCATGCCGTCGTCGCGCCAGATCAGCGGCGAGGCCGGCGGGGAGTCGGGAGAAGGCGCGGCGGGATCGCTCATGCGCCGCTTATAGGACCGCCGCCCCCTCTAGAAGAAGGGCGCCGATAGAAGAAGGGCCGCCCTCGCGGACGGCCCTTCCGATGGTCTCGAGGACGATGGGCGCCTTAGTGGGCGGGCGCCGGCTCGACCTTCTTTTCGGTGGTGGTCGTGGTGGTGGTCGTGCCGGGCGCTTCGGCGGCGGTCGTGGCGTCGGCGGCGGCCGGAGCGGCGGCGGCGTCAGCGGCGGCCTTGTTGGCGTCGGCGGCGGCGGTCGCGGCGTTGGCGGACGCGTCCTGAGCCGTGCTGGCCGAAGCGGCGGCGTCCTGGGCGGCCTTCGAGGAGGCGTCGGCCGCGGTTTCCGACTTCTGGCCGCAGGCGGCGAGCGACAGGGCCGAGACGGCCACGCCGGCGATCAGGATCGAGCGGAGAATCTTGGTGGTCATAGGGGCTTCCCTTGCGACTGCTTGTCTGGCGACTGCGGCTCGTTTGAGCCGCGTCACAAGGTCACAGAACATCAGTTCGATGGCAGGGGCAAGACAAATGTTCACGGATCCGTGATCGGTCCGTGATCGCCCGGATCAGGCCTCGTTCGGGATCGCCTGCAGGGCTTCCTCCAGCTCCAGGAAGCTGGGCTGGGCCTCGCTCGGGACGCTGCCGCGGCCGATCTCGACGCTGATCTGGGCGGCGTTGCCGTGCAGGTGGGCGACCAGGACCGACTGGATGATCTTGTAGAACGAGCCCTCTTCGTCGACCACGGCGGTCAGGCGCGTGGCGAACGGTCCGACCAGGCCATAGGCCAGGAACACGCCGAGGAAGGTGCCGACCAGGGCGCCGCCGATCATCGCGCCCAGCACGGCCGGCGGCTCGGTGATCGAGCCCATGGTCTTGATGACGCCCAGCACGGCGGCGACGATGCCCAGGGCGGGCAGGGCGTCGGCCAGGCTCTGCAGGGCGTGGGCCGGGGCCAGGCCTTCGTGATGGTGCTTTTCGAGCTGCTTCTCCATCGCGTCCTCGACCTGGTGGGGATCCTCCAGGTTCATGGTCATCATCCGCAGGGTGTCGCAGATGAAGTCGACGGCGAAGTGGTCCTTCATGATCTTGGGATAGCGCAGGAAGATCCCGCTCTCGTGCGGACGTTCGATGTGGCTTTCCAGGGCGATGACGCCCTTGGACTTCATCGTCTTGGTCAGCAGGAACAGCAGGCCCAGCAGGTCGCGATAGTCCGCGGTCTTCCATTTGGGGCCCGCGAAGATCTTGCCGAAGCCGCCGCCGGTGGCCTTGATCACGGTCATCGAGTTCGAGACCAGGAACGAGGCGATGCCCGCGCCGAGGATGCACATCAGTTCGTGCGGGGCGGCTTCGATGATCACGTCCATCTTGCCGCCGGACATGATGAAGCTGCCGAACACGAGCACGAACAGCAGGATGATGCCGACGATCTGGAACATGACGAAGAGAGCCCCGGGTAACTTCAGCCGGGATCATGGCCGTTAATGCTTAATCCAAGGTGAGCGGGGTTTTTCGGGCCTGTTGCGCCTTTCGCCGCACCCGCCTAACAGATGTTTGACGTCATAGGCCGGGGCAACCGGCGGCGCGTCTCGGAGGGGAAGCATGAGCGCAGCCAGCCCGGATGTCCGCCTGGACGACAAGGCCAAGGGCCGCGCCTTCGCCATCCTGTTCGCCGTCCTGCTGTCCAGCGCCGCCGGCAACACCGCCCTGCAGACCGTGCTTCCCGCCATCGGGCGTCAGGTCGGCATTCCCGACGTCCTGATCAGCTCGATCTTCTCGCTGTCGGCCCTGCTGTGGGGCGTGATGTCGCCGGTCTGGGCGCGGATGTCCGACAAGCGCGGCCGCAAGCCGATGGTGATCCTGGGCATGGCCGGCTTCGCGGTGTCGATGCTGGGCTTCGGCTTCTTCATCCTGATGGGGCTGAAGGGCCTGATGGTCCCGCTGGCGGTGTTCGCCGGGGCGGCCCTGTCGCGGGCGATCTTCGGCCTGGTCGGCAGCGCCTCGAACCCGGCGGCCCAGGCCTATGTCGCCGACCGCACCGCGCCCGCCGACCGCACCAACGCCCTGGCCACCATGGCCTCGGCCAGCGGCCTGGGCACGATCCTGGGTCCGGCCGTCGCGCCGTTCCTGGTGTTCCCGCTGCTGACCCTGTCGGGGCCGATGTTCGCGTTCGCGGTCATCGCCGGCGTGGTTCTGATCCTGGTGCTGCGCGGCCTGCCCGAAACCCCGGACGAGATCCCCGATCGGGCGGACGACACGGCCATGAAGACCCGGGCCCGCGTGCGCTGGAACGACCGGCGGATCATGCCCTTCATCGTCTACGGCTTCCTGCTGGCCAGCGCCCAGACGGTGAACCAGCAGACCCTGGGCTTCATGGTCATCGACAAGCTGCACATCTCGCCGGCCAAGGCGGCGGCCTTCGCGGGCGTGGCGATGATGGCCGGCGCGGTGGCCAGCCTGCTGGCCCAGTGGGGCCTGATCCGCATGCTGCGCCTGACCCCGCGCCAGCTGCTGTGGCTGGGCGCGGGCTGCGCGGGCGTCGGCAACCTGATCGTCGCCTTCTCGCCGGACTATCACACCCTGGTCGTCGGCTTCGCCCTGTGCAGCCTGGGCTACGGTTTCGCCCGGCCCGGCTTCACGGCCGGCGCCTCGCTGTCGGTGGGCCACGAGGAGCAGGGGGCGGTGGCCGGCGCGATCAGCGCCATCAACGGCGCCTCGGTGATCATCGCCCCGGTGCTGGGCGTGGCGCTCTACAAGTGGGCCCACCCCTCGCCCTACCTGATGAACGTCGTGGTGCTGGCGGGCTTGGTCGCCTACGCCCTGATCGATCCGGTCATGCGCCGGGTCGGCGACGCGCAGGCCCCGCGCGAGGCCCGCGACGAGACCCAGGTGGTGGACGCCAGCTCGATCGACGCCACCGGACCGCATTGAGACCTCAAGAGCGTGACAGCCGAAAGTGGACGCCGGTTTCGGCGCCCGTCACGCGCCAAGTGTCCTAAGTCGGTGGCGCGGCCGGCATCTTCAGGCTCAACGGCACGGTCAGGCCCAGCCAGAACGAGTCGCCCTCCATCCGGTTGGTGGCGTTGAACTCGGTGAAGGCGCGGGCCCGCAGGGTGGCGGGCATGTGGCCGATCTTGAAGTTGTAGGCTGCCGTGGCGCCCACGCCCGTGACCTCGCCCTGGAACGGACCCAGCTTGGCGCCCGGGCCGCTGTCGGCGCTGACCTGCTTGAAGTAGTAGCCCTGCAGACCGGCCGACCACTTGGGGGAGAAGGTCTTCTCGACCGCCGCCTCCAGGTGCATCTCGGTTCCGGTCTTGTAGTCGGTGTAGGGGTTCTCGCCGTTCAGGGTCAGGCCGGCCTTGCCGCTGACGTCCCAGCCGCTCTTGGGATCGTGCCAGCTGACCGCGAACGAGGAGTCCATCGCCCAGCGGTGGAAGGCCAGGTTGGCCAGCTCGTCCTTGCGATAGTCGCCGATCGGGATGTTGAGCATGCTCGAGAGCTGGAAGTGCACGTCGCCCTTCTTCCAGCCCAGCATGGCGGTGGCGATCGGGTCGCCGACCACGAAGGCCGAGTCGCTGGCCGACACCCCGACCTGGTTGCCGCGCGGACCGGTGATCACGACGTCGACGCCGACATCGGGCTCGCCGAACGGCAGGGCGGCGCCCAGCGCCACCGTCACGCCGCCCAGATCGGTGGTCGGCACCCACAGCACGGTGGCGAAGTCGGCCAGGATCTTGGCGTCCAGGCCCGCCACGACATTGCCGCCGATGGGAAACGGCTTCCCGCCGCTGGAGCTGCCCTTGTAGTAATAGACCTCGTTGTCGAAGAAGACGCCCTTCAACGGCGGCATGATCGCGTTGCCGGGGCCGCCGGTGCCGAGCAGGTAGAGGCTGGCCCCGCCCTCGGACGCCTGGGCCTGGTGGGCTCCGGCGGCCAGGGCGATGACGAGGCCGGCGCCCAGCGCCTGGCCAAGGCGTCTCGAGGCTGCGCGGTGCGCGGCGGATCGGATGTTCGGCTCAAGGCCCATGACCCAGGTCTCCGTGGCGTAGGCCTCGAAGAGTGGTCGGGCGTGATCCCAGCGGCCATAGGGCGGATTGCTGAGTCGTCCTTGCGGCGCGACGGTAATCCGAACCGGGGAATGTCCCAGGAAGGCGCGTGGCCGCTAGCTGATGCCGGCCTGGGCCTTCAAGCGGGCCACCATGTCGGACGACAGGTAGCCGTCGGCGGGCAGCTTGCGGTCGGCCTGCCAGGCGCGCAGGGCCTTGCGGGTGCCGGCCCCGATCACGCCGTCGGCCGGGCCGGGGTCGAAGCCCAGGCGGCCGAGCGCGATCTGGGCGGCCATGCGGTCGGCCAGGCCCAGCGGCGTCTCGACCGGCCAGGCCGTGACCAGCGGTCCGCCGCCGGCGAACCGGTCGGCCAGCATGCCGATGCCCAGGGCGTAGGACGTCGAGTTGTTGTAGGTGCGGATCGCGTAGTGGTTGGGCAGGGCCAGGAAGGCCGGGCCGGACCAGCCGGCGGGCAGGATCAGGCCGGCCGGCGAGGCGGCGTCGGCGGGCGTCCAGGGCAGGCCGTCGGCGCGGCGAACGCCCTTGGCTTCCCACCACGACGGGATCTCGCGCGGACCCTCGGCCAGGCCGTAGTCGAAGCCGGCCGGCAGGATCACTTCCTTGGCCCATCCGACGCCGGGCTTCCAATTGCCCTTCTTCAGCAGGTTGGCGGCCGAGGCCAGGCTGTCGCTGTCGCTGCCCCAGATGTCGCGGCGGCCGTCGCCGTCGAAATCCACGGCGGTCGACAGGTAGTTCGAAGGCAGGAACTGAGTCTGGCCCATGGCCCCGGCCCACGAGCCCTTCAGCTGCTCGCGGGTGTCCTCGCCCGAGGCGATGATCTTCAGCGCGGCGATCAGTTCGCCCTCGGCCCAGTTGCGGCGGCGGCCGTCGAACGCCAGGCTGGCCATCGAGCGCACCACGTCGAAGTCGCCCTGGATCTTGCCGAACGCCGATTCCATGGCCCAGACGGCCAGAAGGATGTCGCGCGGCACGCCGTAGCGGGACTCGATGGCCGGCAGGAAGGTCAAGCTGTCGCGCTTGGCGCGGCCCACGGCCACGCGGTCTTCGCTGATCACGCCCCTGATGTAGTCGCCGACCGGCTTGGAGAACTCGGGCTGACGGCCGTCCAGCGAGATGACCTTGGGATTGGGCGTCACGCCGTCCAGTTCGCGGTCCAGCAGTTGCTGGGTCAGGCCGGCGGCCAGGGCCTTCTGCTTGAAGGCGGCCAGCCAGGTGTCGAAGCCCACGACCTGGCCGGGGGCCGGCGGAGCGGCGACCGACGGCGTGGAGCCGGGCGGCGGCGCGGGCGGAGCGGTTGGCGCGACCGACGGCGCCAGGGGCGCGTTGGTCGAGGTGTCGGCGCAACCGGCCAGCAGCAGAACGAGGAAAACGCGTCTATCCATGGTGGCAGGCTACCGGCGTTTGGTTGAAGGCTTCAATCACAAGGGCGACAGAGCGGTGAAGTTCCCGCCAAGACACGTCTAAACTGTGGAGCTTTTGATCTTCTCGAAGGCCAGAAGCGTCCAGGTCACACCGGCCAGGCGGTTGGCGGCCTGGATCGAGCCTCGCTCCTCCTGCAGCCGCGGGCTCAAACCTTCCGCCCGCGCCAGGCCGATGGTCTCGTCCGCCGAGACCTCGAACATCCGCCGGCCGGGCGGGACGGGGCCGTGGCGCAGGGACAGAATCAGCACCCCGCCGTCCGCCAGCAGGGCCGCGACGTTCGGCATGGCGCGCTCGCGCTGGGCCGCGTCCAGGTGCATCCAGACCGCCGACATCACGATCAGGTCGAAGGTCTCGCCGCGCGCCCGCACCGCGGCCAGGTCGGGCAGGCCGTCGCCCAGCCAGGCGATGGCGGGATGGGCGTGGCGGGCGATCGCGCCGGCCAGCAGGACCGGCGTCGGCTCGACGGCCAGCACGGTGTGCCCCATGGCGGCGAAATCGGCCGCGTCCTTGCCCGATCCGGTCCCGATATCGAGGATTCTGGACGGGGCGGCGGGCATCAGATGCAGGACGACGGCGTACTTGTCGGCGAAGGCGACGCCGTCGGCGCGTTCGAAAAACGCCTCGACGTCCTGGTCGTAGCCCTGGGTTCCGTCGATGGTGGCGGTGGTCATGATGAGGCTCCCAGGCGACAAGGCGGGCGCGAACCCCCGTTGGCGCGCGCTTTCCGGCCAAGGCGCGCATTGACTCCCGCGCCTGTCCTGCTTATACGCACGCCCTCCGAAACATCCCGGATGTTCCTTTCGCCCTCATGGCGGCCGCGAACCTCTCCGCTGAGTATAGAGACGGTCATGAAGGTTCGTAGCTCGCTGAAGTCGCTGAAGTCGCGTCACCGCGACTGCAAGATGGTTCGCCGCAAGGGCGTCATCTACATCATCAACAAGACCGACCCGCGCTTCAAAGCCAAGCAAGGCTAATGACGCCTGCGCGGCCTCCCAGGGCGCTGCTCTGGGACGTCGGCAACGTCATCGTGCGCTGGAATCCGCGCACGCTCTACGCGAAGATCTTCAAGGAACCGGCCGATCTCGACCGGTTCCTTTCGCATGTCGGGACCCTGGATTGGCACGCGGCGACCGATCGCGGCGTGACCTTCGCCGACAACATCGCCGCACTGAGCGCCGAGCACCCCCACCACGCCGAGCAGATCGCCGCCTGGTGGGACCGCTGGGACGAGATGTTCTCCGGGACGATCCCCGAGACCGAATCTGTCATCGAGGACCTGGCCGCGCGCGGCGTGCCGCAGTTCGGCCTGACCAACATGTCCCACGAGACCTGGGACGACGTGCGGGCCATGAGCCCGGCCTTCCGCCATTTCCGCGACACCGTGGTCTCGGGCCGCGAACGGGTGATCAAGCCCGAGCACCGCATTTACGAGATCGCGCTGGAGCGCACGGGGCTGGAGCCGGCCGACCTGCTGTTCGTCGACGACAGCCGCGCCAATGTCGAGGCCGCGGCCGCCCTGGGCTTCCACGTCCACCACTTCGTCGATCCGGCGACGCTGCGGCCGGTCGTGGAAAAGCACGGCCTTCTCTGACCCTTCTCCCTTGCGGGGGAAGGTGGCCTGCGAAGCAGGTGGGATGAGGGGTTGAAGAACAGGGCCGCCGCGACCAGTTGAACCGTCACGCCAGCGTCTGACGTTCGTGCGACCCCTCATCCGGCGCTGCGCGCCGCCTTTTCCCGCAAGGGGAGAAGGATCAGTCGGAGCCTGCTCATGCACATCGGTTTCATCGGTCTGGGGGCCATGGGCGCGGCGATGGCCGCCAACCTGCTGGACAAGGGCCACGCCGTGACGGTGTGGAACCGTTCGCCCGGTCCGGTCGCCGAGCTGGTCGCCCAGGGCGCCAGGGCGGCCGAGACGATCGAGGACGCGCTGCAAGGCGATGTCGTCCTGTCGATCCTGGCGCATGACAAGGCGATCCGCGACGTCTTGCTGGACGCCTTGCCGCGCGCCCGTTCCGGCCTGGTCCACGTCAACCTCGCCACCATCTCCACCGCCTTCGCGCGCGAGCTTGCCGAGACGCATGCCGTGCTGGGCCTGGGCTATGTGGCCGCGCCGGTGTTCGGCCGCCCGCCCGTCGCCCGGGCCGGGGGGCTGAACGTGCTGGCGGCGGGCGCGCCCGACGCGGTGGCCAAGGCCATGCCGGTGCTAGAGGCCCTGGCGACCAAGGTGTGGCCGATGGGCGAGGACCCGGTCCGCGCCAACGCGGTCAAGATCGCCGGCAACCTGATGATCGTCTCGGCCGTCGAGGCCATGGGCGAGGCCGCGGCCCTGGGCGCGGCCCACGGCGTGCCGGCCGCCGACCTGCTGGACATGCTGACCAGCACGATCTTCGCCGCCCCGATCTACAAGATCTACGGCGCAATGATCGCCGAGGGCCGCTACCACCCGCCGGGCTTCGCCGCCGACCTGGCGCTCAAGGACGTCCGCCTGGCCCAGGCCGCCGGCGACGAGAAGGGTCTGGCCCTGCCGCTGGCCGATCTGGTCGAGAACGGCCTGGAGGCCCTACTGGCCGGCGAGGGCGAAACCCCCGACCTGGCCGCTCTGGCGGAAGTCTCGCGCGGACGTGTGGAGGGGCGCTGAATCGGCCTTCCACTCGGAGCCCGTTGCCACTAGGTTCCGCGCCTCTCATTTCCCGCCTTCGCGAGACATCTCATGGCCGACGACGCCGCCCCGCACGCCGACGTGCTCAACTCCACCGCTCAAGGCCAGCTCAAGAGCATCATCGACCGGGTCGAGCGCCTCGAGGTCGAAAAGACCGAGATCGCCGAGCAGATCAAGGAAGTCTACGCCGAGGCCAAGGGCAACGGCTTCGACGTCAAGATCCTGCGCAAGGTGGTCCGCCTGCGTAAGACCGACCGCGCCAAGCGCCAGGAAGAGGACGCGATCCTGGACCTGTACCTGTCGGCCATCGGCGAGATCTAGGGTTTAGGACGAAGATGGGGACACACACTCGCCCCGCGGCCTGGGTCATCCTGCCGTGACCTTGCCGCGAGTGTGTGTCCCCTCCTGCGCCCACGATTGAAGCAGACGTTTTTCCGCGTGCGTCCCGCCCTCGACGCCCGCTAGTCTGCCCGCATGCGCGCCAAGAAGCCGCCCGATCCCCGTGCCCAAGCGCGCAAGGCCGCCCTGAACGCTCTCAAGCGCGCCAAGCGCACGGCCGATCTCGCCGGCATCGAGTTGTCGGAGTGGGAGGGCGAGTTCCTGGGTTCGGTCGCCCAACGCATCGAGACCTACGGCCGGGCGTTCGGCGATCCCGAAAAGGGCGGCGCCGGCCAGGCCATGTCGGTCAACCAGACCATCAAGCTCAAGGAAATCGCCGCCAAGGCGAAGGGTGAACGCAAGCCGATGTCTCGCGGAAAGGGATTCGGCCGTCGCGATTCTCTGCGTTCAGGGCGGACGGCCAAGGTTCCGAGCGAAGACCCCGAGAATGAATAATCAACCTATAGTAAATCTTGACTTGGGGTAAAACCCGGAGCAGTTACGCTGAAATACCCGAGGTTTGCGAAAATGGTCCCCGTTTCTCACCAAACAATGGTGTTCATAGAACGCTGTTAGGTTTTCGGTAACGAAACGGGCGGACATTTGAAGCTCGCGTAAGGTATTGCTTTTAATCGATTTTGTCGTCCGTCTGCGCCGTAGAAAATGGCTGCGACTGACGCCGCGACAGCGTGACCGCGGTGGGGAGTCTCACGCCTTTTGGACAGCCAAAGATGGCGACCACGATTTACGACTATCTGTTGAGACGGAAGGCTGATCTCGAAGCGCGAATGCTGGAAGCCCAGCGCCGCGCCCAGGCTCCTTTCGAGGATGAACTGCGGGCGCTCAGCCTGGCGCTGGGCGCGATCGAGCGCGGCGGCCTGGCCGCTGCCGCCCAAGGAGGGGTGGACGCCGAGCCCGCCAGCTTCACGCAGGGCGCGACGTCCAAGCGCGGCCGCAAGCCGCGCTCGGCCCGCGAGATGATCCTGATGGTGCTGGGCAGCGGCGACGCGGCGGTCGCGGCGTCCGAGATCTCGCGCAAGCTGACGCGGCGCTGGGGTCGCGCCATCCCGCTGGCGGCGGTGATGCTGGAGCTGCAGGGCCTGGAACAGGAAGGTCAGGTCCGCCGGTCCGACTCCGGATGGGTCCGGGCCGACGAGCCGGCCGATGCCGAAGCCGAAGCTGAGGCCGAGACCCCGCCGCCGATGGCGATCAGCGCCTGATCAAGACAGCCCCTTACGAGGCTTCCTTGAAGTCGACCTCGATGCCTTGCTCGCGGACCTTGCGATAGAGGGTCGAGCGGCCGATGCCCAGGCGGCGGGCCACCTCCGACATGTGACCGGCATAGACCTCGATGGCGTGCTGGATCAGGTCGCGCTCGATCTCTTCCAGCGTCCGCAGGTGACCGCGGTCGTCGAGGATGCGCACGGGCGCTTCCTGGGCCGGGGCGCGGGCCATGGCGGCGTGGGCGGCCTGCAGCACGGACGGCAGGTCCGGCTTGGCGCCGCCCGAGGCGACGGGCTCGGGAAGGGGCGCCACGATCCCCGAGATGGCCGGGAAGTCGTAGGGCTGCAGATAGGGGGCGTCGGCCAGGATGATGGCGCGATAGACCGCGTTCTCCAACTGGCGCACGTTGCCGGGCCAGTCGAAGCCGGTGAGAACCTGCAGGGTCTCCGGCGCGGCGCCGACCACCCGCTTGCCTTCTTCGACGTTGAAGCGGCGGATGAAGGCCTCGACCAGGGCCGGGATGTCGTCGCGGCGCTCGCGCAGGGACGGGGCCTCGATCGGGAAGACGTTCAGGCGGTAGTACAGATCCTCGCGGAACCGGCCCTGCTCGACGGCGTGGGCCACGTCGCGGTTGGTGGCCGAGACGATGCGCACGTCCACCTTCTGCGAGCGCTTGGAGCCGATCGGGTCGATCTCGCCTTCCTGCAGCGCGCGCAGCAGCTTGACCTGCATGTCCAGCGGCAGTTCGCCGACCTCGTCCAGGAACAGGGTGCCGCCGTCGGCCTCCTTGAACTTGCCGAGGTGCTTGTCGGTGGCGCCGGTGAAGCTGCCCTTCTCGTGGCCGAACAGGATCGACTCGACCAGGTTCTCCGGGATGGCGCCGCAGTTGACGGCCACGAACGGCTTGCCGGCGCGGTCGGACCCGCCGTGCACGGCGCGGGCGATCAGCTCCTTGCCGACCCCGCTCTCGCCGGTGATCAGGATGGGGATCGACGACTTGGCCGCGCGCTCGCCCATGCGCTTGACCAGGGTCATGGCGGGCGAGGTTCCGATCAGGTCGGCGAAGGTGGTGCGGTTGCCGGCGCGCTTGGTCAGGCGCTCGACCTCGCCCTTCAGGTCGCCCATCGACAGGGCGTTGCGGATCGACACGGTGATCCGCTCGGGGGAAGCCGGCTTGATGAAGAAGTCGGTGGCGCCGGCCTGCATGGCCTTGACCACGGTGTCGACGCCGCCCGAGGCGGTCAGGACGATCACGGGCTGCACGAAGCCGCGCGCACGCATTTCCTTCAGGGTGTCCTGGCCCGACAGGCCCGGCATCACCAGGTCCAGCAGCACGACGTCGACCGGCGCGCCGCTGGCCAGATGGGCCATGGCCGCGTCGCCGTTCTCGGCGTGCGAGACCGAGAAGCTTTCGCGCTCGAGGACGGCCTGGATCAGCCGCCGTTGAGTCGGATCGTCGTCGACGACGAGAACCGTCTTGGTCATTTGCAGACACCCGTTGAACCGGCCGCGTCCGACATGGGACAGGGCTCTTGTTGGTTCAGAGTGATACAGGCACGGGGTAAAGACCGGGTTTCGGAGACGTGAGTCAGGCGTTAACGGTCGCCCTTAACGAGGTGTGACGATCCGGCGCGGCAAGACTGGAAACGGAGGAGGACGGCGCATGAGTTCGCAAGCACGGGACCTGGCCGAGTGGTGCCGGAATCAACGGACCGAGGCCCTTCGCCAGATGGAGATGTTCGACGCGGGCGGCGTGAAGGCCGTCCTGCAGATGCCGGACGGCTCCACGATGGACATCACCTCGGGCGTGCTGACCCATCAGGCGGAAAACGTGGCGATGTTCGAGCGGATCGTCGCGGCGCTGGAAGCGAGCGAGAATCCCTAGCCCGCGATCTTGCCCGCCGGAACGCGGCGGACCACGCCGCCGCCGGCCTGGCTGACCAGGCGCGCCTCGATGCGGGTCTCGCCCTCGCGGCCGATGTGGCAGACGCCGACGAAGCGGCTCTTGCGCTGGGTCTTCTTCTCGGTGGTGACGGCCTCGAACTGGACGTCCATCGCCCCCGACAGGTCGCCGCCGTTGGCGTCCATGTGGGTGACCTCGATGCCGTTCAGCGGCCCGATCCTGAACTTCTCCTTCAGGCGCTCGGTGCAGCCGTGGAACACCACCACGGTGCGGACGGTCTGGGCCAGCCAGCCCATCTGGCGGGCGGGTTGCGGCTGAGCGGCCTGAGGCTGGGCGGATTGGGCCTTGTCCGCGGCCATCGCCGGCGCGGCGGCGAGGCTCACGGCCAGAGCGACGGAAACGGCCGGCTTGATCATTCGATTGCCCTCGTCGCCAGCCCCTTTGGCGACCGGCGATATCCTAAGGCGCGACTCGCCCGCGCGCCCTTTAATTCGCGGTAATGCGGCGACTGTTCAGGCGCGGCGATCCGACCTAGCCTCCACCCAAGCGTGCGTGGAGGGGATGATGTTCGTTGGCCATTACGCGGCCGCCCTGGCGGCCAAGGCCGTCCAGCCCAAGGCGCCGTTCTGGACCTATGTGCTGGGCGCCCAGCTGGTGGACGTGGCCTGGGGCGGGCTGGTCCTGGCCGGCGTCGAGAAGATGAGCCTGGACCCGCAACTGCCCGGCAATCCGCTGGTGCTGTCGCACATGCCCTACACCCACAGCCTGCCGGCCGCCGTGGCCTGGTCGCTGGCGGCTGGCCTGGCGGCGTTCTTCCTGCTGAAGCTGCCGCGCGCCGCCGCGATCGCCGTGGGGCTGGTGGTGGCCTCGCACTGGGGGCTGGATTTCCTGGTCCATCGGCCCGACCTGCCGCTGGGGTTCGGCGGTCCCAAGGTGGGGCTGGGCTGGTGGAACCATCCCGCGCCCGAACAGGCGCTGGAGATCGGGCTGCTGGCGATCGCCGCGGCGGCCTGGGGCTGGCGGCGCGGCCTGCAGGGCCACAGCGGCTGGAGCGCCCCGCTGTTCGTCGTCTTCCTGATCGGCCTGCAGCTGATCAGCATCCTGCTCCCCCCGGCCGGCGGTCCGCCGCAGATGGTGATCGCCTCGCTGTCGGCCTACGGGCTGGCGACGCTGTTCGCCTGGCTGATGGACCAGACGGAACGGCGCGGTCGCTGAAGCGGAAACCCCAAGGCCACGATTGCGCGCGTCTTTCGACAGGGCCATATCCGAGGCCATGAACGCGCCCTTCAAGACCGACGCCCTGCCCGAGTGGAATCTCGCCGACCTCTATGCCGGTCGCGACGACCCGAAGATCGAGATCGACCTGGCCGCCGCCAAGGCCGCCAACGACGAACTGGCCTCTCTGGAAGGCCTGTTCCTCCAGGCGCGGGGCGAGCCCCAGCGCCTGGGCGTGCTGCTGGATCGCGGGATCAGGCTCTACGAGCAGGCCACCAACGGCCTGTGGGGCGTGGGCGCCTATGCGGGCCTGGCCGCCTCGACCGCCCGCGACGACCCGGCCTGGGCCAAGTTCGAGGCCGACCTGCGGGCCCGTTCCTCGTCGATCGCCGCCGAGAGCCTGTTCTTCTCGCTGGAGCTGAACCAGTTGGAGGACACGGAGCTGGACGCGGCCTTGAAGGCCCATCCGCCCGCCGTCCGCTGGACGCCGTGGCTGCGCCGCCTGCGCCTGTCGCGTCCGCACGAGCTGACGCCGGACCTGGAGCGCTACATCGTCGATCGCGGCCCGGCCGTGAGCAACTGGGTGCGGCTCTATGACGAGACCCTGGCCAAGCTGACCGCCCAGGTCGGCAAGGAAAGCCTGACCCTGCCTGAGGCCCTGAACCGCCTGTCCGATCCGGACGGCAAGCGCCGCAAGGCCGCCGCCGACGGCCTGGCCAAGGCGCTGGAGGAACGCGCCTCCACCCAGGGCCTGGTGATGAACACCCTGGCCTTCGAAAAGCAGGTCGAGGACCGCTGGCGGCGGTTCGACAGCCCCGCCCAGTCGCGCCACCTGGCCAACGAGGTCGACGCCGACGCGGTGGACGCCCTGGAGCAGGCGGTGGTCGAGGCCTATCCGCGCCTGTCGCACCGCTACTACGCCCTGAAGGCCAAGGTCATGGGCCGCAAGGCCCTGGACTACTGGGACCGCAACGCCCCCCTGACCGCGGCCGCGCCGAAGAGCTACGACTGGACCGAGGCGCAAGGGATCGTGCTGGAAAGCTTCCAGGCCCTGGCCCCGAAGTTCGCCGACACCGCCCAGACCTTCTTCGACAAGCCGTGGATCGACGCCCGGCCGCGCGCGGGCAAGCAGTCGGGCGCCTATTCGCACCCGGTGACCGCCGAGCGGCACCCCTACGTGTTCATGAACTACATGGGCGAGCGGCGCGACGTGCTGACCCTGGCCCACGAACTGGGCCACGCCGTGCACCAGACCCTGTGCGCGCCGCTGGGCACCCTGCTGGCCGACACGCCGCTGACCCTGGCCGAGACCGCCTCGATCTTCGGCGAGGGCCTGGTGTTCGACCGCCTGCTGGCCGAGGCCACGCCCAAGGACCGCATGGGGCTTCTCGCGGGCAAGATCGAGGACGGACTCAACACCGTCGTGCGCCAGATCGCCTTCCACCGCTTCGAGCGCCGCTTCCACGAGGCGCGCAAGGACGGCGAGCTGTCGCCCGACCAGATCGGCGCCCTGTGGCTGGAGGTGATGGCCGAGAGCCTGGGCCCGGCCGTGACCCTGAACGAGGGCTACGAGCACTACTGGGCCTATGTCAGCCACTTCGTGCACGCGCCGTTCTACGTCTACGCCTATGCGTTCGGCGACCTGCTGGTGCGCGGCCTGATGGAGAAGCGCCGCGAGGATCCCGAGACCTTCGCGCCGCTGTACGAGGACCTGCTGGCGGCGGGCGGCACGCGGACCTATGTCGAGGCCCTGAAGCCCTTCGGCCTCAACCCGCGTGAGAAGGCCTTCTGGGCCGCGGGCTGCGCCCAGCTGGAACGGCTGGTCGACGAGTTCGAAGCCCTGGTCTGAGAAAGAGCGCGCGCAATGCCCACCAAGGAACGCTTGGCCGACTTCATCGCCACGGTGGAGCGCAACGAGCACGTCGAGGCGATCGAGCGCTTCTACGCGCCGCACGCCTCGATGCAGGAGAACAACACCCCGCCGCGCGTCGGCCGCGACGGGCTGGTCGCGCACGAGGCGGCCGCCCTGGCGCGGCTGTCGAAGATGGACACCCAGCCGGCGGTCATGGTGCTGCACGACGGCGACAACGTCGTCATCCAGTGGATCTTCCTGATGACCAACAAGGCCGGTGAGACCCTGCGGTTCGAGGAGCTGACCCATCAGGTGTGGGACGGCGACATGATCGTCCGCGAGCGGTTCTTCTACGACTCCCGGCAGTTCGGCTAGGCGATGGCCGACGATCCCCGTGACCCCTCGAAAGACCCCGAACGCAACCGCCTGGCCGGCCGCATGTCGCGCTTCGCCAAGGTCGGCGCCGGCCTCTCCGGCGCGGCGGTCAGCTACGGCGCCAACAGCCTGTTCGGCGGCGACGGGGCGGACGCCCGCAACGCCAAGGCGCTGAGGGCCGCGCTCGGCGGGTTGAAGGGCCCGCTGATGAAGGCGGCCCAGATGTTCGCCACGGTGCCCGACCTGCTGCCGCCCGAGTTCGCCGCGGAGCTGGCCGAGCTGCAGACCAACGCCCCGGCCATGGGCTGGCCGTTCGTCCGCCGACGGATGGCCGCCGAGCTGGGGCCGGACTGGGCGTCCAGGTTCCAGAGCTTCGAGCACGAGGCCGCCGCCGCCGCGTCCCTGGGCCAGGTGCACCGCGCCGTCGCTCCCGACGGCCGCGCCCTGGCCGTGAAGCTGCAATATCCGGACATGCAGAGCGCGGTCGAAAGCGATCTCGGCCAACTGCGCGCCCTGATCGGCCTGTTCAAGCGCATGGACGGCTCGATCGACCCCAGCGAGGCCATCGTCGAGATCGGCGACCGGCTGCGCGAGGAGCTGGACTACGAGCGCGAGGCCAAGCTGATGGCCGTCTATGGCGGCTTCTTCACCGGCCGCGACGACATCCAGGTGCCCCAGCCCGTGGCCGCCCTGTCGACCAAGCGCCTGCTGAGCATGACCTGGCTGGAGGGCCGTGGCCTGCTGGCCTTCAAGGACGCCCCGCAGGAAACCCGCGACCGCATCGCCGCCCTTCTGTTCGAGGCCTGGTGGAGCCCGATGACCAAGCTGGGGATCATCCATGGCGACCCGCACCTGGGCAACTACACCTTCGGCGGGCCCGAGGGCGGACAGGAGGCGGCGCACCTGAACCTGCTGGACTTCGGCTGCATCCGCATCTTCCCGCCGCGTTTCGTGGCCGGGGTGGTGCGGCTGTATCGCGCCCTGTCGAACGACGACCGCGCCGAGCAGACCGAGGCCTATCGCAGCTGGGGCTTCGCCAATCTCAACGACGAGCTGGTCGACGTGCTGAACGTCTGGGCCCGCTTCATCTACGGCCCGCTGCTGGACGACCGGGTGCGCAGCGTCGCCGACGACGTGCCGCCCGGCGAGTACGGCCGCCGCGAGGCCTTCAAGGTGCGCCAGGCGCTGAAGGAGAAGGGGCCGATCACCATCCCCCGCGAGTTCGTGTTCATGGACCGCGCCGCCATCGGCCTGGGCGCGGCGTTCCTGCACCTGGGCGCGCGGCATAACTGGAAGGCGCTGTTCGACAAGTCGCTGGAGGGCTTCTCGGAGGAGGGTCTGGCCAAGCGGCAGGCGGCGGTGCTGGCGGCGGCCGGAGTATCCTGATGACCCCTCGCACCCTCAAGCGCCTGCACCCCGCCCAGCGCGACGACATTGGCGACCTGGTCACCCGGCGGCCGCTGCCCGGACCGGCGATCCCGCAGCTGGATCCGTTCCTGTTCCTCAACCACCACGGCCCGCAGGTCTATCCGCCCCGCAACAACGGCCTGCCGTTCGGGCCGCATCCGCATCGCGGCTTCGAGACCGTGACCTTCATCCTGGACGGCGAGCTTTCGCACCTCGACAGCGGCGGCCACGAGAGCGTCATCGGCCCGGGCGGGGTGCAGTGGATGACCGCCGGCAGCGGCCTGGTCCACGCCGAGCTGTCGCCGGCCAGTTTCAAGCAGGCGGGCGGGCCGATGGAGATCCTGCAGCTGTGGGTCAACCTGCCCAGCCGGCTGAAGATGACCGCGCCGAACTATCTGGGCCTGCAGGGCGCCGAGATCCCCAAGGTCGAGACCGGCGGCGCGACCCTCGAGGTGGTCTCCGGCGAGGTCGATGGCATGACCGGTCCGTTCCCGTCGCTGATCGGCATCGAGATGAGCGTCGCGCGGCTGGCGCCCGGCGGGGCGGTGAACGTGCCGGTGGCGCGGGGCAGGGCGGTGTTCCTGTACGTGGTGTCGGGCGAGATCGTGGTCGGCGGGCAGGCCGCGCCGAAGTGGAACCTAGTCGAGCTGAACGACGACGGCGACGCGGTGGCCTTCGACAGCCCGTCCGGCGCGGTGGTCCTGCTGGGCCATGCCGAGCCGATCGGCGAACCGGTCTTCGCCCACGGGCCGTTCGTGATGAACACCCGCGAGGAGATCATCCAGGCGATCGACGACTACAACGCCGGCAAGTTCGGGAACGTGCCGGGGTAGATAGCGGACGGGGACAGGCGCATGCGCCTGTCCCCAATCCAGACCTACTCCCGATACTCCGCCAGCAATCCCTCCAGCCGCTTCTGCTCCGGCTTCAGCACCTTGAAGAACCGCAGCGCGTTCCAGCCGAGGCTAGCGCCGAGGGCGACGCCGAACACCAGCAGCATCTGCCAGAGGTTCCGGTCGGTGGCCTTGCCGACCTCGCCCAGCTGGAACACGCCGATCAACGTCGGCAGGATGAACACCGGCAAGCTCATCCAGAAGATCCTGTAGTTGATACGCGCCCGGCGGTTGGCGGCCAGCATGGCCTCCAGGGTCTGGCGCATCGGCGAGCCGTCGCCGCGCGGCCGCCTGGCCAGGACGGCGGCGACGAACACCGCCGCCAGCATGAACCAGCAGACTCCCAGCATGGCTAGTGAGCCCCATTCCCGATCGATGTCGACCTTGCCGGCCAGGATCGACCGGATCGCGACGCCGGTGAAGAAGGTCATGGCCGCGACGGGGATCGCGAACAGCAGGATCTCGCCGCGACGGCGGGCTTTCAGCGCGTGCATCAGTTGCTCCATCAGATAGGCCTGGGCCTGTTGGTTTGGGGTGTTGGCCTCCGAGCGCCAAGCCTGTTCGAGACGGTCAAAGTCCATCTTCGCGCTCCTCCACGAGGTCCGAGAGACGGCGGCGGACGCGGCTGAGCCGGGCGCCGACATTGGTTTCGCTGAGACCGTGCAGACGGGCGATCTCGGCATAGGGCTGGCCATCCAGCGACAGCAGGATCAGTGAGCGGTCCAGCGGCGGCAGTGTGCGGATGGCGTCGTACAGCCGGTCCAGCAGGCTGACCGCCTCGGGCTCGTCGCCGGCTGTCAGGCGCAGGGCCATCTCGGCCTCGATCGCCTCGCGCCGCCGCCGCCGACGGTTCTCGCCGCGCTTCCAGGTCAGGGCGGTGTTGTGGGCGACGCGATAGACGAAGGTCGTGTCGGCGCTCTCGCCCCGAAAGCGCGGCCGGCCCCGCCAGACCGCCAGCATCAGCTCCTGCATCAGGTCGTGCTGGTCGGCGGGTTCGGCGAAGGCGCGGCTGACCCGGCGCAGGGCGCCCAGGTGCGGCGCCAGCCATGCCGCGAAAGCCTCGTCCTCCTGTCGCCTGCCGCCCATGGTCCACCCCGTTTTCAGAAGGTTAGACGCCGGTGGCGGTCCCGTCCTTACAAGGACGCCCGCGGAGCGCATTGAAACTTCGCGCGCGTAATGCTTGCCACGCTTCAAACGCTTGTTAGACTTCCCCCATGTCCGACGATCTCACAGACGCCCAGGCCGCCGCCATTCCCGAGGGCTACAGCCAGTTGAACTGGTCGCGCGGCTTCGGCCGACAGATCGGCCCGCTGTACGAACAGCGCGCGGGGCCGGGCGAGGCGACCCTGGGCTTCCGCGTCGAGGAGCACCACACCAACGGCCTGGGCAATTGCCACGGCGGCATGCTGATGAGCTTCGCCGACATGGCCTGGGGGCGGATCATCTCGCTGCAGAAGTCGTACTCGTGGGTCACGGTGCGGCTGAACTGCGACTTCCTGTCGGGCGCCCAGCTGGGCGACTTCGTGGAGGGCCGGGGCGAGCTGATCTCCGAGCAGGACCTGGTGTTCACCGTGCGCGGCCGCATCTGGGCCGGCGAACGGACGCTGATGACCGGCACCGGCGTGTTCAAGGCCCTGTCGCCCCGCGCGCCGCGCCCGGGCGAGATCGCCTTCAAGGCCGAGGCTTAGCCGATGGCCGACGACCGTCCCGCGCCCACCTCGCTGCTCGGCCCGTTCCAGGGCGAGAAGCCGCCGGCCCCCGCCTGGTTCGAGGCCGCCGTGGCCGTCGAACCCGAACGCTCGCGCATCCCGGTCGAGGGCGCGCAGATCGAGCTGCTGACCTGGGGCGAGGTCGGCAAGCCGGGCCTGCTGTTCCTGCATGGCAACGGCGCCCATGCCGACTGGTGGAGCTTCATCGCCCCGTTCTTCGCGGCTGACTGGCGGTGCGCGGCGATCTCGTGGTCGGGCATGGGCGGCTCGGACTGGCGGCCGGCCTATTCGGCGCAATCGTTCGCGGCCGAGATCTTCGCCGCCGTCGAGGCGGGCGGGCTGGAGGCCGGCGGCGTGAAGCCGATCCTGGTCGGCCACTCGTTCGGCGGCTTCCCCACCCTCTATTGCGGCGTCGAGCACGCCGACCGCCTGCGCGGGATCGTCATGGTCGACAGCAGCATCCAGCCGCCGGAGAAGCGCTGGAAGGGTCCGCCCTCGCGCCCGGACGCCGCCAATCGGGTGTACGCTTCGCTTGAAGACGCGCTGGCTCGCTTCCGGCTCGCCCCGCCCCAGGGCTGCGAGAACCTCTACATCGCCGACCACATCGCCCGGGGCTCGCTCAAGCAGGTCGACGGCGGCTGGACCTGGAAGTTCGACCCGGCCATCTGGCAGCGCTTCTCGATGCCGGACCTGGGCCTGCTGCTGCCGCGCATCGCCTGTCCGGCGGCGGTGATGTGGGGCGAACGCTCGGCCCTGATGCGCGAGGACACCCTGGACTACATGTTCGGCGAGATGCCCGACACCGTCCTGCGCGTCGCCATCCCCGACGCCGACCACCACGTGATGGTGGATCAGCCTCTGGCCTTCGTGGCCGGACTGCGCGGGCTGCTGGCGGGTTGGCGCTAGGTCGGCTGGGGGCAGAGGAAGCTGGCGGTGACGTCGCTGAGCGGTCCGGGCCACTCACCGAACATGATGGCGCCGCTGTAGAAATAGAGCGGCGAGGCCGGAAAGCAGAGGTTCATGTTGAACTTCAAGCCCTCACCGGTGCTCTGCGCGATGATCGTCAGCGGAAAGCCGATGAGCGGGGCGTTGTCGTAGATGAACATCAGCCCGGTATAGGGCGAGATGATGGGCAGGGCCGGGTTGGGAAACTCCAGCGTGCCGGTGACCGGGACCACGTCGCAACGGGCCGATGAGGCCTGCGAAGGGTCGCCGTTCACCGCCGTCTTCAGCTCCGGGACGACGATGGTCAGGATATAGTCGAAGCCGACCTGCTCTTCGGGGCCGGCCATGACGACGGGTCTGTAGACCTTGAGGTTCAGGGTGGTGGCTTCCGGCATCGACGCCTCCTCGGTTCATGTCTGGGTGTGGGACGCACGCTGTCGCCGCGCGCTCCATGGTCGAGTGATGCAGCAATGCACGTTTTCGGTGAATGTAATTTGTCGCTCGCCCGGGAGCGGGCGACGAACGGCGCGTTTGCTGAAAGACAGGGCGGCCCGCCGGCGCCATGGGCGCGCTTTCCGGCATGAGCCGGCCAATCGGGATTGCCGGCGGGTGGGCCGGGTCCCCTTCTCCCCTTTGCGGGAGAGGGGAGGGCAGGGGCCGGATGACAACCTCTCGACCGCCCGCTAAGTCCGTTTCATGAGCACCGCCCAGAAGTCCGGCCCCGTCCTCGTCTACGCGCCCGATCGCGGGATCGGCGACCTGATGTGGCATCTGCCGACCTTCCGGGCCATCGCCGCCAAGACGCCCGAGGGGCAAGTGATGCTCGCCGCGCGGCCATCGAGCCGGGCCGCCGAGGTGCTGGCCGTCGAGCCGTCGATCAGCGGCGTGGTCTATGCCCGCCACTTCACCGGATCGCTGAAGGGCGTGAAGGAGGTCCTCGACTTCTGGCGGATCTGCCGCGAGGTGAAGCCCCGCGCGGTGTGGATCCTGGAGAAGATCGGCCGCCCCGCCCAGGCCGCCTGGCTGGCCGGGGTGCCCGAACGGCGCGGGTTCGGCCTGGGCCACAAGAGCCAGGAGCAGTGGCTGCAGGGGCCGTTCCTGCCCAAGGCCATGCGGCCCGACCATCGGCTGGACAAGCTGGCGGCGTTCGAGGCCCTGCACGGCCTGCAGGTCGACAGCCGCGAGCCCGGCCTGCTGCTGGACCCCAAGGCGGTCGCGGCGATCAAAGCGCGGTTCGATGGCCGGCCGGGCCCCTGGCTGGTGCTGGGCGTCGGGGCCAGCGAGCCGGCCCGCACCTGGCCCGCCGAGCGCTTCGCCGCCGTATCACAAGCCGTGGCCGACCTGTTCCCGACCGTGTTCTGGCTGGGCGGCCTCAGCGACGCCGCGCGCATCAAGCCGACGATCGACGTCCAGCCCGTGGCCGGTCGCGACGTCCTGGCCTGCGACCTGCCGCTGGACCAGGCCGCCGCCCTGATCGCCCTGTCGGCCGGGTTCCTGGGCAACGACTCGGGCCCGCTGAACGTCGCCGCCTCGGTCGGGCGTCCGGCGATCGGCCTGATGGGCACCAGCCCCGTGCCGGCCTATTCGCGCTGGCTCTCCCGCCTCGACGGCGGGGAAGGGCGGATCGCCGATATTTCGGTCGATCAGGCCGTTTTGGCTGTTCGAACGCGGTTCACCGACGAGGCCTGGGCCAACCGCGACATCCCGGCGTCTTGAGCCGGCGCGCCGCACGTTGTAAGCGGCGGGGCGTTTTTTAATTCCACCTAGGAAACTGACATGGCCGGCGACTATCACCGCGGTGAAATGGACATCCACGAACAGTCCGCGACCTTCGAAGCCTTTGGCAAGATGACCAAGTGGGGCTCGCTGGCCATTGCCGTCCTCCTGCTGACCATCACCCTGTGGTTCTGCACCACCGCCGGCTTCATCGGCGGCGTGATTCCCGGAATCGTGCTGGCCGTGCTGGGCGTGGTGTTCCTGCGCGAAAAGCCCGCCTCCGCCCACTGACACCGGTAGACATCGGCATTTTTTTGCTGCTGACGCGAGCGTAAGGCTCGACATCGGGCAAGAACATCCCCTAGAGAGACGCGCAAGCTTGTCTAAGCAATCAGCGCTCTTGGGAGGGGTATGCCGATGGCCGTTATCGCCGTCACGAAAGAGACCCGCGGTGGGGAAACCCGGGTCGCGGCCACGCCCGAGACCGTCAAGAAGCTGGCTGCCGCCGGCTTCTCGGTCGTCGTGCAGGCCGGGGCGGGGATCGCGGCCTCGTATCCGGACGCCGACTACGAGGCGGCCGGGGCCAAGCTGGCCAAGACGGCGAAGGACGCCCTGAAGGACGCCGACGTCCTGTTCAAGGTGCGCGCGCCCGAAGCCGCCGAGATCGCCGCCCTGAAGAAGGGCGCGATCGTCGCGGCCGCGCTCAATCCGCACCAGGACAAGGACACGCTGAACGCCCTGGCCAAGGCCGGCGCCAGCGCCCTGGCCATGGAATTCATCCCGCGCATCACCCGGGCCCAGGTGATGGACATGCTGTCCTCGCAGGCCAACCTCGCCGGCTATCGCGCCGTGATCGAGGCGGCCGAGGCCTACGGCAAGGCCCTGCCGATGATGATGACCGCCGCCGGCACGATCGCCGCGGCCAAGGTCTTCATCATGGGCGTGGGCGTGGCCGGCCTGCAGGCCATCGCCACCGCCCGCCGCCTGGGCGCGGTGGTCACCGCCACCGACGTGCGTCCGGCCACCAAGGAGCAGGTCGAGTCGCTGGGCGCCAAGTTCCTGGCCGTCGAGGACGAAGAGTTCAAGAACGCGCAGACCGCCGGCGGCTACGCCAAGGAAATGTCGAAGGAATACCAGGCCAAGCAGGCCGAGCTGGTCTCCTCGCACATCGCCAAGCAGGACATCGTCATCACCACGGCCCTGATCCCCGGCCGCCCGGCGCCCAAGCTGGTCTCGGCCGAACAGGTCGCCTCGATGAAGCCGGGTTCGGTGATCGTCGACCTGGCTATCGAGGCCGGCGGCAACGTCGTCGGCGCCAAGCTGGGCGAGACGGCGGTCACCGCCAACGGCGTCAAGATCCTGGGCATTCCCAACCTGCCCGGCCGCATCGCCACCGACGCCAGCGCGCTCTACGCCCGCAACCTGTTCGCCCTGTCGAGCCTGTTCCTGAACAAGGAAGGCGCCTTCGCCCCCGACTTCGAGGACGAGATCCTCAAGGCGGCCCTGGTCACCCAGGGCGGCGAAATCGTCCATCCGTCTCTGAAGACCGCCTAACCACCACGACAAGGGAGGCTCCCATGGAAGCCGTCGACCCCACCGTTTTCCGCCTGGCGATCTTCGTGCTCGCCATCTTCGTCGGCTATTACGTCGTCTGGAGCGTGACGCCCGCCCTGCACACCCCGCTGATGGCCGTGACCAACGCCATCTCGTCGGTGATCATCGTCGGCGCCCTGCTGGCCGCCGCCGCGCACGGCGCCAACGCCGACCTGGACGGCGGCACGGTGGCCGCCTCGACCTGGATCTCCAAGGGGGCCGGCGCGATCGCCGCCGCCTTCGCCGCGGTCAACATCTTCGGCGGCTTCCTGGTCACCAACCGGATGCTGGCCATGTACAAGAAGAAAGAGAAGAAATAGGCGCGAAGGCAGCGGGAGCCTTCGGGCATGTTCAGCGCCATCAAGCGCATGGCCAATCGGACCGACGGCCTCCGGCGCATCGCGCTCGAGCGCTGGTGGGACGAGCTGCGCGCTTCGCCCCGGGCCCAGGAGCCCGGGCGGCTGATCGCCCATGGCCGCAAGACCTACAGCCAGAACGACGAGGACGGCGTCGTCCTGGAGATCTTCAACCGCATCGGCGAGGGCGACCGGCGCTTCATCGAGTTCGGCGTCCAGGCCGGGGTGGAGTGCAACACCGCCCTGCTGCTGATGGCCGGCTGGAGCGGCCTGTGGCTGGACGGCTCGGACAAGTATGTCGAGGCCGCCAAGGGTCACCAGGCCGTGGCCGTGGGCCAGGGCCGGCTGACCGTCCAGAAGGCCTTCGTCACGTCCGAGAACATCGACGGCCTGCTGGGCTCCTGGGCCGGCGGGACCGCCGCCAAGCCCGCGTCTGTCGACCTGCTGTCGATCGACATCGACGGCAACGACTACTGGATCTGGGAGGCGATCACCGCCGTGCGCCCGCGCGTGGTGATCATCGAATACAACGCCGCCTACCCGCCGCCCGTCGCCTTCGTCGCGCAGTACAAGGCCGACCGGGTCTGGGATGGCGGCAATTATCACAGCGCCAGCCTGACCAGCCTGGAAGCCCTGGGCCGCGCCAAGGGCTACGCCCTGGTCGGCTGCAATCTCTCCGGCGCCAACGCCTTCTTCGTGCGCGAGGACGAACTGACCGGATCCGACGGCCAGCCCCGCTTCGCCGCGCCCTACACGGCGGCCAACCACTACGAGCCGCCCCGATACGACCTCTCCGGCCTGCCTTCGGGCCATCCACCCCGGTTCGGCGTCAACGCCGCGCCTGGGTTGTCCGGAGGGGCGCGATGAGCAGCCTCTCTGTCGACACCCGCCTGATGGCCTTGCTGCCGCTTCTGCTCGCCGGCCTGCTCGTCGGAACGGCGCTGATCGGCTCTTTGCTTCCGCCCATGGCCAAGGGGTGGATCGTCCGGTGGCTGTTCGTGCCGCTGAACTTCTGCCTGTCGGCCGGAATGCTGGCTCATCTACTGTTCGCGCGTGACGCGGAGCGGACCTTCTTCAACTTCCTGATCGCTAGCGGCGGTATGGCGCTGTCGATCTGGCTCTTCCTGCGTGGCCGCAAGGCCAACTCCAAGCTTCTCCCGGAAATGGGGACTTCCGAATGAACGCCAATCTCGCCGCCATCCTCTACATCGTCTCGGGGGTGCTCTTCATCCTGGCGCTGCGCGGGCTGTCCAGCCCGGTGACCAGCCAGTCGGGCAACCGCAACGGGATGATCGGCATGGCCATCGCCGTGCTGACCACCCTGGCCACGCTCTGGAAACAGGGCGCGCTGGATCCCGTGACCATCGGACTGATCCTGGGCGGGATCGCGGTCGGCGGCACGGTGGGGGCGGTGATCGCCCGCAAGGTGGCCATGACCTCGATGCCGCAGCTGGTGGCGGCGTTCCACAGCCTGGTCGGCATGGCGGCCTGTCTGGTGGCCGTGGCGGCGATCTACACCCCGGCGGCTTACGGCATCGTCGGTCCCGACGGCCATGTGCACCTCAACAGCCTGATCGAGCTGTCGCTGGGCCTGGCGATCGGCGCGATCACCTTCACCGGTTCGGTCATCGCCTTCGCCAAGCTGAACGGCAACATGGGCGGCGCGCCGATCCTGCTGCCGGCCCGCCACCTGCTGAACATCGTCATCGCCCTGGCCATCGTCGCCATGGTCGTGGTGCTGGTGATCTCGGGCGGTTCGGCGATCTGGGCGTTCTGGGCGATCTTCGCGCTGAGCCTGCTGATCGGCGTCACCCTGATCATCCCGATCGGCGGCGCCGACATGCCGGTCGTCGTGTCGATGCTGAACAGCTATTCGGGCTGGGCCGCGGCGGCCCTGGGCTTCACCCTGGAAAACACCACCCTGATCATCACCGGCGCCCTGGTCGGTTCGTCGGGCGCGATCCTGTCCTACATCATGTGCAAGGGCATGAACCGCAGCTTCATCTCGGTGATCCTGGGCGGCTTCGGCGCCGACGCCGCGGCGGCCGCCGGTCCCGGCGGCAAGGTCGAGACGCGCCCCGTCAAGCAGGGCTCGGCCGACGACGCGGCCTTCATCATGAAGAACGCCAGCAAGGTGATCATCGTCCCCGGCTACGGCATGGCCGTCTCCCAGGCCCAGCACATCCTGCGCGAGATGTGCGACAAGCTGAAGGAAGAGGGCGTCGAGGTGAAGTACGCCATCCACCCCGTCGCCGGCCGCATGCCCGGCCACATGAACGTGCTGCTGGCCGAGGCCAACGTGCCCTATGACGAGGTGTTCGAGCTGGAGGACATCAACAGCGAGTTCTCGACCGCCGACGTGGCCTTCGTGATCGGCGCCAACGACGTCACCAACCCGGCCGCCAAGACCGACCCGACCAGCGCCATCTACGGCATGCCGATCCTGGACGTCGAAAAGGCCCGCACCGTGCTGTTCATCAAGCGCGGCATGAGCAGCGGCTATGCCGGCGTCGAGAACGAGCTGTTCTTCCGCGACAACACCATGATGCTGTTCGGCGACGCCAAGAAGATGGTCGAGGGGATCGTGAAGGGGCTCTAGGGCTTCGATCCACCGTCCAAAAGAAGGAGGCCCCGGACGTTCCCGTCCGGGGCCTTTTGCTTGTCTGGATCATGCGTGTGCTCGGTAGGCGGCTCAGCGGGCGGCGATGGCCAGCGGGGTCGAGCGGGCGGCCATGCGCAGGCCCTGGCGTTGCGACTTGGACAGTTGCTGGGCGACCTGTTCGCGGACGCCGACCTTGCAGCCGGCCATGGTGAAGTCGGCGCCCGGATTGGTGCGGGCCTTGGCGCTGCAGACTTGTTCGCCGGCGGCGTCGACGCGGGCGGCGAATTCGGCGGCGTGGGCGGGGTTGGAGAGGTTCATGCCGACCAGCGAGATCGTGACGCTCGGTTCGGCGGCGTGGGCGTTCTGCAGCAGGCCCAGGGCGGGCACGGCGGCCAGGGTCAGAGTGGCCACGGCGGTGAGGCTGGTCATGAACTTGCGCATCGGATTGTCCCTTCGGTTTATGTCGGTGGCGCGTCCCTGCGCCGATGTCCAAAGGTATACTCACGACTTCTGTCGAATACTCGTTACGTCTCATTCATGACGTGTAATTAAAGAAGTGTACTCAAAGTAATGTTCTAAAATTCCTGTAATGTGAGATCGGATCATCTGTCGGCTGATCATGGTCATGCTTGATCAATGGTTAAGCTGCGCCGCCTTTTCGCCTCATGGGCGCGGCATATGGCGCACCTTCATCATCCCGAAAGGTCACCCGTGGGATGGGAGCGCGCTTCGACGCGGTCTCTTGGAGTGACCGACCGTCTGTGAGGATCACTCTTGGCGTCACGAGTCCTGGCCGCAACGTCGTCTCCCTATTCGCTCGTCGCGTTCGCCGCGCTGGGCGGAGCGATCGTGGTCTGGGGCATGATCAACGCCGTCACCGCCGTGGGCGCGATGAACGCCGGCGTGGAGCAGTCCGCGCCGGCCCCGGTGATCGCGCCCGTCGCGGCGCCCGAGCCGCCGGCCCCGCCGCCGCCCGCCTTCGTGTTCGACGCCCCGCTGCCGGGCCATGTGGTCAACTCCCCGTTCGGCCTGCGCCAGATGCCTTGGGAAGAGAACGGCCGCCTGCACGAGGGCGTCGACATCGCCGCCCCGGCCGGCGCGCCCGTCCACGTGGCCACCGACGGCGTGATCATGCGCAGCGGCGTCAGCGGCACCTACGGCCGGTTCGTCGAGGTGGGCCACAAGGACGGCTTCCGCACCCTCTACGCCCACCTGGGCCGCGACGCGGGCCTCAAGCGCGGCGCCTATGTCCGGCGCGGCGACACCGTGGCCTATGTCGGCAGCAGCGGCCGCTCGACCGGCTCGCACCTGCATTTCGAACTGCGCAACAAGGCCGGCAAGCCGCTGAACCCGGCGCTGTTCATGGGCAAGACCTTCGCCGAGAAGAGCGACCTGCCGCTGAAGGCCGCCGCCAAGGTCGGCCGCAAGGTGCGCCTGGCCCAGGTCTCCAGGTGGCCTGACGGCGTGAAAGCCAAGATGGCCGCGAACGGCGAAGGCGTGGTCACCCGCGCCAAGGGCGGCCGCGTCCGCGTGCGGATCAACGTCGTCGACGGCTAAGGTTTCGCCAGGCCAGGCGCTGCACCGGATTTAGACGCGGCCGTCACTCGACGGCCATGCTTGCTCGGCTAGAGTGGCCGGATGCTCAGACACGTCGGACGCGCCCTTGCCGGATTCGCTCTTCTCCTTCTCTCGTTCGTCGCCGTGGGCGGCTTGATGTCGGCGGCCGGTCACCCCGTGCCGCGGGGTCGGATGGTGGACATCGGCGAGGGCCGGCAACTGCGGATGGTCTGCGAAGGACCGTCCAATGACCGTCCGCTGGTCTGGCTGGAGGCGGGGGCCTTCGGCTTCGCCGCCGACTGGGGCGCCACTCAGCAGGCCCTGAGCGCCGCCGGCTGGCGGTCGTGCGCCTACGACCGGGCCGGCATGGGCTTCTCGCCGCCGGGACCCACGCCGCGCGACGGCCTGGCCATCGTCACCGATTTCGAAAAGCTGGTCGCCGCCTCGGGCGAGACCGGGCCGTTCATCCTGGTGGGCCACTCGATGGCCGGCCTGCGCCTGCGCGAATATGCCGGGCGCAATCCGGACAAGGTCGCGGGCCTGGTGCTGGTCGACGCCGCCACGGCCGACGCCTCGGAGACCGAGGCGTTCAAGCCGTTCATCCAGGCCTTCGCGACGGCCTCGCGCTGGGCGGCGCGCGGCGCGTCGCTCGGGCTCTACAAGCCGCTGGTCTACACCAGCCTGGGCGACAAGATCGGCCTGCCGCCGGCCGCCAAGGCCGAGAAGCGCTGGGCCTTCGCCAACGGCCCCCACAACCGCACCGCCGCCGCCGAGGTGGCCCAGTGGTCCCAGTCGGCCGCCCAGGCGGTCGCCGTGCCGGCCTACGACCCGAACTGGCCGGTGGCCGTGGTCACGGCGGGGCCGGTCAAGGGGCGCGAGAAGCGCAAGGCCATGCAGGCCGCGCCGGCCGAGCGGTCCAAGCACGGCTATGTGGATCACGTCGAGGCGGCGAGCCACACGCGGCTGCTGGGCGAGACGTTCGCCGGGCATATCGTCAAGGCGGTGGCGTTCGTCGGCGGGCGCTCAGGCGGCTAGCACTTGCCCCCTACGGGCCTTCGGCCGTCTTCCCCCAAAGGGGGAAGAGGAGCTGTGCGGCGGTGCGCGTCCTCCGCCCCCTATGGGGGCGGACAGGCGGCGAAGCCGCCAGGTGGGGGCAAGTCGGTGAGCCACTCACCCGAACAAAACAAAACCCGCCCGGATCGCTCCGGGCGGGTTTGGTGTTTCCAGAAACCTGGAAAGCGCTGCTTAACGCGCGCCGACCGGCTTCTTCGGCATCGGGATCAGGCCTTCGCGCTGGGCGCGCTTGCGCGCCAGCTTGCGGGCGCGACGAACAGCTTCGGCCTTTTGACGGGCGCGCTTTTCCGACGGCTTCTCATAGTGCACGTGCCGCTTCATTTCGCGGAACGAGCCTTCGCGTTGCATCTTCTTCTTCAGGGCCTTGAGGGCCTGATCGACGTTGTTGTCGCGGACGAAAATCTGGACCAGGGGTCTCTCTCCATTCGACGGCCCGACCATCTTCCCGAGTCCCTCTCAGGGGCCGGGCGGGCGAACAAAACCTGATAAGCCCGGAAAGGGATCTCCCGGGCGACGAGGGGCGGCTGATAGCAGAGGCGGGGGCCTCTGTCCATGGCGACGCGGCCTAAACTCCCGTGTAGACTCGGATTCATGAGCGACAAAACCGCCGACGCTTCCCAAGACCCTGGCGATTGGGCCGACATGACCGAGCAACGGGTGCTGGACGAGGCCTTGCGCCTGGCCCCGCGCCTGGGGTGGAACCCGGGGATGGCCCGCGCCGCCGCCGTGGCCGCCGGCCTCAACGCCGGCGAGGCGAAACTCCTTTTGCCGCAAGGGCCCAAGGACCTGGCCGCCCTGCTGTCGCGCCGCCACGACAAGGCCGCCCTGGCCGCGTTGGGCGCCCTGAGCCCGCCGCCGACCAAGATCCGCGACAAGATCCGGGCCGGCGTCGTAGCCCGCCTGGACGCCGCCCAGCGCGACGCCGACCCCTTACGCAAACTGTCGGCCTTCCTGGCCTTCCCGACCAACATCCCGCTGGCCCTGACCCTGCTGTGGGAAAGCGCCGACCTCCTGTGGCGCTGGGCCGGCGACACGGCCACCGACGAGAATCACTACTCCAAGCGGGCGATCCTGTCGGGCATCCTGGTCTCGACCCTGGGGGTCGACATGGCGTCCGGCCGCGAGTCGGCGCTCAAGCACCTGGACAGCCGCATCGACAACGTCATGGCCTTCGAGAAGTGGAAGGCCGGGATCAAGCCGATGAACCTGGCGGCGGAGGTGGCGGCGGCGCTGGCGCGGATGCGGTACGGCGCGCGATAGGCCTGAACCTTTTTAGGACCTCCCCCTGTGGGGGAGGCGGCCCGAATGGGCCGGAGGGGGAAGTGATCCCACCTCACAATATCCCCCACCGATCGCTTCGCGATCGCCTCCCCCACAGGGGGAGGGCCTATCGAAGCTTACCTTCCCAACGCCCTCTCCACCGCCGCCATCGCGTGCAGCGTCGTCGTGTCGAAGATCGGCACGGGACTATCCGCCTCGCCGATCAGCAGCATGATCTCGGTGCAGCCCAGGATGATGCCCTGCGCCCCGCGCTCGACCAGCCGCCGGATCACGGCGCGGTAGACCTCGCGCGAGGCGTCCAGCACCTGGCCGGTCACCAGCTCGCGATAGATGATGCCGTGCACCGCCGCCCGGTCGTCGGCGTCGGGGATCAGCACCTCCAGGCCGAACTTGTCCTCCAGCCGGCCGCGATAGAAGTCCTGCTCCATGGTGAAGGCCGTGCCCAGCAGGCCCACCTTGGTCAGGCCGGCCGCCTGGATCGCCGCCGCAGTCGGGTCGGCGATGTGGAGCAGCGGGATCTTCACCGCCGCGTCGATGGCCCAGGCGCAGCGGTGCATGGTGTTGGTGCACAGCACCAGGAAGTCGGCGCCGCCCTTCTGCAGGGCCTTGGACGCGACGACCAGTTCCCCGGCCAAGGCGTCCCAGTCGCCGGCGTGCTGCAGGGCCTCGATCTTGGCGAAGTCGAACGACCACATCAGGGTGCGGGCCGAGGCCACGCCGCCCACCCGGTCGCGGACCCCTTCGTTGATCAGCCGATAATACTGGGCCGAGCTCTCCCAGCTCATGCCGCCGATCAGGCCGATCATCGCTTGCTCGGCCATATGTCGCTCCAGGAAGGGTCGTCACGCCGGCGGCGCGCCTTTCCGCTAAGCTAGGAACCAAGTCGCGAAAACGAAAGCCCGGGAGGCCCCGCCATGGACACCGTGATCCACAATCCCACCGACGGGATCTACGCCGCCACCGACGACTACGTGCATGCCATCGAAGTGCGCAATCCGGCCCGGATGCTGTTCGTGGCCGGGACCATGGGGCTGGATGCGAACGGCGTGGCGGGGACCAGCCTGGAGCACCAGCTGGAGCTGGTCTGGTCGAACCTGCGGACCATCTTGGCCAGCGCCGGCATGACCACCGACAACATCGTGCGCCTGACCAGCTACCTGCGCGATCCGGCCTATGTGGAGGCCAACGGCGCGGCGCGGGTGAAGGCCCTGGGCGAGCGGCGGATCCCGACCACGGCGATCATCGTCCAGACCCTGGCCGACGACTGGCTGATCGAGCTGGAGATCATCGCCGCGGCGTGACTCAGCCGGCGGGGACCAGCTTGAGGCCGATGACGCCCGCCAGGATGAGGCCGATGCACAGCAGCCTCTGCGGCGTGGCGGAATCGCCCATGATCACGATGCCCAGGATCGCGGTGCCCGCCGCTCCGATGCCGGTCCAGACCGCGTAGCCGCTGCCCACGGGCAGGGTGCGCAACGCCAGCGACAGCAGGAAGACGCTGGACAGTCCGGCGGCCACCGTGAGCAGCCCTGGGACCGGCCGCGTGAAGCCTTCCGACGCCTTCAGGCTGAGGGCGAAGACGATTTCGAGAACGCCGGCGACGCCGAGCAGCAGCCAAGCCATGTGAAATATCCTTTCGTCGCCTCGCCCGGCGTGACGGCCGGGCAAGGGCTCTCATGAAAGCCGAAGGCTCAGGCCTTGGCGGCGGCGGGGGTCGAACGGAACGTAACGCCGAAGCGGTTGAAGGCGTTCATCAGGCCGATCGCATAGGTCAGGTCGGCCAGGTCCTTGTCGCCGAACTCGGCGGCGGCGGCGTCGTAGTCGGCGTCCGGGACGCCGGTCTCGGCCACCCGGGTCACGGTCTCGGCCCAGGCCAGGGCGACCCGTTCGCGCGGGCTGAACACGCCGCCCGCGTCATGCCACACCGGGACCAGCACCAGCTTGTCCACCGAGAGGCCGGACTTCAGCAGGTCGCGGGAGTGCATGTCGATGCAGAAGGCGCAGCCGTTGATCTGCGAGACCCGCAGGTAGACGAGGTCGATCAGGCCCTTGGGCAGGTCGCTCTTGAGAAGGGTGGCGTACACGCCGCCGAAGGCCTTGAAGCCCTCGGGCGACGCCTTGGCGTAGTCGATGCGGTTGGTCATGACGAGATCCTTGTCTGATTGAAGACCTGGATCGTGACGCTTCATGGTCCACTCAAGAAGGTCCATGAAGCGCCTTATCGACTAGGCCATGATCGGCATGGTCCCGGCTCCTGTCACAGGAGCTTCAGGATGCGCCGCCCCAGGCTTTCGGCGACCGCCTGGGAGTCGATGTTGGTGAAGTTGATCAGGAGGGCCTGGGCGCCGTCGCCCTCCAGCGCCCAGTCCGACAGGGCTTCCCCGTAGAGGCCGTCGCCCCGCATCCGCGCCACCAAGCCACGGTCGGACAGCTCGTCCCGCGGCCGCAGGATCAGGTGCATGCCCCCGGGCTGGGCGTCGATCCGCAGGCGGCCGTCCAGCACGCTCTCCAGGCCCGCCACCGTCAGTTCCCGGCGCTCGGCGTAGAGCTTGCGCATCCGCTGGATGTGCCGCGCGAAGTGTCCTTCGGTGATGAAGGCGGTGACGATGGCCTGGGTCAGCTCCGGACTGCCGCCGGTGAAGGCTTGGCTGACCTGCTCGAACCGCTCGACCTGGGCCTGCGGCACGACCACATAGGCCAGTCGCAGGCTGGGCAGCAGCACCTTGCTGAACGTGCCCGCGTAGAACACGCGCCCGGCGCGATCCAGGCTCTTGAGGGCCGGCAGCGGGCGGCTGACATAGCGGTACTCGCCGTCGTAGTCGTCCTCGACGATCCAGGCGTCCTCGCGGGCCGCCCAGTCCAGCAGGGCCAGGCGGCGGGGCAGGGACAGGGAGACGCTCAGTGGGCTCTGGTGGGCGGGCGTGACCACGGCCGCGCGGGCCCGAGGCGCGCGCCGGAGGCCTTCGGCGACGTCCATGCCCTCGCGGTCCACCGGCACGGGCGCGACGGCGATGTTCAGGTATGCCAGCAGTTCGCGCGTGGGCGGATAGCCGGGATCCTCGAGCCAGACGTGATCCCCCGCCTTCAGCAGCGCCTGGGCGATCAGCGTCAGGCTGTGGCGATAGCCCGAGGTCACGAAGACCTGGGACGGGGCGCAGTCGATCCCGCGCGAGACCTGCAGATAGGCGGCGATCTCGGCCCGCAGCGCCGGCAGGCCATAGACCGGCGGGTGGACCATGTCGGACGGCTGCATGGCCCGCACAAAACGCGCGCCCAGCCGCGCCCAGATCTTGCGGGGGAACCGGTCAAGGGCGGGCAGGCCCATCTGGAACGGCAGGATCGACTCCGGCCGAAAGCTGACCGCGACGGGGCCGGCGTCGGGCCGGGGCGGAGGACTTGGCAGCGGCGATCCCGGCTTGAGATCGGGCGTCACGACGGTGCCCGCCTGGCCGCGAGCCTGGATGTAGCCCTCGGCGGCCAGCAGCGAATAGGCGGCGTCGATGGTGCCTCGGGCCAGGCCCAGTTCCTGGGTCAGCGCCCGCGCCGAGGGGATCCGGTCGCCCGGCTTCAGCACGCCGCCGGCGATGGCTCCGCGAAAGCGCTCGTAAATCTGCCGGTAGAACGGCTCGGCCGCCGTGGGATCCAGCGGGGAGATGCTGCCTGGCTTGGGAGCGGTCATGGCCGACCGTACCATCGCGTGGCAATCATGGCCTATCTGGAATTGCCGTTCATGGACCTTTGGCTCGGACCATGAGGCTCTAGCGTGACCGCCGAACAAACCTGGAAACGGCGATGAAAACGATCCTGCATGTCAGCTGCAGCCCGCGCGGCGAAGTCTCCGAAAGCCTCAGGCTCTCGCGCAACATCCTTGGCTTCCTGCTTCAGGCCCATCCCGAGGCGGTCGTCGTCGAGCGGGTGATCGGCGGGGTCGAGATCCCGTCGATCGACGCGGACTACGCCACCTCCCAGCAATCGCTGGCCGACGTCTCCCAGGCGGGCTCGATGGCCATGTCCGAGACGCTGGTCCGGGAGCTGGAGCGGGCCGACATCGTGGTCATCGGCACGCCCATGCACAACATGACCGTGCCCGCCGCGCTGAAGGGGTGGATCGATCACGTCGTCCGTGCCCGCCGGACGTTCAACGTCACTTCGGCGGGCAAGGTCGGCCTGCTGCGCGACCGTCCCGTCTTCGTGGCCGTGGCCTCGGGCGGCAAGTTCTCCGGCGGGCGCGCGCGCCAGCCCGATTTCCTGACGCCCTATCTTCAGGCCGTCCTAGGGATGATCGGACTGCACGACCTGACGTTCTTCTCGGTCCAGGGCACGGGTGCTGGTCCGGACGCCGTGGCCGTGGCCAGGGGCGGGACGGATCGGGCGCTGGAGGCGCATTTCACGCGAAGTTCGGCGCCGCTCGCCGACGCCTAGTCCTTCAGCCCCCGCAGCCTATTCACGTGCCCCATCTTCCGTCCCGGCCGGGCTTCGCCCTTGCCGTAGAGGTGGACGCGGGTCTCGGGTTCGGCGGCCAGCTTGGCCCAGGCGTCGACTTCCTGGCCCAGCAGGTTGGTCATCTCGACATGGGCGCGCGGGGCGGTGGGGCCCAGGGGCCAGCCGGCGACGGCGCGGATGTGCTGCTCGAACTGGTCGACCTCGCAGCCGTCCTGGGTCCAGTGGCCGGTGTTGTGCACCCGGGGGGCGAACTCGTTGACCAGCAGCTTGCCGCCGGCCAGCTCGAACAGCTCGACCCCGATCACGCCGACATATTCCAGGGCGGTCAGGATCTTGGCGACGATGGCCTCGGCCTGGTCGCGGGTGGCGTTGCTGACCTTGGCCGGGGCGCTGGTGCGGCGCAGGACGCCGCCCTCGTGGTGGTTGTCCGACAGCGGATAGCAGGCGATCTCGCCGTCGCGGCCGCGGGCGGCGATCACCGACAGCTCGCGCACGAAGTCGGCCGGGGCCTCGAGGATGGCGGGCTGGCCGGCGATCTTCTGGAAGGCGGCGGCGGCCTCGGTCGGGCGCTGGAGCCAGGCCTGGCCCTTGCCGTCATAGCCTTCGCGGCGGGTCTTCAGCAGCGACGGGGCGCCGATCCTGGCGACGGCGGCGGCCAGGCCGTCCGCGTCGTCGACGGCGGCGAAGGCCACGGTCGGGACGCCGATCTCGGCCAGGAAGCTCTTTTCCACCACCCGGTCCTGGGCGGCGGCCAGGGCCTTGGCGCCGGGCGCGACCAGCACGCCCTGGGCGGTCAGCTCGGCCACCGTGGCGGCCGGCACGTTCTCGAACTCGTAGGTGACGACGTCGCAGACCTCGGCCAGGCGCTTCAGCGCCCAGCGGTCGTCATAGGGGCCGACGATCTGGCGCGAGGCCACGCGGCCGGCCGGGCTGTTCTCCTCGGGATCCAGGATCACCACGTCGAAGCCCAGGCGGGCGGCGGCCAGGGCCAGCATGCGACCCAGCTGTCCCCCGCCGAGGATGCCGATCGTCGAGCCAGGGGCCAAAGGGAAGGTGGGCGGCGAGGAGGAAGCCATCAGTCTTCAACGCTTTCGACGACGCTGTCGGTCTGCTCGGCCCGGAAGGCGGTCAGGCGCTGGGCCAGGGCCGCGTCCGAGATCGCCAGGATCTGGACGGCCAGCAGGCCGGCGTTCTTGGCGCCCGCCTCGCCGATGGCCAGGGTGGCGACGGGAACGCCGCCGGGCATCTGGACGATGGACAGCAGGGAATCCAGGCCGTTCAGGGCCTTGGACTGCACCGGCACGCCCAGCACCGGCAGGATGGTCATCGAGGCGACCATGCCCGGCAGGTGGGCCGCGCCGCCGGCTCCGGCGATGATCACCTTGTAGCCGGCGGCCTGGGCGCCCGTGGAGAACTCGACCAGGCGCTGGGGCGTGCGGTGGGCGGAAACCACCTTGGCCTCGTAGGCCACGCCCAGGGCGTCGAGCGCGTCGGCCGCCTTCTTCATCGTCGGCCAGTCCGAGCGGCTGCCCATGATGATGGCGACGGGTGGCGTGACGGTGGGCATCGGCGACGATTTCCCTAGAGGCGGCTGTGGAGCGGCGAGTGCGCTCCGTAACCTGACGGCCGTGAATCGCGGGCCTTATAGCCGCTGGCGTCCGGGCTCCAAAGCCCGTTCTCACCGAATGATCCCGGTGAAAACCGCAATCGATCCACAGGGATAGAGCGGCGCCGCGACGCTGCGACACATGGTCGTCGCCATTGTCATGGTTAATGAAAGAACGCAGAAATACGCAAAGCTTCACCGCATAGTGATTCCCCCGAGTGGTTTCCGTCGTCCCATGAAGATCACCAGCGCGCGCACCGAATCCTTCTCGGCCATCCGTCGCCGGGCGCTGACCGAGGCCGCCGGCCCCGTTGTGGCGCGGGCCGTGGTCGCGGCCGACACGGCCGGTTTCCTGGGGCTGTCGGAAACCGACCTGACCCCGCAGGTGCAGTCGGCGCTGAAGACCCTGATGGTCGAGATCGACGACCTGCGCAACGAGGTCGCCCGGCTGAAGTTCAAGCTGGGCGAGGCGCAAGGCCTGGCTGACATGGACGTGCTGGCCCCGGTGCTGAACCGCCGGGCCTTCCTGCGCGAGATCAAGCGGGTCGCCGCCTTCGCCCAGCGCTACGGCTCGCCCGCCAGCCTGGTTTTCTTCGACCTGGACGGCTTCAAGGCCGTCAACGACCGCTTCGGCCACGCGGCCGGCGACGAGGCTCTGAAGGCCGTCGCCGGGCGTCTGCTGGCCAATGTCCGCGAGAGCGACGTGGTGGGCCGGATCGGCGGCGACGAGTTCGCCGTGCTGCTGGTCCAGGCCGACCAGCAGACCGCCAACTCCAAGGCCGAGACCCTGGCCGCCGCCGTGCGCGGCATGCCGGTGCAGGTGGGCGAGTGGTCCGTGCCGCTGCGCATCTCGTGGGGCGTGCGCGAGATCGAGGCCGGCGCCGACCCCGAAGTCGCCCTGGCCGAGGCCGACGCGGCGATGTTCCTGAAGAAGCGCGTGCGCAAGGAAGCTTGATCGCCGCCCGCTTTGCGATGTGAAGAGTTTTCAGAATATTCGGGATTGCGCCTAAATTCGCCAATTCTGGAAACAATAGGCGTTCTGGGGGTTGTTACGGTCCAAGAGGACTTCAACAATGAACGCTCATCAGATTCTGTTCGTGGAAGATGATCCGATCATCGGCATGTCGKCCTCGCAATTCATTCGAGATCGCGGCTTCAAGGTGCTGGACGCCGATTGCGTTCTGGACGCCATGAAGGTCATCGGTCGGCATGGCTATCTGTCGGCGCTGGTCACCGATATCGATCTTGGTCCTGGCCAGGACGGCTTCGCCCTGGCGCGTCAGGCGCGCACGGCCTATCCGCGCCTGCCGGTGGTGTTCATCTCCGGAACGGCCGAGGCGCGTCATGCCGTCGAGGGCGTGGAGGGCTCGGTGTTCATCAGCAAGCCCTATCACCCGCGCCAGGTCGTCGAGGCGCTGAACGACATGCCGGCCTATCGCACGGCGGCCTGACCCTTCGCGCCCGACGCTTCACGCCGGTTCTTGAAGCCGGCGTTCGCGGGCTCTACCAATCCTCCGCCGTCGTCCGGAGGTCCTTGAATGTCCAAGTCGCATCGCTACGCCACGACCCTGACCTGGACGGGCAATACCGGCGAGGGCACGGCCAGCTACCGGTCCTACGAGCGAGCCTACGAGATCGCCGCCGACGGCAAGCCGGCGCTGCTGGGCTCGTCCGATCCCAGCTTCCGGGGAGATCCAGGGCGCTGGAACCCCGAGGAACTGCTGCTGGCCTCGATCAGCTCCTGCCACCAGCTCTGGTACCTGCACCTGTGCGCCGTGAACGGCGTGGTCGTCACCGCCTATCGCGACGAAGCCACGGCGGTGATGGTCGAGGACGAGACCGGCGGCGGTCGCTTTGAGAGCGCTGTCCTGCATCCCCACGTGACGATCGCGGCGGGCTCGGATCCGGAAAAGGCCATGGCCCTGCATCACGAGGCCAACGCCAAGTGCTTCGTGGCCAACTCGCTGAACTTCCCGGTGGGGCATGCGGCGAGCGTGGAGGTCGAGGGCTGACCCCTAGGCGATGATGTCCGGCATCAGCTGGTCTTCCAGCCGCACGATCTCGTCCTTCAGGGCCAGCTTGCGGCGCTTGAGGCGGGCGATCTGCAGCATGTCGGGCAGGGGGCGTTCCTCGAGGGCCGCGACCGCGTCGCCGAGGTCCTGATGTTCCTCGCGCAAGGTCGCCAGACGCCGCTCGATGGCGATGTCGCTGTCGTCTGAAGCGTCGTCGTCGTTCATGGACGCCCCTGCTGTCGTGGCCCGATGATCCCCAAGGGGGCGGTGATAGATAGCAAAGCCTGACAGTCGGTAAAGGGTATCACGCCAAGGGGCCGCCAAGCGCGTCGGAAAGGGCGCGCAGGGCGCTTTCGCGCGGCGGATCGCCGGACGCCCGGGCGGCTTCCAGCAGCGTGTCGAACACGTCCAGTTCCGCGCCCGGTTCGCCGCTGAGCGCCTCCAGGCTCTCCATCAGCACCTTCTCGCCGTGCAGTTCGGTCGCCTTGACCGCGTTGCGGAAATCCTCGCGGGCGCCGTCGTCGATCCCGGGCCAGGCCGGCTTGATCGTGCGGCGGACGGCGCGCAGCGGCGAGCCGACCTCGGCGTCCCAGCGCTTGACCAGCCGGGCGGCCTCCCTGGCGTCGGCGGCGCGGCCCTCGCTGGCCCGCCAAGCCGCCCACAGAAGATAGGGCACGTTCTGGCCGTGTCCGTCCTGCAGCGACAGGCACGCCTGTGCGACAGACGGTCGCGCATAGACCTCCAGGGCCCACTGCCAAAGCCGCATCTTCGTTAACCCCTCCAGCCTTTTCAGGCGTCGCCAGTAATCGTCGCCAGGTCTTCGCCCCAGCGTTTGACCGGTCGCCAGGACAGGCCGAACAGGTCGAACGCGCGGCCCACCGATTGGTCCACCATCTCAGCGATCGATTGCGGTTTTGCGTAGAAGGCGGGCAGGGGCGGGGCGATCACCGCGCCCATCTCGGCCAGCTTGGTCAGGGTGCGCAGGTGGCCCAGGTGCAGCGGCGTCTCGCGCACCATCAGCACCAGCGGGCGTCGCTCCTTCAGGGTCACGTCGGCGGCGCGGGTCAGCAGCGAAGCCGTTACGCCCGTTGCTATCTCGCTCATCGTGCGCACCGAGCAGGGGGCCACAATCATGCCGAGCGTGCGGTACGACCCAGACGCGATCGCCGCCCCGATGTCGCCCACGCGATGGACGACGTCCGCCTTTTCATTGACCTCCCCGACGGAAAATCCGGTCTCCTGCGCTAGGGTCAGGACGGCCGATTTCGACAGGACCAGGTGGCTCTCCACGCCCAGTTCGCGACAGGCGTCCAGCGCCCGCAGACCGTAGACAACCCCTGACGCACCAGAGATTCCGATGACGAGACGAGGTTTTTCGAGCAGGGCCGCGGGGTCCGACATGGTGAATTTTCGTCCGTCTTGGGAGCAAGCTGCGCCAGGTCAAGCGCCGCCGATTGCAATCATATGTGATCTGACAGCTTCGAACAGCGGGTGTTGACTTCGATCTCCAACAGCAAGGAGCCGACAGCCATGGCCATCGAATCCCGTATCCGCGAGCTTGGGTCCCGTCATGAGAACCTCGACCGCACGATCCAGGAGGAGACCAGTCGACCCGTCAGCGACACCTCCCGTCTTCGGGAGCTGAAGCGGCAGAAGCTCAGGCTCAAGGAGGAGATCGAAGGCCTTAGGGCCCGACTTCATTAGCCCCCTCCACGTCCCCGCGTCGTGAGACAGCGGTGACGGACCGAGGAGGCCGAAATCGAAAAAGGCCCGCTCCGTTCAGACGGGGCGGGCCTTTTGATTCTCCGGCGGGACGGATCAGTCCTCGTCGTCTTCCTCGTCGTCGGCCACGTAGGTCGACTTGCCGAACACGTCCTCGGCCTTGGGCTCGATGCGGCCCTTGCGGATCGCGGCCTCTTCGTCCTCGTGATCGTCCGGCAGGACGCTGGTTTCCGAGGCCGGACGCAGGGTCGGGTCTTCCGGCAGGATGCCCTTCTTCAGGTCGTCCTTGGCCTTCTTCTCGGCGGCCTTCTTGACCAGGGCGTCCAGCTCCAGCTGGCCGACCAGGCCCAGGGTCACGGGATCGACCGGCTTGATGTTGGCGGCGTTCCAGTGCGTGCGGGCGCGGACCTGCTCGATGGTCGACTTGGTGGTGCCCAACAGCTTGGAGATCTGCGCGTCGGTCACCTCGGGGTGGTGGCGCAGGAACCAGGCGATGGCGTCCGGACGGTCCTGGCGACGCGACACCGGGGTGTAGCGCGGGGCCTTCTTCTGCGGCTTCAGCAGTTCGGCGTGGCGGCTGACCTGGGCCTTCATGCGGTAGGCGTCGTTGGCCTGCGCCTTGTCGAGCTCTTCGCGGGTCAGCTGGCCGTTGCCCATCGGATCGGCGCCGCGGATGTCGCGCGCCACTTCGCCGTCGGCGATGCCGGCGACTTCCAGCGGGTGCAGGCCGCAGAAGTCGGCGATCTGTTCAAAGGTGAGCGACGTGTTTTCCACGAGCCAGACGGCGGTCGCCTTGGGCATCAGGATGTCGGCCATGAGGGGCTCCAGAAATGACGGCGCCCGACCTTGCGGCCGGGCGGGATGTTCAGCCTGGAGCTATAATGCGCTTTCTCGGGAAATGGAACGGGGATCGATAATCGAGATCAGCCCGGGCCGGTCGGCGTCTAGCGGTCGTAGCGGCGCGGGTCAGGTCGGGAGATGCTCGCTCCAGGGACCTGGCGGGACGGCGGGATCGGCATGCTCGGCGACGAAGCGCGCGCGCCAGTCGTCGTTCAGCGCGTCGCGCTGGATCGCCAGGTCGATGCGGTCGGGATCGATCCGCGGCGGATCGGTCAGTCCCATCAGCCGGCTCACGGCCTCGACCGCCGGGGCGGGCGCGCGCACCACGTCCTCATAGAGCAGGCACACCGGCGTCACGGCGTTGACCGCGAAATAGTCGCGCCATCGCGCCTGCTCGACCAGCAGCATCGAAAGGCGGGCGCGGATCAGGGCGGGGTCGTAGGTCGGCTGGGCCACGACGGACGAGGTCGACCGGTACTGCCCCGTCTGTTCGGCCCGAGCCCAGGATATGGCCTGGCCCAGCACGTCCCGCCGCTCGAGATAGACGAAGGAAAGGCCGGGCAGGCGGCAGGGCCACCGCGTCTGGGCCACCTGGTCGAACTGGCTCATGAACAGCTTGAGGCCGTAGATCCCGTTCGGCGTGGCGCCCAGGCGGGGGATCGCCGCCAGCTGCGCCTCTGGATCATCCGGGAAGTCCGGATGATCCAGTACGCGGCGCGCCGGTCCGTTGAAATACTCCAACGGCCGTCCAAGAACGCCCGTCGACGTCAGCAACTGGGACAGGAAGTTACTGCCCGAGCGCGGCGTGGTGCAGATGGCGTAGCCTCGGTTGGCGATGACCATGCTTCGTCAACGCGCGAAAGCGCCTAGCGCAAGCCGATCGTCGACGTCGGTGTATTCGCCGCGCCGTTGGCGTCGAAGATGTTGTTGCCGTACGAGATTATCTGCCCTCCCGCGGCTGGCAGCAAACCGCTGGTGTTGCCGGTGATCACGGTCGAGGACAGCCGCGCCACGGCCGCGGCGCCGTTGGAATTGACGCCGGACGCGTTCAGGCTGGCCACCGTGTCGGTAATGGTCAGCAGGCCTGGCGAGACCGCGCCGGAGACGATCGAGAGTCCTGACAGGGTGTTGGCGGTGACCACGCTGTCCGTGACGACGATGTTCACCGTTCCCGACGTGCCGCTGGCGTCGCCCCGCACGCCGCGCGTGTTGTTGAAGACCTTGGTGTTGCTGATCGACACGTTCGCCGCGCCGGAACCGGTGGGCGCGACCAGAATTCCCGCGCCGTCGTTGTTCAGGCCGTTTTCGGTGATGGTGCACTGGTCGATGTTCAGTTCGACCAGCCCCGCCGTGTGGTTCAGCAGCACGCCGTTGCCGTTGGGCGCGGCCGTGCGGTTGCCGTTGATGTAGCAGTTCTCGATGTTGACCGTGCCGGCGTTGAGGATGCGGATGCCGTTCAGGCCGGTGTTGGCGGCGTTGATCGTCAGGCCGCGCAGCGTGATGACGTCGGTCGCCAGCGCATTGATGATCACGCCGTTGGTCCCGGCCGACAGTATGCCGCCCAGGGCCGGATCGGTGCCGATGGTGACGGACTTGGTGATCGTCACCGCCCCGAAGCCGCCGGGGTCGAGGACGTCGATCTCGCCGCCGGCCGCCGTCTTGCTGATCGCGCCGGCGAAGGTCTTGCAGGGCGCCGTGCGGCTGCACGGATTGGCGTCGTCGCCCACGCCGGACACCCAGGTTCGGGTCGCCTGGGCGTTGGCCGTCGCGGGGACAGCCAAGGGGGCGGCGAGCAACGCGACGGCGATGAATATGGATTCTATGGAGATTTTCATGGAGCTTCCCTCTATTGCGGTCCTTTGGACTCCCGCGCCAAGCGGCACTGCAAACAGAAGACGCGGATTAGTTGATGCGCTCAAGTTTGCACAATAAGGTAGAGTTTGGATAAATCCAGCCTCTGGAGTGTTTGGAGTTCAGGGGAGGGACCGCCGGTCTCGCCGTAGGAAAACGGACGACAATTCCGTCGCGAACGAACAGGTGGGATCTTGGGGAGTCATTCGTCCGTGAGCGTTGCGTTCGTCGTGGCGCATCCGGGCCATGAGCTGCGGCTCGCGCGCTGGTTCGTCACGACCAAGCCGTTCTTCTTCATCATCGCCAAGGGGGCGAGGTCGACGTCGTCGGAGGCGCGGATCCAGGCCAGCCGGGCCATGGCCGTGGAGCTGGGCGCGGTTCCGGTCGAGCCCTTCGGCTCGGTCTTCGACCGCGTGCTCTACGACTGGATCCTGAGCGGGAACGGTTCGGCGTTCGACGCCCTGGCGGACGAGCTGCGCGACGCCTTCGTCGCGCGCGGCGTCTCGCGCGTGGTGACCGACGCCTGGCAGAACTACAATCCGGTCCACGACCTGACCCACCTGCTGGCGCGCGTGGCCGCCGCCGAGGCCGGGGAGCGGTTGCGCCGCCCGATCGAGGTCCTGGACTATCCGGTCGTGCAGGGCGCGCTGGCGCGGGCGGCGTGCGGGGCCGAGCGGACGCGCATCGCCCTGACGGAAGCGCAGGTGGCCGACAAGCTGGCGCTGATCTCGCGTCATCCCGAGATTTCCGACGAGATCGCCAGCCTGCTGGAAGCGGCGGGCCGCGATATCCTGAGCGTCGAAACCCTGCACGACACCCGGCCGCTGGCCGACCTGACGCCCAGCTTGGACGCTCCGCCGCTTTACGAATGTTATGGACAGGAGCGCGTCGCCTCCGGTCTCTACGCCGAAGTGCTGCGCTGGAGCCACATGGCGCCGATCGTGACGTCCCTGACGTCGCGCCTGGCCGCCGCGGGCCGTCGCTGAGCGGCCGGAGATGCGTATGAGTTCTTCGAACCCGCCGGGGCTGCGAGTCCTGCTGACCAACATCACGCTGGCGGGCCGCTCGGGCACCGAGACCGTCACGCGCGATCTGGCGCTGTCGCTGCTGCGCGCCGGCCACAGACCCATGGTCTATTCGCCAAGCCTCGGGCCTATCGCCGAGGAGCTGCGGGCCGCGTCGATCCCGGTGACCGACGACATCGACAACATCCGGGAGGCGCCGGACGTGATCCACGGGCATCACGTCGTCCAGACCGCCGTGGCGGCCGCGCGGTTCCCCGACGTCCCGGCGCTGTTCGTGTGCCACGACTTCACCACCTGGCACGACGCACCGCCGCGCCTGCCCAACATCCGGGCCTTCGTCGCCATCAGCGACGGCTTTCGGGATCGGCTGGTCGTCGAGGAGGGCGTCGACCCGGCCAGGGCCCATGTCGTGCTCAACGCCGTCGACACCGAACGCTTCCAGTGGGGCCCGCCCCTTCCGCCGCGACCGCGCAGGGCGCTGGCCTTCGCCAAGAACCACGGGCATCTGGCCGCGATCCAGGAGGCCTGCGCGGTGCGCGGCATCGAGGTCGACACCGTGGGATTCGCCGTGGACCGGCTGGTCGACGCGCCCGAGACGCTGCTGCACGACTATGACCTGGTCTTCACCAGCGCCCGCTCGGCCCTGGAGGCCATGGCCTGCCTGCGCTCGGTGATCGTGTGCGACGGACGCGGCCTGGCCGGCCTGGCCACCGCGGATCGCTACCCGGCCTGGCGGCGCGAGAACTTCGGGCTTCGCGTCCTGTCCCGGCCCGTCACCGTCGAGGCCCTCCTCGCCGAGATCGATCGCTATGATCCCGCCGACGCCGCCGAGGTGGGCCGCAGGGTGCGCGAGGAAGCCGGCCTGGACGTCTGGACCGACGCGTATCTGGCGCTGTATCGCCGGATGATCGAGGACTTCGCGCCGGCCGAGCCAGGCGAGGCGAGCCGGGCGGTGGCCAAGCATCTGCAGACCTGGGATCCCAATCTGACGAACTCGCCCTGGCTGCGGGAGCGGGCCGGCCTGCTGGACTCCCTGCAGCGGGTCTCCAGCGGGGTCGAGGCGATCGCCCTGGACCGGCTGGTGACCGTCGCCGAGGCCTGGGGTCTTGGACTGGCCGGCTTCCACCCGTCGGAACCCTGGGGCGCCTGGTCCGCCCGGCGTCGGTGCAGCGTCCGCTTCAGGCTGAAACCCGGCGCGGCGCCGAGCCGGATCACGGTCGCGCTGATGCCGTTCTTCACGCCCTCCCGGCCCCGCTACGACGTCATGGTGGGCCTGAACGGGCGGCCGCTGGGGCGGATGGACCTGGACCAGACCGCCTGGCGCGCCGGCGAGCCCCTTCGACAGACGTTCGACATTCCGGACGACGCCGGGCTCCATGACGACGACGTGGCGTGGCTGACCTTCGAGACCGAGCGCTGCATTTCACCTCTCTCCGAAGACCTGTCGGTCGACGGGCGCGAGCTGGGTTTCGCCTTGGTCTCGCTGTTCTTCTCCAGGATGTGACGGACCAGATCGGACGCCGGTCAGAACCTGCGGCCGATCCCGAACGTGGCGCGGGAGCTGTAGGTCGACCAGACCCCCGCCGCGGAGCCGTCCGCGAACCGAACCGGCGACCGGTCGACCGCACCGAGACCGGTGAGCGTGGTGACGATCGCCGGATCGCGTCGCCGCTCGATCTGGACAAAGGCGTTCCACGGGCCGGCGGCATAGTCCAGGCGACCGCCCAGCCGGCCGATCGTCTGGGTGCTCCTGTGATCGATGCGGGACGAGACGTCCGCGCCGCCTAAGGCGATGTGGCTGGAATAGGTCAGGTCGCTGCTCTGTCTCCCAGCCGCGCCGTACAGCGACCAGGCGAGGGGGCCCCAGAACCTTCCGCTCAAGGCGGCGGTCGCCTGGACGCTCGCCGTCGGGCCGTCCACCTTGCGGAAGAAGTTCAGGGCGGGGCCGGAGCCGACCAGGACCTCGGCCTCCTTGACCGACCACCAGCCGCCGGTGAACTCGCCGCCCAGGTTGACGACCAGGTCGGGAACCGGCGAGGCGATCCTCAGCGCCCGCCCGAACGCGAAGTGCGCCTGGGTGAGGTCGCCGCTTTGTTTCAGGGCGTCCTGGGCCAGTTGAGGCTCGACCTGTCCTGGAAAGATCGAGGGAAAGATCAGGACGTTCCGCGTCGTGGGGATCATGCGCGTGTAGGTGCATGCGTTCACCCGCACGGCGATGTTCTGGCATTGGACGCTCAGGGCGGGCGTCCCCAGGCTTTCATAGGCGTTGGGCGACGAGGCTGTCTCGCTCTTGGTCGTGGAGGCCTCGGTCGACAGGCCCAGGCGGAAAATCCACCGCGCGTCGTCCAGACCGTCCGGGGCGAAACGGACGCCCAGGTCCAGGCCCGAGGACCAGCCGCGCACGTTGGCGATGGAGCCTTCGCGCAGGGCCGACACGCCGTTGGCGACGAAGACGCCCGTGGCGGGATCGCCGGCGACGGGTGTCGGGAAGGCGGGCGGCGGCGGGGGCGTTATCGGGCCGGTGATCTGGGTCGGACCGGTCTGCGTGATGACGCCGCTCTGGGTGGCGCTGGCCAGTCGCGACGCGCGGGACGGCTGGCGGTCGCTGACAAAGACGGCGGCCTCGACCTGGAGGCGAGGCGAAGCCGAGGCCGGGCCGATGCTCGGGGGCGCGGCGGGCTCCACTGGAGCAGCGGCCTTCCGGGGCGAGGCGGTCAGAACGAGAAGCAGCGCGCTGTCCGGACGAGAGGCGATCGGAAGCGGCATGGCGGTGTCGGGCCGCGCGACGGCGGCCTGGGCGTCGTCGAAGGCAAGCATGACGTCTTCTCCCGACGAACGTCGTTATGGCTTGACGTTTCGTTGGCGACATACAGCCTTGGATAGTTGTCCGGCGCAATCCCACGCTGGAGGGGCGGCGGCCCTAGGCCAGCAGCACCACCTTGCCCACGTGCTCGCCGGCCTCGAGGTGGGCGTGGGCGGCGGCCGCGTCTTCCAGCGGGAAGGTGGCGTCGATCACCGGCTTGAGCTTGCCCGCCGCGATCCAGGGCCAGACCACACGCTCGATCTCGGCGGCCAGGCGGGCCTTCTCGTCGGCCGAACGGGGGCGCAGGGTCGAACCGGTCAGGACGGCGCGCTTCTGCATGATCTTCATGACCGGAACCTCCAGCACCGGCCCCGCCAGGGCGGCGATGTAGACGATGCGTCCGCCGGTGTTCAGGGCATCGAGGTTCTGGCTGAAATAGCTGCCCCCGACCATGTCGAGCACCACGTCGACCCCGCCGGCCGCCTTGGCGATCGCGGCGAAGTCCTCGGTCTTGGCGTCGACGGCGATGTCGGCGCCCAGGGCCAGGGCCTGGGCCTTCTTGTCGGCGCCGCGGCCGGTGGCGATCACCCGCGCGCCGTGCGCCTTGGCCATGGCGATCGCCGTTGTCCCGATACCGGACGTCCCACCATGAATCAGAAGGGTCTCGCCAAGCTTCAGCGCCCCATGTTCGAACACATTGGCGAACACCGTGAACACCGTCTCGGGCAGGGCGGCGGCGTGGGCGAAGTCGAAGCCTTCCGGCAGGGGCAGCGCATGGCGGGCGTCGACCACGGCGTATTGCGCATAGCCTCCGCCGCCCAGCAGGGCGCAGACCTTGTCGCCGGCCTTCCAGCGACCCGATCCGACTTCCACCTCGCCCGCGACCTCCAGGCCCAGGGTGGTCGGCGCGCCGGGCGGCGGCGGGTACAAACCCTGGCGCTGCAACAGGTCCGGCCGGTTGACGCCCGCCGCCCGCACGCGGATCAGGATCTGGCCGGGGCCCGGTTCGGGGCGATCCACGGTCTCGGGACGAAGGGCGTCGGCCGCCCCCTTGCCGCCTTCGATGGCGATGGCGGTCATGGTCTCGGACATGGTGGAACATCCCGTGAGGCTTGCGTCGCGCCCTTGGTAGGCGTCAGATGCCGGATCGAAAAGGGGTCGAGCAAAGGGAGACCGATCCGATGATGGAAGAACCGGTCGAGCCGCGCGCCTTCCGTGGCGATGCGCTCAACGCCACCACGCATGAAGACCTGGACACCTACGGCGTGGCCGAGCTGGAAGAGCGGATCGAGGCGCTGGAAGCGGAAATCGCCCGCACCCGCGCCCAGCTGACCAAGAAAAAGGCGGGACGGGACGCAGCCAATGCGCTGTTTGGTCGCCTAGACTAACGATCGGTTTACGCTACAGGCGGACTCTCCAGCTCGCCTGACTCGGATAATCGGCTTTCGGTCGGACTTTGGGGGAGGGGCGGTCGCGAAACGGGACGATACGTCTGGCACGGGGGTTGCAGTCCCTCGGTCTGGCGAGACGGTCTCGCGGCCTTTCGAAGGGGCAATGAGTAGCTATGACCGAGTTGAACGTGGCCCAGGCCCCCTGGCGTGCTGGCGTGATCCAGGATTTCGCCCGCTCCGAGCTGTTTGACCGCACCTTCGAGGAAGGCATGACGCTGGTCGAGGAGACCGCCGCCTATCTCGACGGAGCCGGCCGTCACGACAGCAAGATTCTCTCGCGCAACGCCGCCCTGGCCTACGCCAGCGAAAGCATGCGCCTGACAACCCGTCTGATGCAGGTGGCCTCGTGGCTGCTGGTCCAGCGCGCGGTCAAGGAAGGCGAGATGGAGGCCCAGGCCGCCTGCGCCGAGAACTATCGCCTGGGCCTGGAAAGCGGCGAGCCCGCCGCCGTCGAGGACCTGCCCTTCGGCCTGGTCAATCTGCTGCAGCGCTCCGAGCGGCTCTATGAGCGCGTCCGCCACCTGGACAAGCGCATGTATGTCGAAGCCTCGGCCAACGAAGAAGCCCCGCGCCCGGTGCAGGCCCACTTCGACCGCCTGAGCGCGGCGTTCGGCGTCTAGCTCACCCTCTTCCCCCTCTGGGGGAGGCATCTATATACGTGATTGACCCGGCAGCTTGACTCGCACCCATCGGCGCCTGAGCTTGGCCGCCGATGGACGACGATAAGATCACTGAAGAGGAGTTCGCGGCCTGGCTTAGCCCGGCCTCAGCCCTCATTGTCCTTGACCAGCTATCGGATGCCGCCGCTATCAGGGCGATACTAAGTCGAGCCTCTAACGGCCTTATCCTGGGCGCGGCAGCCACGGCGAGGTGGACGTCTGGGGGCAAGCCCAAAACCGCAGAACTATTCTCCATCCCTAGCGACTGGTGGGAAAAGTCGGATGTTGCCGAAACATGGCACGACTTCTGGACGGTAGGCGACATGGTCGTGCGCCTATCGGATGTCCGGTCTTCCGCAGTGCACATTCACTTGTTCGACGTTCGTTTCGACCCCATAGGCATCCCCGCCATTTTAGGAGGCCTTCTCGCGCGGAGCAGACCTCCGGCATCGGCGCTCCGCCTTGCCGCGCCCCGTCAAAAGCCGGCCACGACGGATGCCGAACGCGCGCCTGTCACAACTGATGATGTGAAGGCCTGGCATCGAGCGCTTTCGAAGAGCGACAAGGCCTTGGGTATCCGGGCGTTGTGGGCGATGGCGAAAAGCGATCTGGGATCAGGCGTCGTTCGAAAGCAGATCGAGCCGTTCGTGGCGGGCCGAACGCGGGGACCTAAGGGGCCACGCAAAGGATAATTGTCCCGCGATCCAACGATAATTGTCCGGGACAATTTTCGGGACAATTACGTTGTCCGCCGGGGAAATAGACGGGGAAATTTAAAGTCGCGATCTTCTCACCGTGCGTTGCGCCACCCCACACCGGGGTAAAATGGTGCAGCCGCTTCGATCGATGAGAAGGAGACGACATGACGGATTGATGAGCCCAGACAGCAGAAAGGCCCGGTTTGCCGCCGGGCCCGTCCACTGTGTCTCGCTCGCGCGATCCACGCTCTTAAGCAAGGCGAAGAATCGCACGGGCGAGACCTCCTGACAACCTTGTTCAGAGGAGGCGCTATTGACGCCCTTCACCATTGTGCGGCCTCACCGCCGCATCACCCCGCGCGGACGTATCGTCTATGTTCGTCCTCACTACCGCCCGCAGCCGCATCGCCGCTGCTAGTCGGGTTGGCCCGGCTTGATCTTCGGAGCAGGCCGGGCCGCTTTCCTCTTCGCCCCTGGCGGCGGCGTGACCTCTTCGGGTTTGGTCTGGGCGTAGCGCGCCAAGGCCTCCCCGAAGTCCATGTCTAGAAATAGCGGCGGTTCCGTCTTCTTGCTGGTCATGCGATCAGCACCTTGTACGTCAGGCGGCATTCGATCCCGGCCAGCAGGTCGCCGAAGCGTTGGCCCTTGGCGAGGTCGCGGCGGTTATAGCGGAAGCTCATTTCGCCAACGTAGCGGTCCAGATGCTTCGGCGACACCCAGTGATGAACGCCGATGATCTGGCGCTTGAGCTGCGACCAGACGCCTTCAATCGAGTTCGTGTGGAAGTCGCCCTTGCGGTACTGGCCAGCGCTGTGACGAACCACGCCGTGATTGAAGGTGCGGCCCAGATGGCGATAGCCCGCGTGCTCGTCCGTCGAAACCGACGAGGCGTCCGGCGAGACGACCTGGTGGACGAAGCCGTCCAGGGTGGCCGTGTTCGTGCTGGTGACGACGCGGGCGACAACATCACCATCCCGGCTCACAGCGCCGATGACGGCGGTCTTGCCGGCGGTCCCATTGATGCCCTTACGCTTGCTCTTGGGCTTGTTGCTTTCCTTGCCGCCGACATAGGTCTCATCGATCTCGACGTCGCCGCTCAGGGGCGCGTTGAAGCTGTTGGTGCGGGCCGCGTGGCGCAGCCGGTGCAGAACGAACCAAGCCGACTTCTGGGTAATGCCCAGATCGGTCGCCAGCGTGGTCGAGGCGATGCCCTTGGGGTGGTTGGTAATCATCCAGATCGCGGCATACCAAGTGCGGAGCGGCAGCTTGGTGTCCTGAAAGATCGTGCCAACCTTGATCGAGAAGCGCTTGCGGCAGGTGTAGCACTTGTGGGTGTTCGTGCCGGTCAGGGTGCCGATTTTCGTCTCATCGGCGTTGCCGCAGAGCGGGCAGAACTTACCGTTCTTCCAACGCGAAGCCGTCAGGTGATCGATAGCCGATTGCTCAGTCGGGAAGGCCCGAAAGAGTTGCAGCAGGTTGTCGAACTTCTGGATCACGGGGGCGGCTCCTGTTGGAACCGTTATCCTCCATTACCGACTTTGGGTCAAGCACGTATATAGATGCCTCTGGGGGAGGAGGGCCGAAGGCCCGGAGGGGCAAGTGCTAGCCGCACGATCGCTGACCTCTGTCGGCCTTGCCGTCCCCTACTTGCCCCCACCTGACCGCTTCGCGGTCTGTCCGCCCCCATAAGGGGGCGGAGGAGTATCCCAAAACAGAAAAGGCCGGCCCGCTAACGCGGAACCGGCCTTTCGTCGCCCTTACGGCGAGAAGCGTGAGACGCTTACTTCTTGGCGGTGAAGCCGGCGAACTTCGCGTTGAAGCGCGAGACGCGGCCGCCGCGGTCCAGCATGGCGCTGTTGCCGCCGGTCCAGGCCGGGTGCACGCGCGGATCGATGTCCAGCGCCAGGGTCGCGCCTTCTTTCCCGTAGGTCGAACGGGTCTGATAGGACGTGCCGTCGGTCATGGTGACGGTGATGAAGTGGTAGTCGGGGTGAATGTCTTGTTTCATCGGGCGATCCAACCGACTTGAGGCGGCGTAATGTGGGCGGGCGCCAAACCTTGCGGGTGGCTCTCGGAGACGCGCGGCTATAAAGAAAGCGCGCGAATTTGGCAAGGGACAGTTGATGAGCGACGTGAACGCGGGCGAGATTTCGGCCGAAGGCAGGCCGAGCGCGGGCGCGGAGCTGGTGCAGAATCTGGCCGAAGCGGCCAACCGACGTCCCCGCCGCAAGGACATCCGTCCGCTGGCCCATCTGCTGCCTTTCGTGCGCCGCCACGTCGGCGACGCCCTGGCCGCCGGCTTCTTCCTGCTGTTCTCGACCGGCGCGACCCTGGGCCTGACGGGCGCTTTCAAGGGCGTGATCGACAAGGGCTTCACAAAAGGCTCGGGCGACGCGATCAACAGCGCCTTCATCGGCCTGGCGGCGGTGGCCCTGCTGCTGGCGGTGGCCACGGCCCTGCGATTCTTCTTCGTCACACGGTTGGGCGAGCGCGTGGTCGCCGACCTGCGGCGTGCGCTGTATGGCCACACCCTGAAGTTGGACCCGGCCTTTTTCCTGAAGACCCGCACCGGCGAGGTGCTGTCTCGGATGACGACCGACATCACCATCGTCGAGCAGTTGGTGGGCACCAGCGTCTCGGTGGCCCTGCGCAACACCCTCAGCCTGATCGGCGGCCTGGGCTACATGGCCGTGGTCAGCCCCAAGCTGGCGGGCTTCATCGTGCTGATGGTGCCGGTGATCCTGGCGCCGATCTTCCTGCTGGGCCGCAACGTGCGGAAGCTGTCGGTCAGCGCCCAGGACAAGTTCGCCGACGCGGTGGGCTACGCCGGCGAGAGCCTCGACGCCCTGGACACCGTCCAGGCCTTCGGTCGCGAGAGCGCGGCCGACAACCGGTTCGGCGGCGCCGTCGAGGCGGCCTACAAGGCGTCGATTCGGCGGGTCAACGCCCGGGCCAGCATGACCGCGGTGGTCATGGCCCTGGCGTTCTGCGGCGTCACCCTGCTGCTGTGGGTCGGCGCGCACCTGGTGCTGTCGGGCGAGATGACGCCCGGCACCCTGGCCCAGTTCGCCATGCTGGCGGTGTTCACCGCTGGTTCGGTCGGCGCCCTGGGCGAGGTCTGGGGCGACGTGCAGAAGGCGGCCGGCGCCATGGAGCGGATCTCCGACCTGCTCAACTCCGAGCCCGGCATCGCCGCGCCTGAGAAGCCCCAGACCCTGCCGGTCCCGGCCCGGGGCGGCATCGCCTTCGAGGGCGTGACCTTCGCCTATCCCGGTCGCCCGGACCTGCCGGCCCTGAGGGGCTTCGACCTGGTGGTGAAGCCCGGCGAGACCGTGGCCCTGGTCGGTCCCTCGGGAGCGGGCAAGAGCACAGTGCTGCGGCTGCTGCTGCGCTTCTACGACCCGCAGGCGGGCGTGGTCCGGCTGGACGGCGTCGACCTGCGCGCCGCCGATCCGGGGCAGGTGCGCGAGCGCATGGCCCTGGTGGCCCAGGACAGCCCACTGTTCTCCGGCTCGGCCATGGACAACATCCGCTTCGGCCGCGAGGACTCCACCGAAGCCGAGGCCCGCGCCGCCGCCGACGCGGCCCAGGCCACGACCTTCATCAACGCCCTGCCCCAGGGCTTCGACACCCCGGTCGGCGAGCGGGCCAAGACCCTGTCGGGCGGCCAGCGCCAGCGTCTGGCCATCGCCCGCGCCCTGGTTCGAAACGCCCCGATCCTGCTGCTGGACGAGGCCACCAGCGCCCTGGACGCCGAGAACGAGCGCCTGGTCCAGAAGGCCCTGCACGACGCCATGAGCCAGCGCACGACCCTGGTCATCGCCCACCGCCTGGCCACCGTGCTCAAGGCCGACCGCATCGTGGTCATGGAGGACGGCCGCGTCGTGGAGCAGGGCACCCACGCCGAGCTCTCGGCCCAGGGCGGCCTCTACGCCAAGCTGGCCCGGCTGCAGTTCGGGGTCGAGGCGGCCTAGGAGCGGATTGACCCGGTCTGCGCAACCCCCGATGGTAAGGCCAAGCTTACCTAGGGGCGCTTCGTGACCGACTATCTGCGCATGATCAATCCAACCGCGTCGCTGACGACCGAGGACGAGGCCACCAACGCGGCGCGAGCAGGCGCCTTGGGCGCGTTCTTGATGGCCGTGCCGGGGCTTGTCGCGTCCGGGGCCATGCTGCTCGACGTGGACGGCTATCTGGAAAAGACGCGCCATGTCATGGCGGCGATGTACGGGGAGAAGAGCGAACTGGTCCAAGCGACCATGTCGACCCTGACGCCGCAACTCATCTACGTCTCGGCCGCCTGGGGGGTGATGCTGAGCTTGGGGATCGTGATCCTGGGCGTGGTCCAGTGGAGGAAACCCAATCTGGTCATCCCCCTGGTGCTCGGGCTGTTCACGGCCTACGGCCTGCTCATGCTGCTCCTGGGATTGATGGGGGCCAATCCGGCGGCGGCGGCCATGGAAATCCCCCTGTGGCGCAACGCCCTGGCGGTGTTGATCGATGTGGCGTGTCTGGTGCTGTTCTGGGCCGGGTTCCGAGGCGGCAGGCGGCTCAGCGCTCTGCGGCGCGCGGCGGTCTAGACCTCCGCCTTCGCCGAGGCCGTCGCGGCGGGGAGGGCGGCCAACAGGCCCTCCTCGCGGCGGATGATGTCGATGTGCTCCAGCTGCAGCCGAAGCTCCTGGATCGCCTTGGTCTCGGGCATGCCCTGGCTTTCGGCCCAGGCGGCGACGGCGGCCAGCGCCTCGCCGATCCGGCCCAGCTGCCGGCCGTAGGTGCCGACCTCGTTCAGCACCCGGGTCTCGACCTCGGGCGCCTTCGAGGTTCCAAGGTTGATGCTGAGCAGGCTGAAATTGCCGAAGGTCCAGGACCACGGATTGATCGTCTGGGTCAGCTGGTTCGGGGCGAGGGCGAGCTTGAAGTCGGGCATGGCGGGGCTCCCGGGGCGAGGAGCGGTAGTATCAATCATGGGGAGTGTTCTGGCTTGAGACACTTTTGAGAAGATGCTCGCCAATCGACTACCCGCTCAACGAATAGGCGCTTCCCTCTCCCCTTGCGGGAGAGGGTGGCCTCCGGAGGAGGTCGGGTGAGGGGTTGAAAGACCTATCCGCCGCGATCAGTCAAAGGCCGGTCGCGGCGTTTTGCTTTTGAGAGACCCCTCATCCGTCGGCTTCGCCGACACCTTCTCCCGCAAGGGGAGAAGGAAGAATCAGGCCGCCTGACGCCCTTCGAGGCTTTCCAGATCCACCCCAAGCCGCTGACGCAGTTCCTCCCGCCCCAGCATCGTCAGCCGGGCCGCGCGGCTGCCGGCGACGGTCTCGATCCAGCCCAGGGCGACCATGCGGCTCAGCAGGCTCACGCCCAGCGGGCCGGCCAGGTGATGGCGGCGTTCGGTCCAGTCCAGGCACTGGCGGGCCGCGCCGCGCTTGGAGCGCATCGCGTCCAGCTCCAGGCCCAGGTCCTCGAACCAGGCGCGGCCGGCGGGCGGGACGTCGTAGAGCTTGCCCTCGACCGGACGGATGATGTCTTGGGCCGCCAGGGCGTCGGTCACCGCGATGCCCAATCGGCCGGCTAGGTGGCCGTAGCAGCAGCGGCCGTCGCGCAGGGCGCGGGCCAGGGGCGAGCGCGGCTGTTCCAGCGAGCGGACGGGCGCGGCCAGCACGGCCAGGGCCTCCAGCACGTGGGCGACCTCGGCGTTGGCCAGGCGATAGTAGCGATGGCGGCCCTCGCGCTCGACGCTGACCAGCCCGCCGTCGACCAGCTTGGCCAGGTGGTTGCTGGCCGCCTGGGCGGTCAGGCCGGCGGCCCAGGCCAGCGCCCCGGCCGGATGGGCCCGGCCGTCCTGCAGGGCCTGCAGCATGGCCGCCCGGCTGGGATCGCCGATCAGGGCGGCGGGGGAGGCGATGTTGGCTTCCATGATCCGATCATAAAACAGCCATCGCGCGGATGCTTCACCCTTGCGTGTAACATCCCGCGGCGTCCTCGGCGAAGATCGGGCCCATGACCAACGTCCGAGTCGCGTCCTCCGCCCGTCCCGCCGGCCTGCCGATGATCCTGCTGGCCGCCAGCTTCGGCTTCACGATCGTCCAGCTGGACGTGACCATCGTCAATGTGGCGCTGGACGCCATCGGCCGCGAGTTCGGGGCGCCGACCGCCAGCCTGCAGTGGGTGGTCGACGCCTACACCCTGCTGCTGGCGGCGCTGCTGCTGTCGGCCGGGGCGCTGGGCGACCGGTTCGGACCCCGCCGGGCCTTCCTGACGGGCCTGGTGCTTTTCGCCCTGTCCTCGGCCGCCTGCGGCCTGGCGCATGACGCCCTGCAGCTGATCCTGTCGCGCGCCGTCCAGGGCGCGGCCGCCGCCCTGCTGGTGCCGCCGTCCCTGGCCCTGATCACCCACGCCGCGGCCGGCGACGACAAGGCGCGGGCCTGGGCCGTGGGCTGGTGGACGGCGGCCGGCGGGGTGTCGATCGCCGCCGGACCGGTGATCGGCGGCCTGCTGATCGGCGCCCTGGGCTGGCGCTGGGTGTTCCTGGTCAACCTGCCGCTCTGCCTGCTGGGCGCGGCCCTGACCCTGGCCTTCGTGCCCGAGGTGCCGCCGCGCGAGAAGCGGCCGCTGGATCTGCCCGGCCAGGTCCTGGGCTTCGTCGCCCTGGCCTGCCTGGTCGGGGCGGTGATCGAGGGCGGGCATCGGGGCTGGGGCGATCCGCTGGTGCTAGGCGCCCTGGTCGCCGGCTTCGCGGCGGCGGCGGCCTTCCTGGCGGTCGAGACGCGCAGCGCGCATCCGGCGGTGCCGCTGGCGGTGTTCCAGAACCGCATGGTCTGGTCGGCGGTGGTGATCGGGGTCGCCGTCAACTTCACCTATTACGGCGTGATCTTCGTGCTGGGCCTCTTCCTGCAGCGGTCGGCGGGCTACGACGTGGTGCGGGCGGGCTTGGCCTTCCTGCCGCTGACGGCGACCTTCATCGTCTCCAACCTGCTGAGCGGGCGCATCGCCCATCGCTTCGGCGCGGCGCGGACCATGGCCGGCGGGGTGCTGGTGGCGGCGCTCGGCTACGCCCTGACCAGCCGGCTGTCGGCGCACAGCCCTTTCTGGGCGATGATCCCCGGTTTCCTGCTGATCCCCGCCGGCATGGGGACCGCCGTGCCGGCCATGACCAGCGCCCTGCTGGCCAGCGTCGACCGCCATTTCTCGGGCACCGCCTCGGGCGTGCTGAACGCCTGTCGCCAGGCGGCGGGCGCGGCGGGGGTGGCGGTGATGGGCGCCCTGGCGGCCGGCGGACCCGAGCGGATCGCCGCCGGCCTGCGGACCTCCGGCCTGATCGCGGCGGCGGTGCTGGTGGGGGCGGCCTGGGTGGCCTGGCGCAGCGAGGGGCGGAAGACCGCCTCGACCGTCGGATAGTCGACCGCAACGGAATGAATTATCGACCGTTTTCGCCGTCGCAGGTGGGAACGGGCTGTTTTTCGTTGGATGAGAGTCCCAGGCGCCGGCGCCGCGGCTTGAAACCCCGCCTGCCTTGAGGTCTGCTGCATCTTGGCCGTTGACCACGGCCGGGAAGGGGCACGGGCATGGTGGACACCCGTGATCAGGGGCGCGCCCCAGACACGCTTGCTCCGGACGCGCCGGACGACATGCGCGAACGGATCGACCAGTTCGACTGGGCGGCGACCCCGCTCGGCGCGCGCGAGACGTGGTCGCCCAGCCTGAGCCTCGCCGTCGACATGATCGTCGCCAGCTGTTTCCCCACCGCCCTGCGGTGGGGCCCCGAACTGGTGTTGATCTACAACGACGCCTACGCGCCCATGCTCGGCGAGCGGCATCCCCACATGCTGGGCAAGACCTTCGCCGAGGCGCCGCCGACCTCGGCCGCCGATTCCGAGGAGCCCGAACGGGCGATCCTGGCCGCCGCCAGCGGCGGCAGGATGATCGAGGACCTGTTCCTGACCACGGTCCAGCCGGACGGCTCGGTCACCGAGGGCTATTTCACCATCCGCCTGAGCCCGATGCCGGACGCCGCCGCGCTCTCCGGGGTTGGCGGGGTGCTGATCGGCCTGAGCGACGTCACCCGACGGGTGAGGGCCGAGAAGGCCCTGCGCGCCAGCGAGGAGCGCTACCAACTGGCCCTGAGGGCGGCCAGCGGCGTGGGCACCTGGGACTGGGACATCGTCGCCGACAAGGTCTATGCCGACGCCCGCTACGCCGTGTTCCACAATGTGGATCCCGAGCAGGCCGCCGCCGGCGTCTCACTGGCCGAATACAGCAAGGCCCTGCACCCCGACGACTTCGCGCGGATGCTTCAATCGGGGCGCACCCATCTGAAGAACACCGGTGATTTCGACGAGGAGTACCGGCTGATCCAGGCAGACGGCTCGATCCGCTGGGTGCAGACCCGCGGCCGGGTCGAGCGCGACGCCAACGGCTGGGCGGTCCGCCATCGCGGGGTGATGGTCGACATCACCGAGCGCAAGCGCATCGAACAGGCCCTGGAGGCGGCCGAGGCCGACCTGCGCATCGCCGTCGACGCCGCCGGCCTGGGCCGCTGGGACCACAATCCCCAGACCGGCGAGCGCTACTGGGACAAGCGCTGCCGCGAGATCTACGGCCTGCCGGACGGCATGATCGAGAACCCGCTCGACGCCTTCGAGCGCCTGGTCCACCCCGACGACCTGCCGTCGGTGATGGAGGCCGTGCGGACCGCCATGGACCCGGCCAGCGACAACACCATCAATCGCGAATACCGCATCCGGCGCGACAACGACGGCGCGGTGCGCTGGATCGAGACCTTCGGCCGGGCCTTCTTCCACGACGGCCAATGCGTGCGCATCGTCGGCGTGGTCTCCGACGTCAGCGACCGCAAGGAGGTCGAGGCCGACCAGGTGCTGCGCGAGGCGACCATGGCCCTGGCCCTGGACGCGGGCAATGTGGGCACCTGGGACTACGACGTCCGCAAGCGCCTGCTGCGCTGGTCCGAGCGCGGCTACGACATGTTCGGCATGACGCCCGGGGCGGACGTCGGCCTGGACGACTTCTACGCCGCCATGCACCCCGACGACCGCGAGGCCACCCGCCAGGCCCTGCTGGCGGCGATGGATCCGGGCCAGCGCGCCGACATCGACGTCGAATACCGCACGATCGGCCGCGACGACCGCCAGGAGCGCTGGATCTCGGCCAAGGGGCGGGGCTTCTTCGACGAGGCCGGCAAGCCGGCGCGGGTGGTCGGCGCCACCGTCGACATCACCGAACGCAAGAAGGCCGAGCTGCACCTGCGGCTGCTGGTCAACGAGCTCAATCACCGGGTCAAGAACTCGCTGGCCACGATCCAGGCCATCGCCGCCCAGACCTTCCACGCCGCCCGCTCGCTGCCCCAGGCCCAGGAGGCCTTCTCGGCCCGCATCGTCGCCCTGGCCGAGGCCCACGACCTGCTGACCCGCGAGAACTGGGAGGGGGCGGACCTGCTGGACCTGCTGGGCCGGCTGGAGGACCTGCACGGCGGGTCCGGGCGCTTCACCACCGAGGGCGGATCGGTGCGGCTGTCGCCGCGCATGGCCCTGTCGCTGTCGATGGCCCTGCACGAGCTGGCGACCAACGCGGTCAAGTACGGGGCGCTGTCGAGCCTGGAGGGCCAGGTGCGGATTTCGTGGGTCGTGGTTCCGGGCGGCGCTCATCCCCGGCTGGTGCTGACCTGGACCGAGAGCGGCGGCCCGCCGGTGTCGCCGCCCACCCGGCGCGGCTTCGGCTCGCGGCTGATCGAGCGCGGCCTGGCGGCCGAACTGTCGGGCGAGGCGCGCATCGACTTCCAGCCGAACGGCGTGGTGTGCCGGATCGAGGCGGGGCTGGACGGGTAGGGGGCTTTCGAACCCCTCTTAATCCGTCATTCCGCCCTTGTGGCGGGAACCCCTCCGTCCGCCGTGCCTCACCGTCAGCTGAACGAGGGGTTCCCGCCACAAGGGCGGAATGACGGTTGAATTGGGGAATTACGCCTGAAACCCGGAAGGGTCGCCTAGGAATCGACGGTCGTCGGCGCCGTCGTCTTCACCGCCGCCGGCTTCAGCGCCTGGACCACCGTGGCGCCCAACGCCAGCAGGGCCATCGGAACCAGGGCCAGCAGCCAGACGAGGACGATCATGGCCAGTTGCAGCACGCTGATCGCCACGACCAAGGCCTTGGACTCCTGGCGGAGGCCTCCCCGGTGGTTCTGCGAACGGAACGTGGTGTGCACGGCGGGCATGGATACTCTCGACTCAACTCTATGTCCCCGACCCGACATAGAGCCTAGCTGCGTCGGAATGCCGCGCAATCAGGTAAAACCCTAATTGGAGCTTTACCGTAAACGAAGGTTGCGGGCGATCTGGGCGTCGCTGCGCCGCAGGCTCACCAGGGCCGCGCCCGCCAGGCCCAGCGGGATCAGGGCCCAGGGCCAGAATCCGGCCACGGCGATCCCCGTCGCGCCGGCCACCAGGGCCGAGACCAGCATTTCGGCGATGGTGGCCATCCACGAGGATCCGCCGCGCCGTTTGAAGTCCGACCGCTTGCCCGGCCGCTGATGCCAGATGTTGATCAGGCCGCTGCTCCAGGCCGCCAGGGCCGCGCCCAGCGCTGTCCAGGCGCCGGCGGCGGGCAGGAACCAGGTCAGGGCGGCGATTGGCAGGAGCAGGAACAGCGCCACCGGGATCAGGGCGGCGGCGATCTTGGCGCGGCGCAGGGTGCGGATCCGGGCCGGCGACACGGCCAGCAGGTCGGGCGCCTCCTCGGCCGACAGGGTGATCCAGGCAAGACTCCCGGCCACCTGTCCGGCCAGGAACGCCACCACCCCCGCGCCGCCCGCCAGGGCCGGGCCGGTCCCGTGGACGGCGTTGCGGCTGAGCAGCAGGGCGGTGGGGATCAGGTACAGCACCCGCAGCAGCACCTGCGACAGCAGGGCCGCGTCACGGCCGATGAGCAGCAGCTCCTTGCGCAGGGTGGCCAGGAACGGGCCGGCGGCGAAGGCGCGGCTGGCCTCGCCCCGGGTCGCCTTGGTCGGCTTTGCGGCGGTCTTGCCCTGGGTGGCGGCCGCGGCGTCCGAGAACCGCCGGCCCAGGGTCAGGGCGGCCAGGGCGAACAGCGCGGCCGATCCGGCCAGCAGGGCCAGCAGCGGCAGGGGCTCGCCCAGCATGGCCCGCAGCGGCAGGCTGACGATCGGCGCCGGATGCAGCCGGCCCTCCTGGGCCTGGCGGGTGATCTCGGCGAACAGGCTGTTGCTCTTCTGGGCGCCCAGGATCGTGCGGGTCTGGCTGACCAGGAAGAAGGCGGCGCCGACCAGGGCCGCCAGCACCTGGGCCACGGTGCGGGTGCGGCGCGGGCCGATCAGGGCGAACAGGGCCATGGCCAGCAGCAGGCCGGCGGCGGTCGAGGCCAAGGCCAGGGCGCCCAGCACCCCGAACACCCCGATCCAGCCCGGATGCCCCCAGATCACCGACGGCCCCAGCAGCGGCGTGACGATCAGCAGGAAGACGGTGATCACCCCGCCGGCCACGCCCAGCGAGCGCACGAACAGCACCTTGGCGGGCCCGATCGGCGAGGAGAACAGCAGGTCCAGGTCGCCCCGGTCGTACAGCGCCTCGCTCGAGGCGCTCAGGGTCTGGGACAGCATCAGGGTGAAGATCACCAGGCTGCCCAGGGCCGCCAGGCTGATCGAGATCGGATTGATCGGGACCTCGACGTCATGCAGGCCCAACGCCGCCAGCACGCCGCCGCCCAGCATCATCGCCCCGACCACGATCAGGCTGATCAGCCCCCGCGCGCCCTTGCCGGCCCGGCCGGCGCGGAAATTGCGCCAGTAGATCCGCATCTCGTGGGCCAGCAGCCAGAGGATCGAGCCCGGCGCGATCAGCGTCACGCGGCGGCTCCGTTGGCGTCGACGGCGGTCAGCTGAAGGAAGACGTCTTCGAGGCTGGAGCCGCCCTTGCCCTCGCCGGCCTGGGCCCGCAGGGCGTCCAGCGTGCCCTCGGCCAGCAGGCGGCCGCCGGCGATGATGCCGATGCGGTCGGCCATCCGTTCGGCCACTTCGAGAATGTGGGTGGTCAGGATCACCGATCCCCCGGCCCGGACCCGATCCTGCAGCATGTCCTTGACCAGGCGGGCGGAGGCGGCGTCCAGGCCGGTCAGGGGCTCGTCGAGGATCAGCAGGCGGGGATCGTGGATCAGGGCCCCGGCCAGGGCGACCTTCTGCTTCATGCCGCGCGAGAAGCCCTCGCAGCGCGTCCGGGCCTCGGCCGCCAGGCCCAGTTTCGAAAGCAGCGCCTCGGCCTGGGCCTTGGCGGCCTTGGGCTCGACGTTCCAAAGGCCGGCCACGAACTCCAGATATTCCAGCGGCGTCAGCCGGTCGTAGACCATGGCCTCGTCGGGAGCCCAGGCGGTGATCGCCTTGGCGGCGGCCGGATCGGCCCGGGCGTCGATCCCGAAGACGCTGATCTCGCCCTTGTCGGGCTTGGTCAGGCCCGCGACCATCCGCAGGGTGGTGGTCTTGCCCGCGCCGTTCGGGCCCAGCAGGGCGTACAGCTCGCCGGCGTGGACGGTGAGGTCCAGGTCCATGACCGCCGGCTTGGTGAAGGTCTTGTCGAGGCCGCGAACGATCAGAGCTTCGGTCAAGCGCGGCGTCTCCCCTGGTGCGGGGTCATGTGAACGCGATTGGCCAAAGGGTTCAAGCGGTGCGGTGAACACTTGCCCCCTACGGGCCTTCGGCCGTCTTCCCCACAGGGGGAAGAGGAGTCCTGCGCGCGTCCTCCGCCCCCCAATGAGGGCGGACAGACCGCCGCGCGCGGATCGCCTCTTGACTCATTTCGACGATTAGCTAATCGTCTTATCATGAGCCAGGTCTTCAAAGCCCTTTCCGATCCGACCCGCCGGCGGGTGTTGCACCTCCTGCGCAAGGGACCGATGAGCGCGGGCGAGCTCAGCGACCAGTTCGACGTCTCCAAGCCGACGATGTCGGCGCACTTCGCGGTGTTGAAGGAGGCCGAGCTGGTGCACGCCGAGAAGGCCGGCAAGTCCGTGATCTACCACCTGAAGCTCTCGGTGCTCGAAGAGGCGCTGCTGGGCTTCGTCCACTCGTTCGGCCTGGGCGCGGAGGAGCCCCAGGCCGAACCCACGAAGGAGCCAGCACGATGAGCAAGGACACGATCCACCGGGAAATGACCGAGGGCCTGGCCTGGGCCGGCGGCATGATCGCCCTGGCGCTGGGCGCGACCCTGGCGCGCAGGCTGGGCGCTATCGACGCCGACACGGTCCTGAGGCTGGTCATCGGCGTCAACGGGCTGATGGTCGCCTGGTACGGCAACCGCATGCCCAAGACCTTCGTCCCCAGCGTCCGGGCCCAACAGGCCAAGCGGGTCGGCGGCTGGTCCATGGTGCTGAGCGGTCTGGCCTACGCCGCGCTCTGGGTGTTCGCGCCGATCCGGGTGGCGACGTTCGGCGGGTGCGCGGCGCTGATCGCGGGGATCGCGGTGACGGTCGGCTATTGCCTGTGGCTGCGGGCCAAGGCCAAAGCCGTCTAGTTCGGCCGCCCGTCCGGCTCCAGCTCGAACGCCGCGTCCAGGGCGACCTCGTCGACGACGGTCCCCTTCAGCGCGGCGTCCAGCACCTCGCCCAGCGAGCTCCAGACGAAGGCCAGCTGCTCCAGCACGGCCGGCAGGCGCTCGGGCTCGAAACCCGGATAGAGGTCGGCGACCAGCCACAGGCCGGTCAGCACGTCGAAGCCGAACCGGCAGCCGATCATCCGGAACTGGGCGCGGGCCACGGTCTCGAACAGGGCGTCCAGGCTGCGGGCCTGATCCAGGTCGGCCTGGTCGAACACCTGGCAGCGCACCTGCAGCCAGTCGCCCTCGGGGAACAGGTAGAAGGCCCCGCCGTCGTCGGACCCGGACACCTCCAGGCCACGGTCGATCTCGGCGACGACATAGCCCGCCTCGCGGCAGGCGTCGGCGATGTCCTGGAGGTTGATGGGGGTGTCGTCGGCCATGGTCGGATCCGATCGTTGGTGTTGAGGAGCCCTAGCTCCGGTAATCCCCGTTGATCGCCACGTACTGCTTGGTCAGGTCGCAGGTCCACACCGTGGCCGAGCCCTTGCCGACGCCGACGTCCACCGAGACCTCGAACTCCTGCTTCTTGACGTACTTGCTCATCGCCGCCTCGTCGTATTCGGCCGAGACCAAGCCGTCGCGGGCGGCGTAGAGGTCGCCGAACTTGACGCTGATGCGCTCGCGATTGACCGGCTCGTCGGCGCGGCCCACGGCCATGACGATGCGGCCCCAGTTGGCGTCCTCGCCGGCGAAGGCGGTCTTGACCAGCGGGCTCTCGGCGATGGTGCGGGCGATCTTGCGGGCCGACAGCGGGCTCTCGGCGCCGTTGACGGTGATCTTGACGAACTTGCTGGCGCCCTCGCCGTCGCGGACCAGCTGCAGGGCCAGGTCCAGCAGCACGGCCTCCAGCTTCTCGCGGAAGTCGGCCAGGCGGCGGTCGCCCGCGCGGTGGATCTTGGGCGCGCCCGACTTGCCGGTGGCGAACAACAGCAGGGTGTCGTTGGTCGAGCGGTCGCCGTCCACCGTCACGCAGTTGAAGGTGGTGCGGGTGTAGAGGCTGACCAGGGTCTGCAGGGCGGCCGGGGCGATGGCCGCGTCGGTGGCCACGAAGGCCAGCATGGTGGCCATGTCGGGCGCGATCATGCCCGAGCCCTTGGCGACGCCCGCGATCCGGACCTCATGGCCGTCGATCACCGCCGTGGCGTAGGCGCCCTTCGGGAAGGTGTCGGTGGTCATGATCGCCGAGGCCGCGCCGGCCCAGGCGTCCTCGGTGAAGCGGGTCTCCACCTCGCGCAGGTTCGAGATGATCTTGCTGTCGTCCAGGATGACGCCGATCACGCCGGTCGAGGCCATCATCACGTCGCGCTGGCGGCAGTCGAAGCGCTTGCCCACGGCCGTGGCCACCCGGCGCACCGCGTCGGCCCCCGGCTTGCCGGTGAAGCTGTTGGCGCAGCCGGCGTTGACCACCAGGGCGCGGACATCCTCGCCCTTGCTGGCGGCCAGCTGACGCTTGCACCAGTCGACCGGGGCCGAGCCGACGCCGTGGCGGGTGAACACGCCGGCGCAGCTGGTGCCCTCGGCGAAGCGCATCAGCAGCATGTCCTCGCGGGCATGCTTGTAGAAGCCGGCCCGGCCGGTGGCGATCTCGACCCCGGCGATCGGCGGGATGGTCGGGAACGGCACGGCCAGCGGCGAGACGGCCAGGCCCGGCTTGCCCGGAGCGGGCGAGGCGGCGGCCGGCTTGGCGGCCTGGACGGCTTCGGGCGAACCCTGGCTGGCGTCCTTCTGGGCGCGGCGCAGGCCGGCGCGCTTGAGGGCGGCGGTCAGCGGGTCCAGCGCCCGCTCCAGGGTGTGGCCGACGCTGGCGCCGACCTGGCCGACGATCTCGGCCGGGGTCGAGGCGGGCGCGGCCTTCGCGGCGGCTTTCGGAGCGGCCTTGGCGGTCTTCTTGACCGCTGGCTTAGGAGTCTTGGTCATTTCTTGGCCGGAGCTTGAGCGGCGGGAGCGGACGCTGGCGGGGCGTCGTCGAGGTCGGAGGAGGGGGCCTGGTCGGCCGAGCCGGGAGGCGCCGAGGCCGGCTCCTGCGGGGCGCCGGGCACGTCCTGGGGCTTGCCGGTCAGCATCTCGACCTTGGAGCCGCCGCGCAGCTTCTCCAGCAGGTCGCGGACCTGGTCATAGGTCAGGAAGCGCACGATCTGCGGCCGGGCGGCCTCCAGCGTGATCGGTTCCTCCAGGCGCTTGTCCTCGACGCGCAGCACGGCCCAGCCGCCCTCGGTCTGGAACGGACCGACTAGCGCGCCCTTCTCGGCGCCCTGCAGGGCCCCGGCATAGGCCGGCGGCATGACGTCGACGGTGAAATAGCCCAGGTCGCCGCCGTTGAAGCGGGTGGCCGGGTCGGTCGAGCGTTCCATGGCCAGGGCGTCGAACGACGCGCCGGCGATCAGCAGCTTCTTGACCGCCTCGGCGTCGGCCTGGCTGCCGACCAGGATCTGGCGGGCGCGGATCTCCTCCGAGCGCTTGGACAGCTTCTGCTGCTCGGCATAGAGGCCGCGGATGGCGTTCTCGTTGACGGCCTTCTCGACGACGCTTTCCACCAGCATGTCGCCCAGGATGCGCTCGCGCGCGGCGGCCAGGCGGCGCTGGGCCACCGGATCCTTGTCCAGCTTCTGCTTGAGGGCCTCTGAGGCCAGCAGCTTCTGGTCGATCACCTCGTCCAGGCGCTGGCGGAACAGGTCCGAACCGATGTCCAGCGGCTCGCCTTCGCTGATCAGCCCCTGGGCCACGGCCTCGCGCTTGACGTCCGAAGCCCACACCGTGTGCCCGTCGACCCGGGCGACGGCGGTGTCGCCGGGTTCGGGCGGACGCTCGTCGGCCTTGTTTCGGCCGCAGGCGGCGATCAACAGGCTGAGGACCAGGATGGCCGCGAGGCCATACGCACGAGGCTTACCAATATTCATCTGGGGCCGATCTCCGGCTGACTATTCCTCAGCGCTCTAGCGCGGTTTATCGCCAAGAGGAAACAGCTTCGCGATATGGATCGGAAAACGCGCGAAGCGGTTAAACCGGGCGCAAACCGTAACCACGGGCCCCCGCCTCGCGTTGACACCCGCTAGGCCGGTGCTTAAGTCTCCGCGCGCGTACAAGAAGTGGAAATCCCGCTAGCTTCGACGCCTATAATTTACCGTAGTGAAGGCCTTCAAGCCCTAGCGCCGGCCTCACAGACACCCGCTCCGGAACCCTCACTTCATGCTCGGCTTCGCCAAAAAGTTCTTCGGCTCTTCCAACGAACGCAAAGTCAAGGCGATGTCCGCCAAGGTGGCGAAGATCAACGCCCTGGAGCCGGAATACGCCGCGCTGTCGGACGAGGCCCTGAAGGCCAAGACCGACGAGTTCAAGGCCCGCCTGGCCAAGGGCGAAACCCTCGAGGACCTGCTGCCGGAAGCGTTCGCCGTGGTCCGCGAGGCCGGCAAGCGCGTGCTGGGCATGCGCCACTTCGACGTCCAGATGGTCGGCGGCATGGTCCTGCACGGCGGCGGCATCTCGGAAATGCGCACCGGCGAGGGCAAGACCCTGGTCGCCACCCTGCCCACCTACCTCAACGCGCTGGAAGGCAAGGGCGTCCACGTCATCACCGTGAACGACTACCTGGCCAAGCGCGACGCCGAGTGGATGGGCCAGATCCACAACTTCCTGGGCCTGTCGTACGGCGTGATCGTCAACGGCTTGAGCCAAGGCGAGCGCCAGCGCGCCTATCGCAGCGACATCACCTACGGCACCAACAACGAATTCGGCTTCGACTACCTGCGCGACAACCTCGTCTACAGCGTCGAGGAGATGGTCCAGCGCGGCCACCACTACGTCATCGTCGACGAAGTGGACTCGATCCTGATCGACGAGGCCCGCACCCCGCTGATCATCTCGGGCCCGACCGAGGACCGCAGCGAGTTCTACAAGATCATCGACGTCCTGGTGAAGGATCTCATCAAGGACAAGACCAACTACGATCACGACGAGAAGCAGAAGCAGGTCATCCTCACCGAGGAAGGCCAGGAGCGCATCGAAGAGATCCTGATGGCGGGCGGCCACCTGGCCGAGGACACCGCCGGCCTCTACGACGCCGCCAACATCTCGGTCGTGCACCACGTCAACCAGGCCCTGCGCGCCAACGTGCTGTACACGTTCGACAAGGACTACATCGTCAAGGACGGCGAGGTGATCCTGATCGACGAGTTCACCGGCCGCATGATGACCGGCCGCCGGCTGTCGGAAGGCCTGCACCAGGCCATCGAGGCCAAGGAAGGCGCCAACATCCAGCCCGAGAACCAGACCCTGGCCTCGGTGACCATCCAGAACTACTTCCGCCTCTACAAGAAGCTGGCCGGCATGACCGGCACGGCCGCGACCGAGGCCCAGGAATTCGACGACATCTACAAGATGGGCGTCAGCGAAATCCCGACCAACCGTCCGGTCCTGCGCATCGACGACGACGACGAGGTCTATCGCACCGAGCGCGAGAAGAACGACTCGATCCTCAAGCAGATCACCGACTGCCACGCGCGCGGCCAGCCGATCCTGGTCGGCACCGTGTCGATCGAGAAGTCGGAAGAGCTGTCCAAGCTGCTGTCGACCTATGACTGGGAATGGGAAGGCAAGAAGCACAAGGGCATTCCGCACCAGGTGCTGAACGCGCGCTTCCACGAGCAGGAAGCCGGCATCGTCGCCGACGCGGGCGTGCCCGGCGCGGTGACCATCGCCACCAACATGGCCGGCCGCGGCACCGACATCCAGCTGGGCGGCAACATGGACATGCGCCTGGCCAACTGGCGCCAGCAGCAGAAGGGCCTGGGCATCACCCCGACCCACGAGGACGAGCTGGCCCAGCGCGCCGAACTGGAAGTCGAGATCTCGGCCGCCAAGGCCCAGGCCCTCGCGGCCGGCGGCCTGTTCGTGCTGGGCACCGAGCGCCACGAAAGCCGCCGCATCGACAACCAGCTGCGCGGCCGTACGGGCCGTCAGGGCGACCCAGGCCGTTCGAAGTTCTTCCTGTCGTGCGAGGACGACCTGCTGCGCATCTTCGCCGGCGAGCGCCTGGACGCGATCATGCGCACCTTCGGCGTCCAGGAAGGCGAGGCGATCACCCACAAGTGGCTGAACAACGCCATCGCCACCGCCCAGAAGCGCGTCGAGCAGCGCAACTACGAGATCCGCAAGAACCTCCTGAAGTACGACGACGTCGTCAACGACCAGCGCAAGGCCGTGTTCGAGCAGCGCCAGGAGTTCATGGAGGCGACCGACCTCTCGGAGATCATCACCGAGATGCGCCATGACGTGGTCGACGACTTTGTCGCCCGCTACATGCCGCCCAAGGCCTATGCCGAGCAGTGGGACATCGAGGGCCTGGACGAGCGCGTCCAGGCGATCCTGGGCCTGACCCTGCCGCTGAAGGAATGGGCCGCCGAGGAAGGCATCGGCGACGAGGAGATGCGCGAACGCATCACCAAGGCCGCCGACGCCTACGCCGCCGAGCGCGAAGTGATCATCACCCCCGAGCAGATGCGCTCGGTGGAAAAGAACTTCCTGCTGCAGATGATCGATCTGCAGTGGCGCGAGCACCTGATGCACCTGGACCACCTGCGCAACGTCATCGGCCTGCGCGGCTACGGCCAGCGCGACCCGCTGAACGAGTACAAGACCGAGGCCTTCTCGCTGTTCGAGAAGCTGCTGGGCGACCTGCGCACCAACACCACCCGCTGGCTGATGACGGTCGAGATCGCCTATGCCGAGCCCGAGCCGCTGCATTCGCCGGAAGGCCTGGTCGAGGTGCACCTGGACCCGCTCAGCGGCGAGAACGTCGCGGTGGCCGGGGCCCTTCCGGAGGGCCTGTCGCCCGAGCAGCGCGAGGCCCTCCCGGTCTCGGTCCTGCCGGAAGGCTGGGAATTCACCGCCCGCAACGGCGCCTGCCCCTGCGGGTCGGGCAAGAAGTTCAAGCACTGCCACGGGGCGCTGGTTTAAGCCCCGAGCGCTTGGTGATCTGGAAACGCCCGCCCTGGGAAACCGGGGCGGGCGTTTTCTTTTTGCGGCGTCCCGGCCGAGCTCTCACCCCCCCGCGATCAGCCCCTTGGCCGGGTCCGTCTCGTGCACCGCCAGCAGGTTCATGCCCGCCTCGAACACCGCGTAGCCGTGCTCGGTCAGGAAGGCGCGCAGGGCGGCCTCGTCGGCCTTGATCCGCTCGATCAGCATCTGCGGCCTGCAGGCCGCGATCGTGGCCCGGGCGCCCAGCAGGGCGTCCATCTCCATGCCCTCGATGTCGATCTTGATGAAGTCCAGGCGCGTCAGGCCCAGGTCGTCGATCGCCATCAGCCGGGTGGGCTGGGCCGCCGCGTAGTCGATCGTCTGGCCGATGAACTCGGTGGTCGCCGTCTGGCGAATCTCCAGGCTGCCGAAGCTGGAGGGCGTGAAATAGTCGGGGGCGGGCACGGCGATGATCCCGGCCTCCTGGCCGATCGCCGCCCAGATGGCCCGGGCGTTGAAGCAGTTGTTGAGCGTGATGTTACCGGCCAGGGCGTAGAACATCCGCTCCTGGGCCTCGAAGGCCACGACCTCGCCCCAGCCATGCATCAGCTGCGCCCACTCGATCGTGTGCACGCCGATATTGGCCCCGCAATCAAGCGCCATGACCCCGTCGCCGAAGTGGCTGCGCCGCATCTCCAGCAGTTGCAGCACGACATTGACCTCTTCCGGATCGAAGGCCGAGGTCTCCAGCAGTTGGTGGCCCACGCCGTAGCCGCCGCCGTCCGCCAGACGATGATAGTCGTGCCGGTTGACCAGCATCGTCCCATGGATGGTCGAGGTCAGCACGAAGGCCGTGGGGCGGGAATTGAACTTGCGCATGACGACCTCGACGAATTTGCCCGTCCAGCAGGCCGCCAAGGCGCTGTTTGGGTCAAGCCGCTGGCCCTGATCACAGCTGGACGCCCAAACGAAAACGCCCGCCCCGGTCTCCCGCGGCGGGCGTTTCTGATGGGATCGAGCGGCTGCGGGGCCTTAGTCGATCGGGTTCCAGCGTTCCGACGGGGCGGCCGCGCGCTTGGGGCCGCGGAAGTCGCCGCCGCCCGAACGGGCCTGGCCCTGGGCGGCTTGACCCTGACCCTGGCCGCCGCCGTTGCGGCCACGGTTGTCGGTGCGACCTTGGCCGCCCGGCTTGCCCTGGCCCTGACCTTGAGCCTTCTGGCCCTGGCCGCCGCCCTTGGCCGGACGGTTGCGCTGGCGGCGCAGTTCCGAGGGGACGTTGTTGCGCGGGTCGGCGCGGCGCGGATCGACGTACTTCTCCGGCGGAGCCAGCTTGTCGGCCACGGCCGCGGCGGCCGCCAGGTTCTTGTCGTTGCGACGGTCGAAGGTCGGGATCGTCTGGCGGGTGGCCTTCTGGATGTCTTTCAGCAGCGGACGCTCGTCATCGGCGCAGAAGCTGATGGCCACGCCGTCCTTGCCCTTGCGGGCGGTGCGGCCGATCCGGTGGACATAGGCCTCCGGCACGTTGGGCAGCTCGTAGTTGAACACGTGGCTGATGTCGTTGACGTCGATGCCGCGCGCGGCGATGTCGGTGGCGATCAGGGCCTTGACCTCGCCGGCCTTGAACGAGGCCAGGGCCCGTTCGCGCTGGCCCTGGGTCTTGTCGCCGTGGATGGCGGCGGACTCGATGCCGCTGGCGGTCAGGTACTTGGCCACGCGGTCGGCGCCGCGCTTGGTGCGGGTGAAGACGATGGCGCGCTCGACGGCCTTGTCGGCCAGCAGTTCGGCCAGCAGGGGACGCTTGCGCTGGGCTTCGATGAAGATCAGCGACTGGTCGATGCGCTCGACCGTGGTGGCTTGCGGGGTGACCGACACCTGGGCCGGGTTCTTCAGCAGCTCGCCGGCCAGCTTGCCGATCTCGCTGGGCATGGTGGCCGAGAAGAACAGGTTCTGGCGTTCCTTGGGCAATTGGCTGGCGATCTTGCGGATCGGCACCACGAAGCCCAGGTCCAGCATCTGGTCGGCTTCGTCGAGGACGAAGATCTCGACGCCGTTCAGGTGGGCGGACTTTTCGCCCAGGTGGTCCATCAGGCGGCCCGGGGTGGCCACGACCACGTCGACGCCGGCCGCCAGGGCCTTCATCTGCGGGCCGTACTTCACGCCGCCGAAGATGGTGGCGACGGTCAAGCCCATGTGGGCGCCGTAGGCCTTGAAGTTGTCGGCGATCTGGGTGGCCAGCTCGCGGGTCGGGGACAGGACCAGGCAGCGGAAGCCGCGGCGCGGGGCCGGCTTACGGTCCTCGGCCAGGCGGTGCAGGATCGGCAGGGCGAAGGCGGCGGTCTTGCCGGTGCCGGTCTGGGCGATGCCCAGCAGGTCGCGGCCCGACAGCACGGTCGGGATGGCTTGCGCCTGGATCGGGGTGGGCGTGGTGTAGCCCTTGTCGGTCAGCGCCTTCAGCAGGGGTTTGGCGAGGCCGAGATCGGTGAATTGAGTCAAGTCAGATGCTTTCGTGCAGCCACGAGACGGCGCATGCGATCCTCGCACGGCTCGCCTGGCGGCGGGTCGGTGGGGAGCGCCCCGCGTGACACGGGCGGTCTGATGAGAAGCTTTCAGGGCGCTCGACAGGCTGGACCAGGAAGGTCCCTCACGCGGCTGGAGCACCGATAACGCCAGATGGCGTAGCCGCTATGTCGTTTATTGCAGGTGCGAAGTCAAGGGCTGTGCTTGGAAAGTCCTTTTGTCGCAAGGCTTCGGAGACCCGCACCGGGATGCGGGTCTCCGAATTCAGGGTCAGAACTTCCAGTTCAGGCCGACCAGCAGCGCCTGTCGTCCGCCGTCGCCGAACTCGCCGGCATAGGTCGCCGACAGGGTCATGCCGGGGGTGACGTCGTAGCCCGCGCCGGCGCCGACGGTGGCCAGGGTCCCGCTGCGGTCCAGCCCGACGGCGCCGATCGGCGTCGGGAAGCCGGTCAGGCCGGCGGACGCTGCGGTGTCGCCGCCGCCGGCCGTCGAGCGGAAGCCCAGCGAGGCGTAGGGATGCAGGCGCGCGCCGGCCGTCTGGCCGCCCAGCACCTCCACCTGGCCGTCGACGAACCAGGCCGAGGACTTGTCGCCCTGGACGCTGAGGGCGAAGGCCCCGCCGCCGCGTTCGACCAGGCCGTCGCGCGTGGCGCCGACATAGCTGGCGCCCAGGCGCGGCTGCACGGCCCAGTCGCCGTTCAGTCGCGCGCGGTACGACAGGTTGACGTCGGCGATCCAGCTCTTGAGCTTGTAGTCGCCGTTCGCGGTCGTCCCGCCGGGGGCGGCGCGGCGCGTATCGGCGTCGGCGCCGTCGTGGGCCGCCATGGCGCCCAGCTGGAAGCCGCCGATCCGGACTTGCCCCTGGGCGCCGATCACGAAGCTGTCGGTGCTGGTGCGGACGTCCAGGTCGCTGATGCGCTGGCGGCCGTTCAGGTAGCCGACGAAGACCCCGGCCCAGGCCGACTCGACGCCGTAGCCGACGCCGGCCAGGCCGCCGGTAGTGTCGATCTTGCCCTCCGCCACGCCGACGGCGGCGTCGCCGTCCAGGGTGCGGCGGCTGGCTATCCCTTGGCCGAAGCCGAACAGGCCGGGCGTCTGGGGCGCGAAGCGGGCCTGGTTGCGCGAGGCGTCGACGATCGACAGGCCTTCCTCGATCGCCAGCTGGGTCGCCGACGCATAGGCCTGGGGCGTGACCCGGGCCAGGGCGCGCGGATCGCTCCTGCTGGTGGTCGGGTCGACCAGGGCCGGCAGGGCGGCGATCAGCGAGGCGCTGACGGTGTTGTCGACCAGGGCGGTGTTGAACTGGCCGATCAGGGTCGAGACCTGCGACGAGAACGTCGTGTCGGTGGTGAACAGGCCCAGGGCCTGCAGGCGGTTGGTCGACTGCTCGATGTGCAGGTTCAGCCCCTGCGCGCCGTCGATGGTCGAGAACGAACCGACGATGCCGCCGCCGGCGGTGATCAGGTCGATGCGGCGGCCGGGCGTCAGGGCCGAGGCGCCGGTCAGCTTCAGGGTGGCGCCCTGGGCGATCGTCACCGTGCCCGACACCACCAGCTGGTCGCTGACGGTCGGGGTGAACTCGAACAGCGAGGTCGAGCCCGCGGCCAGGGCGACATTGCCCGTCACCGTCATCGTGCCCGGCGAAGCGCCGGGGCTGAGCGTGCCGGCCACGGTGATGTCGCCGGTCACCGATCCGGCCGAGCCGAAGGTCGCGCCCTGCGCCACGGTGATGGTCGACGCGGTCAGTTGCGAGCCGGCCAGGCCGATCAGGCGGCCGTTGTTGACCGCTATGCTGTCGAAGCCGTAGCCGCCGGACACGCTGATCACGCCCGACTGGACGCTCAGGACCTCGAAGCCGTTGAACGGCGTGGCGCCCAGCGCGATCGGCGCGGCGTCCGTGCCGCCCAGGGCCAGTTCGAGACGATCCTGGCCCGCCCCGCCCTGGGCCGAACCGGTGAAGGTCCCGCCGGTGGTCAGGCGCAGGACGTCGTCGCCGGCGCCCAGGTCGACCGCGCCGGTGAAGGCCCCGGCCACGGTCATGGTGTTGGCCGCGCCGTCCAGCGTCAGGTCGCCCGCCTCCAGGCTGGCGCCGGCGGCCAGGGTGAGGTCCTTGTTGTTGGTGACCAGGTGATCGAACTTGGCCGCGCCGCCCGTGAAGTTCAGCGCGCCCGTGCCGGTGACCTGCAGGGTCTCGAACTGCTGGAGCTGGTCGCCGCGCAGCGACAGGTCGGACGTCAGGTCGATCACGACCTTGTCGTCCCCTCTACCGCCCAACACCGTGCCGAGCAGTTGGCCGCCGGCCGCCAGCGAGAACACGTCGTCGCCGCCGCCCAGGCGCACCGTGCCCGCCAGCACGCCGCCGGACAGGATCGACAGCGTTCTGGCGGCGTCGCCGTCGAAGGTCACGGTTTCGCCGGCCGCGCCTAAGACGCCGGATACGGCCATCTGGCCGCTCTCCAGGAAAATCGTCTCGAAGCCGCTCAGCGAACCGGAGACGGTCATGGGGACCGTGGCGAAGCGCACGGTGTCGTTGCCCGCGCCGCCCTTGTAGACGCCGGCGAGCTGGTCGAAATCGATCTGCAGGAAATCGCCGCCGCCGCCCAGGTCGACCTGGGCGACGTCGGCGTCGAGCCGCACGGCCTGGTCGTCGTCCCCGGCGGACACGCTGCCGACGGTGTAGCCGTCGGAGGTCAGGTGGAGGGTGTGCTCGCCGGCCAGCCGGATGGAATCCCAGTTCTGGTCGAGCGTCAGGGTCAGGTTCCCCGACCCGGTCACGCCCAGGTTTTCGAAGCCTGTGCGATTACGCAGGGCGAGGCGGTTGCTGGTGAGCTCGAGGATGTAGGTGTCGTTGCCCGCGCCGCCGTCGATCGAGCCGGCGACGGTCGAGGTGTCGAGTTCGGTGAAGCTGTCGTCACCGGCGCCCAGGTTGACGGACCCGCCGATCGCGCCGCGATTGACGACCGTGTCGACGCCGTCGCCCAGCGAGACGCCGCCCGAGATCGAGCCTTCGACCGTGAGGTGCTCGGACCCCGCGCCGCCGCTGAAGGTGACGCCGCCGGTGGTGGTCACGGTGTCGCCGGCCAGCACGATCGCCGAACTGTCCTCCAGGACGATCGGGCCCGTTCCGAAGTCGCCGGCATAGCTGATGCTGCCGCCGCCGATCTGCTTGAAGCTTTCGAAATTGACGAACTGGGAGCCCGTGACCTTGCCGCCGCCGGTGGAGTCGACGACCAGGGTGTCCAGGCCGTAGCCGCCGTCCACAGTGCCCGTCATCTTGCCGCCCACCCACTGGACGAAGGTGTCGTTGCCGTCGCCCAGGTTCACCGCGCCGGTGATCGCGCCGTAGTTCTCGAGCCGGTCGTCGCCGTACGACAGGTTGATCGCGCCGACGATGGAGCCGTCGTTGCGGACCGTGTCGGCGTAACCGCCGGTGCTGATCGCCAGCGCCGTGTCGCTGATGATCTGGCCGGTGGCCGTGTTGGTGATCGTCGAGGCGGCGGAGGTGTATTGGATGATCGCGTTGCCGGCCGTGCTGTGGATCACGCCGCTGTTGGTGACGCTCGGCGAGGTGTCGGTCGGCGTATAGTAGTTGTAGTAATACAGCATGACCGCATCGCCAGCGGTGTTGATGACGCCGCTGTTCTCGACGACCTGGGCGTTGTTCACACCCAGCGAGGTCTGCCCCGTCTCCGACTGGACGATGCTGCCGGTGTTGACGATCTTGAGGGCGCCGCTGATCGCGACGGCGCCGTCCAGGACGATCGTGCCGGAGTTGGTCACCACGGTTCCGCCCGTGATCCCCGCCGTCGCGGGCGAGGTGAACGGACGGCCCACGACGGTCATCGCGCCGGCGTTCTCGAACGACGACTTGTCCCCCAGCGCGACGCCGACGCCCGAATAGTTGGTGCTCTTGAACGAGAGCGCGCCGCGGCTGACGATCGAGACCTCGCCCAGATCGCTGTACGACCCGTCGAACGGCGTGGTGACCACGACGCCGTAGCTGTCGGTGAGGTTCATGTCGGCCGACAGGTCGACCTTGCCCTTGCCCGCCAGCATCAGCATCGTGGTCAGGGTCTGGTCGGACGTCAGGGTCAGTTTGGCGTCGTTGCCGAGCTCGTAGACGGTCCGTTCGAAGTTCAGGGCGGAGGCCGCCTTGGTGGTGGTGTCGGCGGCCACCCGCAGGATCAGGCGGTCGACGCCGTCGCCGCCGTCGACCGTGCCGGTGATGTTCTTGAACTTGCCGTCGGCGTAGTTGTCGACGCTGGTGACGAACACGTCCTCGCCGCTGCCCATCAGCAGGCCGCCGTTCAGGACGCCGCCCTTGTCGATGAACACGTCGGCCGAGGAATAGCCGGCGGTGAAGTCGACGTCGCCGTTAAGCGTGCCGGCGTTGATGGCGCGGGCGTTGTAGCCGCTGGACAGGGACCCCTTGGAACCGGTGACGACGCCGCCGGCCAGGTTCTCGAACGTGGCGCTGCTGATCTGCACGCCGAAGCCGTTGGTCGCCTTGATGGTCCCGCTGTTGGAGAGCGCGCCGTACACGGTCGCCCCGTACGTGCCGCCTTCGATCGCGCCGGTGTTGCTCCCCGTCATGCCGTAGTTGCCGAGCGCCAGGCCGACGCCGGCGGTCGAGCGGATCGTGCCGCTGTTGACGAAGTTGGCCGAGCCGACGTTGGCCGCCGTGCCGTCGGCGACGATCGTGCCGCTGTTGGTGAAGGTCCCGCCGGGCGTCGACCACAGGAAGTTCGCCAGAACCGCGCCGCCGCGCGTCGCGGTGATCGCGCCGGTGTTGACGAACTCCTTCAGGTTCTGCAGGGCCAGCGCGTAGTCGGACGGCTGGACCGCCCCGCCGGGCGGCGAGAAGGTCGAGGCGATCTCGCCGGTGTTCTTGAAGCCGAGCGAGACGTTGTAGTCGTAGGGCGGGCCCACCGTCGTGACGAACGCCGCGCCGTTGCTCGTCACCTTGCCGGTGGTGACGAACCGGCCCGCGCCGCCGATCAGAAGGCCGTCGACCGCGTCGCCGTTGAGCGTCAGCGTCGCGTTGGCGCCGATCATCGTGCCCAGCTTCTGGAAGTTGGTCGGCAGCGCGACCTGGGCGAGCGAGTCGAGCGTCGCGTCCTGGGCGAAGTCGAAGCGCAGGGTGTTCGTGCCGCCGCCGCCGTTGATGGCGCCGGAAATCCCCGCGATCTGGCCCGTGGCGGCGTCCCAGCGCGCGATCAGGGTGTCGTCGGCCGAGCCGAACTGCACGGCGCCGTTGATGGTCCCCTGGCTGTTGTCCAGCAGGGTGGCGGAGCTCTGGGTGAGGATCCCGCCGTTGATCGTCCCGGCGTTGACGATCGTGCCGCCCGCGGCGCGGATGGCGGTCGGGACGACGCTCTGGATGACGCCGCCGACGTGGTTGGTCAGGGTCAGGACGCCGGTCGTCTCGATCGCGGCCGAGGTCCCGTCGTTGCGGATCATGCCGCTGTTGGTGATCGGAACGAAGCCCGTGGGCAGGAGGATCGTGGCGTTGTAGCCGCTCGCGGACATCGTGCCGGTGTTGGTCACCGACTGGGGGTACACCGCGAAGCTGCTGTAGCCGTTGTAGGTGAAGCTGTAGGCCGACTTCCAGCCGCCATCGATGATGCCGGCGTTGTTCAGGACCCCGACCGCGGCGGTGATGGCGCCGTAAGCGCCCATGATGACGCCGCCGGCGCGGTTGGTGACCGATTGGAAGCCCGCGAGTTGCACGTCGTTCGCGTCCAGGGCCCCGGAAAACCAGGTCGAGACGATCATGCCGCTGTTGTCGACCGTGCCGATGACGGGGGCCCAGCCCGCGTTGTTCGTGCCGTAGAGCCACACGCCCCGGCCGCCTTCGACCCTGCCGGTCTTCCCCACCGTCACGTCCAGCCGGGTGGCCGGAAAACTGTTGTTGGCGCCCACGCTGACGGCCCGAACGGCGGTGTCGTATGGGCCGCCGGAGAGCAAGCCGTCGACATTGAGCGTCACCGTCGTGCCGGCGACTGCGCCGGCCTGCGAGGTGACGACCAGGGCGTAGTTTTCGCTGTTGGGCTTCTGCAGGACCGCGCCGGCCTCGACGTTGATCGCGCCGCTGGTGGATACGGTGATCATGTCGGCGGTGGTCCCGGAACAGACCATGGGCGTCGTCGGCGTGGGGGCGACCGGTAGACAGTCCGCATAGGCGGCGCCGCCCATCCCCATCGTCAGCGCCAAGACACTGCAACCCAACAGACGCGTGCGCTTGGCGCGCGCGAATACACTCGACTTAACCACAGAAAACGCCCCCCGAAATACTACCTGGGGGGGGTCTAGCTTTGCCGCATTACTCCGTCGAGTTTCATTTCGGAGAACTAGGGCGTTTCGAAGAACCGCTCCACTTGCGCGGCCCAGCCGTAGGTGGCGCTGCCCAGCTGGTCGCGGTCGTAGGCCGGGGCCTCCTTGAAGCGGTCCTTGGTCAGGTCGGCGACATAGACCTCGTCCTTGTCGTCCCAGGTCAGCAGGCGCCAGGGCAGGGGGCGGAACTTGCCGCCGGCCGCGAACAGGCCCGCCGGTTCGACGGCCACGTAGCGGGAGATGCCGGCGTCGCGATCGATGAACACCTCGCGGATCACGCCCAGCTTGTGGCCGCCGGCGTCATTGATCTTCACGCCGATCAGGGCGGCGCTCTTCACCAGGCGATCTTCGACGCTCATCGGGGTCTCCTTCGGGTTGTTCCGGGGAACAAACGCGGCCACGGCGAAGATCGATCCATTGGTCAGACCTTGGTCGGGATGGTCAGGCCACTCGCCTTGCGAATGATAGTGGGCCCGTCTATGCCTGTTACCGCTACCGTCGCGGCCGGGCCGTCACAGGCGGAGCTGGGGAGAAACGCATGAGCGGCAAGATCCGGGCCCTGCGCTGGTGGATGATCGGTCTGGTGATGCTGGGCGCGGTGCTCAACTACCTGACCCGCAGCACCCTGGGCGTCGCGGCCCCGACTGTGCTGGCCGACCTGCACATCGGCCCCCAGGAATATTCCTGGATCACCGGCGCGTTCCAGCTGGGCGTCATGCTGCAGCCCCTGTGCGGCTACGTGCTGGACTCGATCGGGCTGAAGCTGGGCTTCGCCCTGTTCGCCACGGCCTGGTCGCTGATCACCATGGCTCACGGCCTGGCCGGCAACTGGCAGATGCTGCTGGGCATGCGCGGCGCCCTGGGCGTGGCCGAGGGATGCGCCCAGCCGGCCGGAATGAAGGCGGTGTCGACCTGGTTCCCGGCCAAGGAGCGAGGCTTCGCCGGCGGGTTCTTCAACATCGGCGCCTCCATGGGGGCCGTGCTCGCGCCGCCGCTGGTGGCCTGGTCGATCCTGCTCTGGAACTGGCGAGCCGCCTTCCTCGTGGCCGGCGGCCTGGGCCTGCTGTGGGTGGTGCTCTGGCTCTTCGCCTACCAGTCGCCCGACAAGCACAAGGCGTTGTCGGACGCCGAGCGCGACCTGATCGCCTCCGGCCAGGAGACTCACCTGGAGGACGGCGGGGCCAAGCCGTCGATGGCCAAGCTGCTGACCCAGCGCAACTTCTGGGGCATCGCCCTGCCCAGGTTCCTGGCCGACCCGACGTGGGGCACGCTGTCGTTCTGGGTGCCGCTGTACTTGACCACCGTGCGCCATTTCGACCTGGCCCAGATCGCGATGTTCGCCTGGCTGCCGTTCGTGGCCGCCGACATAGGCTGCCTGTTCGGCCCGGCCGTGGTGCTGTTCCTGCAGAAGCGCCGCGTCAGCCTGATCAACGCCCGTCGCTGGGCCTTCACCCTGGGGGCGGTGTTGATGACCGGCATGATGTTCGTGGGTCGTGTCGAAAGCCCCTACCTGGCCATCGCCCTGCTGTGCCTGGGCGGATTCGCCCACCAGACCCTGTCGGTGACGGTGATCACCATGTCGTCGGACCTGTTTCGCAAGAGCGAGGTGGCGACGGTGGCCGGCATGGCCGGGTTCTTCGGCAATCTGGGCGTGCTGATCTTCTCGCTGCTGATCGGGGGCCTGGTGGCCACGGTCGGCTACGATCCGTTCTTCGTCGCCCTGGGCGTGCTGGACCTGGCCGGCGCCGCCCTGCTGTGGACCCTGGTCCGCGACCCCGCCAACACGCCGCCGGCCGCCAAGCCCGTCACCGTTCCCGCCCTGTAGAGCCTTCATGCCGCAAGACCTGATCCACAACCCGATCCTGCGGGGCTTCAATCCCGACCCGTCGATCATCCGCGTCGGCGAGGACTATTACGTCGCCACCTCGACCTTCGAGTGGTTCCCGGGCGTGCAGATCCACCACTCGCGCGACCTGGTGAACTGGCGGCTGCTGAGCCGGCCCCTGACCCGTCCCAGCCAGCTGAACATGCTGGGCGCGCCTGACAGCTGCGGGGTCTGGGCCCCGTGCCTGACCCACGCCGACGGCAAGTTCTGGCTGATCTTCACTGACGTGAAGCGCTATGGCCGCACCACGGTGGGCGGGGCGTCGGGCGCGTCCCTGCGCGACTTCCACAACTACCTGGTCACGGCCGACGACATCGAGGGGCCGTGGTCGGACCCGGTGTTCCTCAACAGCAGCGGCTTCGACCCCTCGCTGTTCCATGACGACGATGGCCGCAAGTGGCTGCTGAACCAGCTGTGGGACCACCGGCCTGGCCGCAACCGCTTCGCCGGCATCGTGGCCCAGGAGTACGACGCCTTCGCCGCCAAGCTGGTCGGGGAGCGGAAGCTGATCTTCCCCGGCACGCCCCTGGGCCTGACCGAGGCGCCGCATCTCTACAAGCGCGATGGCTGGTACCACCTGATCACCGCCGAGGGCGGCACGGGCTTCGGCCACGCCGTGACCATGGCCCGCTCGCGGACCCTGGAAGGGCCCTACGAAGTCCACCCCGACGGACCGGTGCTGACCTCGCGCGACCGGCCGCACGTGGCGCTGCAGCGGGCCGGCCACGCCGATCTGGTCGAGACGCCGGACGGGACGACCTGGATGGCCTATCTGTGCGGCCGTCCGCTGCCCAACCGCGGCCGCTGCGTGCTGGGCCGCGAGACGGCGATCCAGCCGATGACCTGGGGCGACGACGGCTGGCTGCGCACCCGCGACGGGTCCGGCGATCCGGAACTGACCCCGCCGTCGCCGGGCCTGGCGCCGCATCCGTTCCCGGCGTCGCCGGACTGGACCGACTTCGACGGCCCCGACCTGCCGCTGGACTTCCAGTGGCTGCGCTCGCCGTTCCCCGAAGACCTGTTCAGCCTGACCGCGCGCCCCGGCTGGCTGCGCCTGCATGGCCGCGAGACCATGGGCAGCCAGTACCGCCAGGCCCTGGTCGCCCGCCGCCAGCAGGCGATGTGCTACAGCGCCCGCACGGTGCTGGACTTCGCGCCCGAGCATTACCAGCAGGCCGCCGGGCTGGTCTGCTATTACGGGGCCAACAAGTTCCACTACCTGTTCGTGTCGCGGGACGAGGAGAACGGCCGCCACGTCCAGGCGATGTCGGCCCTGCCCGACAGCCCCCAGGCCGACGCCTTCACCGCGCCTATCCCGCTGCCCGACGACGGCCTGGTCCACCTGCGGGTCGAGGTCGATTTCGAGCGTCTGCGCTTCGCCTTCAGCCTGGACGGCGAGGCCTGGACCTGGCTGCCGCAGGTGTTCGACGCCTCGATCCTGTCGGACGAGGCCACCAGCCCGGGCGCGCCCAACTTCACCGGCGCCTTCGTCGGCATGGCCTGCCAGGACCTGTCGGGCATGGCCCTGCCGGCCGATTTCGACGGGTTCGGCTATGTCGAGCGGGAGTATCGGGCGAGCGTGGGGTGACGCCTAAGAATCCCTCTCTCATAGAGAGAGGGAGGGGCCTGCCGCCGCAGGCGGTGGGAGGGTGAGAGGTTTCACCGTCAACCAGCAAATCCCGGGCGGTCGGGCCTCTAACAACGGTCCAAATTCCACCGGCGATCCGACCGACCGCATGGCCCTGTCTTCGTCGGAGCTCGGTTCTGAGAGATTGTAACCTCTCACCCTCCCACCGCTACGCGGCGGGCCCCTCCCTCTCTCTAAGAGAGAGGGATTCAAGGTTGCCAATCCGCTCGCCGCATCCGACTAACGCCCTCATGACCAAGCCCACCGTCCTCGTCGCCGCCGCCGCCCTGATCGATGTCGACGGCCGCGTGCTGATCTGCCAGCGCCCCCAGGGCAAGCAACTGGCCGGTCTGTGGGAGTTTCCCGGCGGCAAGGTCGAGCCCGGCGAGACGCCCGAACAGTGCCTGATCCGCGAGCTGGACGAGGAGCTGGGCATCAAGGTCGCCCAGGCCTGCCTAGCCCCGTTCGTTTTTGCCTCGCACAGTTACGAGTCCTTTCACCTACTCATGCCACTGTACCTGCTGCGGCGCTGGGAAGGACTGGTGACCGCCAAGGAGCACGAGGCGCTGAAATGGGTGAAGCCGGACCAGTTGGCGGACTATCCGATGCCGCCGGCCGACCTGCCGTTGATCGCCTGGCTGCGCGATCTGCTCTGAGCCGCTTTTGGCGCGACGAGCGCGGCGCCACGGCCGTCGAGCTCGGCTTCATGGTCGCCATGATCGCCCTGGCCCTGGTCGGCATCCTGGGCGCCTTGCAGGGCAATATCTCGATCTCGTTCGGCAAGATCGCCTCGGCGATGGACAAGGCCAACTCCGAGAACCCCTAGGGCTGAAGCGCCCTGGCCGCCCGCCCTAGCTTCCCGCCTTGTCGCCCGCCGGCTGCTCGACCGTGTTCAGCGCGTCGGCCAGCCGCATCTTGGCCGAGCCGGGGCGCAGGGGCTTCTGCTGGCTTTCGTGCGGGGCCCAGCCCGTCACCGTGATGATCTCGAACGTGGCCGGCACGCGGCCGTCGGGCTCGGCGAAGCGCTGCTGATAGATCTCCATCGCCCGCAGCAGCACCTTGCGGCCCAGCGGCTTGCGCGAGCGGTCGATCAGCACGCTGGTCTCGCCCATGGTCCGCAGGTCCTTGAGCAGGGCGATCGGATGGGCGTAGCGCACCTTGACCCGGTCCTTGTCGGCGACGGGCAGGGCGAAGCCGGCGCGCTGCAGCAGGCCGGCGGCGTCGACCGTGTCGGCGAACGGCGAGACGCGCGGGAAGGCCCCGCCGGTGACCTCGTCCTCGGCGGCCAGCAGGGCCTGGCGCAGCTCGGTCAGGGTGGCCCCGCCGAACAGGGCGCCGACGAACAGGCCGTCGGGTCTGAGCGCGCGGCGGATCTGGATCAGGGCCCCGACCAGGTCGTTGGTCCAGTGCAGGGCCAGGGTCGAGACGGCAAGGTCGATGGTCGCGTCGCCGAACGGCAGGCGCTCCTCGTCGACCGCGATCCGCACCCCGCCACGGCCGGCGAGCATGCCCTCCGACAGGTCGGTCTCGATCAGCAGGCCGATCTTGGCGCGGGCGTCGCTGTCTTCCAGGGCGCGCGAGAAAGCGCCGTTTCGGCTTCCGAGATCGACCGCCACCGGAAACTCCCGCAGGATCGCCTCCAGGCGCATCACCGCGTCCTCGGCGGCGCGGGCCTTCAGGAAACCGGCGGCGTCGAAGCCGGGGGCGGCGCGGTCGAGACGGGCGCGCAGCAGGGCGCGGTCGAAAAGCAGGGGGGCGGTGGTCATGTCCGCGCAAGATGGGACTTCTCGCGCCTTATGGAAACCTCCCGCTGGCGTCACGGCGTTCGCGCAAGGGATGCTGGACCTGATCCTGCCGCCGCGCGCCTTCGACGGCGGGGCGGCCCTGACCTCGGGCCTGTCGGCCCAGGCCTGGAGCCGCATCACCTTCCTGGACGGCCCGGTCTGCGACGGCTGCGGCGCGCCGTTCGCCTTCGACGCCGGCGAGCTCCGCTGCGTCCTGTGCCAGACGAGAGACTGCGCCTTCGCCCGGGCGCGGGCCGCCTGCCTGTACGACGAGCACTCCCGCGACCTGATCCTCAAGCTCAAGCACGCCGACCGCACCGACCTCTCGAGCCTGTTCGCCCGCTGGCTGTCGCGCTGCGCCGCCGACCTGCTGGAGGAAGCGCAGGCCGTGGTCCCCGTGCCGATGCACCGCTCGCGCCTGCTGCGCCGCCGCTACAACCAGGCCGCCGAGATCGCCCGGCCGCTGTGCGCCATGGCCGCTCGGACCTATCTGCCCGACACCCTGGTGCGAAAGCGCGACACCGACAGCCAGGGCGGCAAGTCGGCCGACGGCCGCCGCCGCAACGTCGCCGCGGCCTTCGCCGTGCCGGAGTCGAAGCGTCATCGGGTGATCGGCCGCAAGGTGCTGCTGATCGACGACGTCCTGACCACGGGCGCCACCGCCGAGGGCTGCGCGCGGGCTTTGTTGGCCGCCGGCGCCACGCAAGTGTCACTCGCGGTCGTCGCGCGCGTTACAGAAATGCAAGCGCGTCCTATATGAGGACCGGAAACGACTTCTGTTACGGATTCCCCATGGCCAAGGTCACCATCTACACCCGTCCGTTCTGCGGCTACTGCGCCCGGGCTTTGAAGCTGCTCAACGACAAGGGCGCCGACTTCACCGAGGTCGAGGCGGGCATGGATCCCGCGCTGCGCAAGGAGATGATGGACCGCTCGGGCCGCACCACCTTCCCGCAGATCTTCGTCGGCGAGCAGCACATCGGCGGCTGCGACGACATGTTCGCCCTGGAGCGCGAGGGCAAGCTGGACCCGCTTCTGGCCGCATGACCCCCCTTCAAGCGCCCTTGCGCGTCGGCCTGATCCAGACCCGCACCCCGGCGACCCACGAAGCGGCGCTGGAGCACGTCGCGCCGATGGTGCGCGAGGCGGCGGCGCGGGGCGCCCAGTTCATCCTGACGCCCGAATGCACCAACGTGCTGCAGAAGGACCGGACCAAGCTGCTGCCGACCCTGGTCTCGCTGGACGATGACCTGGTGGTGCGCGGCCTGCGCGACCTGGCCCGCGAGCTTTCCGTCTGGATCGACGTCGGTTCGGCCCTGGTGAAGCGGGAGGACGGAAAAGCCGCCAACCGCCAGGCGGTGATCGACCCGACCGGCGCGATCGTGGCGACCTACGACAAGCTGCACATGTTCGACGTCGACCTGCCGACCGGTGAGACGGCGCGGGAATCGGCGACCTACGAGCCCGGCGAACGGGCCACTGTGGTCGAGACGCCGTTGGGCGCCTTCGGCCTGACCATCTGCTACGACATGCGCTTTCCGGCCCTGCACCGGGCCCTGGCGTTGGGCGGGGCCAAGATCCTGACTGTTCCGGCCGCCTTCACCCGGCCCACCGGCGAGGCCCATTGGGACATCCTGCTGCGGGCCCGGGCCATCGAGACCGGCTCGTTCGTGATCGCGGCGGCCCAGGGCGGCTTCCACGAGGACGGCCGCGGCACCTGGGGCCGCTCGATCGTCGTGGGCCCCTGGGGCGAGGTGATCGGGAAACTTGACCACGACGAGCCGGGCGTGTTGATCGCCGACCTCGACCTCGCGGCCGTCGACAAGGCCCGCGCGGCGATCCCGGCCCTGAAGAACGCCCGTGCCTTCACGGGTCCCTGACCCCATATAGGCTGCATGATCAAGTACGCGCTCGCTTGCGACCACCACCACGCCTTCGAGGGTTGGTTCGGCTCGTCGTCCGACTATGACGACCAGGCCGCGCGCGGGCTGCTGGAATGCCCGCTGTGCGCCTCCAAGTCGGTGCGCAAGCAGATCATGGCCCCCGCCGTGGCCGGGACCAAGGCGCGGAAGGCCTCGCCCGAGCCCAGCGCCGCCATGCGCGAGATGATGATGACCGCCATGGGCGAGGTCCGCCGCCAGGTCGAGGAGAACTTCGACTATGTCGGCGACCGCTTCGCCAAGGAGGCGCGCGACATCCACGACGGCAAGTCCGAGGAGCGCGGCATCTACGGCGAGGCCTCGCCCCAGGAGGTCAAGGCCCTGGTCGAGGACGGCATCAAGATCGCGCCCCTGCCGCCGCCCCCGCCGAAGAAGACGGAAGTGAACTAGGCCGGGGAGCGCGCACGAAAAAGGGGACGGTTTCCCGTCCCCTTTCCCGACGTGCCGTTCAGAGCCGCTTAGTAGTAGCGGTACTCGTAGTGGCAGTTCTTCTTCTTGGAATTCTTCTTGGCGATCTGGTTGCCGGCGACCGCGCCGACCACGCCGCCCAGCACCGCGCCTTCGGTCTTGGCGCCGTTGCCGGCGACCACGGCGCCGAGCGTGCCGCCCGACAGGGCGCCGATCACGGTGCCCTTGTTGCGAGCGCTCTTGGTGCTCTTGCAGACCCAGACCTTGTGGCGGCTCTGGGCTTCAGCCGCGGTGACGGCGATCGAGGAGGCCGTGAAGCCGAGAGCGACCACGACGGCGAGAGTCTTAAGTTGAGCGCGCATGGCGAGCTCCCTTCATTGCTGTTGAATGTCTTGAGCGGTGAAACGCCCAAGCTGGGATTGGGTTCGATGAGTGTCGGCTTTCCGACCTGAACGGGGGATGAAACGACGGCGGCGCCGCCGTTCATCTCCGCGTCAGGTCGGGCGCCGGTCAGCCCTGGACGCGATAGCGGCCCTCGCTGTCGGGGCAGACGCGGACGTAGCGGGTCTCGACGCGGCCGTTGTAGTCGGTGTCGGCCGGGGCCAGGCGGCAGCGCTTGGAATAGTTGTCGTAGACGGCGCTGGAGCTGGCGCGATAGCGGCTGCTTTCGCGATAGGGCACGGTGTCGTCATAGGTCCAGTACTGGCCGGCGGTGTCGCAGCGGCCCTTGGCCGAGGCGTTGCCGATGCTGGCGCCGATGCCCGCGCCGACCAGGGCGCCCAGCACGGTGCCTTCCGGCTTGGCGTTGCGGGCGGCGATGTTCGAACCGGCCACGGCCCCGACCAGCGCCCCGATCACGCCGCCGGCGGTGGCGTTCTTCTTGGCGTCGGTGCGGCAGGGCTCGTTGTACGAGACGTTGTCGCCGTAGCCGCCGGCGTAGGGCGCGCTGTAACGCGTGGCGTAGTCCGGATAGCGACGGTCATACGAGCCCGAGCCGTAGCGACGGTCGTAGTCGGCGCGCGACCGCTCGTAGTCGGCGCGATCGCGTTCATACTGGGCGCGCTGGCTCAGATAGTCGCTGTTGCTGGTGGTGTAGCCGCTCCCGCTGACGCTGAAGCGCCGGGCTTGATCCGGATAGCGACGGTCATAGGCGCCGTTGCCGTTGCGACGGTCGTAGTCGCGGCGGGTGTCCTCATAGACCTGGCGGTCGCGATCGAACGCGGTCTGCTCGCGATAATAGTCCGAGCTGTTCTGATAGCCGGGGCTGTCGAAGCGGGTGGCGTACTGCGGATAGCGACGGTCGTAGGCCCCCGAGCCGTAGCGACGGTCGTAGTCGGCGCGGGCCCGCTCATACTTGGCGCGTTCGGCCTGGTAGGCCTTCTGCTGGGCGCGATAGTCGGCCGAGCGTTCGTCATAGGCGGCGCGCTGGTCGCCGTAGGTTTGCAGGCGTTGCTGGTAGGCGGCGTCAGCCGATTGGGCCAGCACAGGCGCGGCCGTGCTCAGGGCGACGGCCGAGGCCATCAGCCACACAGTGGTCTTGGAAGTCATGATAGCTCTCTCCGTTCCGACGAACGGATCGACGTCTGGCCCCCGAAAACGAGCCGCCAATCCTTGGTAGGGTGTCCCTGGCCAATAGAAGGCGCGACAGCGGTACAGGTTCCGTTTTTGTCTCTGGAGCGCTGCGTCTTGTCTCTGGAGCGGCTTTCTCCGGGGCGTCTAGTCCTTGGTGACGGTCATCATGTAGTTGATGTCGACGTCGACCGAACGGCTCCAGCGGCCGGTCAGCGGGTTGTAGGCCACGCCGTACGGGCCGTGCACCTGGACGGGCTCGCTCGCGAGGAAGGCCCGCAGTTCGTCGGGCTTGAGGAACTGCTTCCAGTCGTGGGTGCCGGGCGGCACCCAGCGCAGCACGTATTCGGCGCCGATCTTGGCCAGGGCCAGGGCCTTCAGCGTGCGGTTCAGGGTGGCGACGATCAACAGGCCGCCGGGCTTCAGCAGCCTGGCGCAGGTGCGCAGGAATTCCCCCGGATCGGCCACGTGCTCGATGACCTCCATGGTCAGCACCACGTCGAACGGCCCCGCGCCCTCGGCCAGCAGCTGTTCGGCGGTGGCCGGGCGATAGCCGATCTCGATCCCTTGCTCGGCCGCGTGGGCGGCGGCGGTCTTGATGTTGTTCTCCGAGGCGTCGATCGCGGTGACGGTGAAGCCCAGCCGCGCCATCGGCTCGCTCAGCAGGCCGCCGCCGCAGCCGATGTCGAGCAGCGACAGGCCGTCGAACGGGGTGCGCGCATTGCCGTCGCGGTCGAACCGCTCGAGCGCCTGCTCGCGGATGAAGCCCAGCCGGCAGGGATTGAACACGTGCAGCGGCGCGAACTTGCCGTGCGGGTCCCACCACTCCGCCGCGATGGCCGAGAACCGCGCCACGTCGGCGGGATCGATGCTCCAAGAGGGGGCGTTTCCGGCGGAGGAGGGCGCGTCGGCGGACTGGCTCATGCTCCTCATGTAGCAACGACGTGGCAAGCGGCACAGGGCATGGCGTCACACTCGACGAAAAAGACACCTGCGCGACATTGCCGTTGCGCCTCCGCGCCGCTAGAAGACCACGCCTTGCGCGAGCGGCGCGGTTCGTCCGCTCCCGGCGCAAGAATTGACCTTAGGTTTTTACGGGGTAGGGCGTGTCACGTCTGGTGATGAAGTTCGGCGGCACCTCGGTGGCCGACCTGGAGCGCATCCGCCGGGTGGCGCGCCTGGTCGCGGCCGAAGTGGCCACGGGCAAGCAGGTCGCGGTGGTGGTCTCGGCCATGTCGGGCAAGACCAACGAGCTGGTGGCCTGGACCGACGGCTCGGGCCGCGCGGCCCAGGGCCTGCCTGAGTCCGACGACGAGTACGACGCCGTCGTGGCGTCCGGCGAGCAGGTCACGGCCGGCCTGCTGGCCATGACCCTGCGCAACATGGGCCTGAACGCCCGTTCGTTCCTGGGCTGGCAGGTGCCGATCCTGACCGACGACGCCCACGGCCGGGCCCGCATCGAGGACATCCCGCCGGCCAATCTGGAAGCCTGTTTCGCGGCCGGCCAGATCGCCGTGATCGCCGGCTTCCAGGGCGTGACGTCCGACCAGCGCATCACCACCCTGGGCCGGGGCGGCTCGGACACCAGCGCCGTGGCCATCGCCGCGGCGATCAAGGGCGACTGCGACATCTATACGGACGTCGACGGCGTCTACACGACCGATCCCCGGATCGAGAGCAAGGCCCGCAAGCTGGCCAAGATCAGTTACGAGGAAATGCTGGAAATGGCCTCGCTGGGGGCCAAGGTGCTGCAGACCCGCTCAGTCGAGATGGCCATGGCCCATCGCGTCCCGGTGCGGGTGCTGTCGAGTTTCGTCGAGCCGGGCGAAGCCCCGGGCCAAGGTACGATCGTCTGCGACGAGGAAGAAATCATGGAAAAGCGCATCGTCTCGGGCGTCGCCTATAGCCGCGACGAGGCCAAGATCACCCTGCTGGGCCTGCCCGACCATCCGGGCGTGTCGTCGCAGATCTTCGGCCGCCTGGCTGACGCCAATGTGAACGTCGACATGATCGTGCAGTCGCGCGCCCGCAGCGCCGACACCGCCAACATGGAGTTCACGGTCGGCAAGCGCGACGCCGTCCGTGCCGTCGAGATCGTCCGCGCCGCCCAGAAGGAAATCGGCTTCGAGGACGTGGCCGTCAACGAGGACGTGGCCAAGGTGTCGGTGATCGGCGTGGGCATGCGTTCGCACGCCGGCGTGGCCCAGTCGATGTTCCAGGCCCTGGCCGAGAAGAACATCAACATCCAGGTCATCTCGACCTCGGAAATCAAGATCAGCGTGCTGATCGACGCGGCCTACACCGAACTGGCCGTTCGCGCCCTGCACGCGGCCTACGGGCTGGATCAGCTGTAGCCTTGCTGGGGGAGGCGACGTTTCGCCGTTAGCGAAACGTCGCGTTCTGACGGTATGAAGGGCCTCGAATCCCCTCCAGGAGCCTCCATGTCGGTCTTCCATTTCGATCCCGAGACGAAGTCCGTCACCTTCCAGGGCGATGCGGGGCTGGACCTGCTGTACGACCTGCTGCTGCGGGCCAAGTTCGGCGACGGCTATGAGAAGCCCCTGCTGGTCAGCCCGTGGCTGGCGGCCCTGCTCAAGCAATTGGACGTGTTCCTGCCCGACGACGGCCAGTGGTTCCCCGAACAGCCCGGCCGGCCGATCTTCGACGAGGACGACCTGCTGGCCATGGGCGACGCGGTGATCGAGGAAGGTCACACCGTCGGCTGGTGGACCATGACCGAGCCCGAGAAGCGCGCCTATTTGCGCGAGGTGATCGCCGCCCCACATCCTCTGACGGACGCCGAGGTCGAGTTCATCGAGCGCGACATCGACGGCGCGGTCGAACAGGCCAAGCAACTGGTGGAAGCGATCAGCGAGCCCCTGGCTATGCCGGGGCACGGCTGACGAGATAGGCCCAAAGGGGCAGGGAAGGCGGCGGCGATGGACCATGGACTGAACGGCCGCCCCGCCCAGCTTTCCCTTCGCCGCTACGGCGCCGATGCCGATCCGCACGCCCACGACGACTTCGACCAGATCGTCCTGCCGCGCCGGGGCGTGCTGGAGATGGAGATCGACGGACGCGGCGGCCGGGTCCAGGCCGGCCAGGCGGCCCTGGTCCGCTGCGGAACCCGCCACGCCTTCGCCGCCGACGGCGACAACCTGTTCGTGGTGGCCAATATCGGCGCCGACCTGATCGCCCCGTTCGAAGCCTTGCGGGATCGAGCCTTCCTGCCGGTGAACGCGCCGGTGCGCGGCCTGCTGGACTTCGTCTGCGGCGACGCGGCGCGCGAGGTCGAGGACGAGGTGGCGGCCCTGTGGGCGCCCCTTCTGCTGCGGGCCCTGGCGGCCGGCGGGCCCGAGTCTGGATTGGGACCGGATCCGCGCCTGGCCCGCGCCGCCGCCCTGATCGAGCGCGACTTCGCGCGGCCGCTGGCGGTCGCCGACCTGGCGGCCGAGGCCGGCATGAGCCAGAGCCGGTTCTTCGCCGGCTTCGCCGCGGCGTTCGGCCGTTCGCCGCACGGACAGTTGGTCGACACCCGCCTGCGCGCGGCCCAGCGCCTGCTGACCGACACCCGCCTGTCGATCGCCCAGATCGCCGCGCGCACCGGCCACGCCGACCAGAGCGCCCTGACCCGGGCCATGCGGAGCCGGCTTGGGGTGACGCCGGCCGCGTGGCGGCGCGGTTCGCGCTAGCTCGACCTCCAGATTTTTTCCCAGCCCCTGTCGAAATCGCGCGCCCTGGCGCGACTTCTCCTCGAAGGCCCGTGGGGCCCGCAACGAGGAGCATCGAGATGATCACGATCAGTGCGTTCGGCATGGTGCCGCCCTTCGCCCAGGGCCTGGTGCGCGATCTGCGCGTGCGTTGGGCGCTGGAGGAAGCGGGCATTCCCTATCAGGCGCGGCTGCTGGAGCAGGAGGACAAGAACACCGCCGCCTATCGCGCCCTGCAGCCGTTCGGCCAGGTGCCCTACTTCCAGGAGGGCGACTTCGTGATGTTCGAGACCGGCGCCATCGTCCAGCACATCGCCGAGCGCTCGCCGACCCTGTCGCCGCTGGACCCCGAGGGGCGGCTGCGGATGAACACCTGGCTGTTCGCGGCCCTCAACTCGGTCGAGCCGGCGCTGGAGAACGTGATCCATATCGACCTGTTCTACCCGAACGAGGCCTGGGCCAAGGAACGTCGCCCCGGCGCGGTGGCCTTCGCGGTCAAGCGCCTGGAAGGGCTGGCCGCCTGGCTGGACGGCCGCGAGTACCTGGAGGACGACCGCTTCACGGCCGCCGACCTGATGATGACCACGGTCCTGCGCATCCCGCGCAACACCGACCTGGTGACGTCGAACCCGGTGCTGGACGCCTATGTCCGCCGCTGCGAGGCCCGCCCGGCCTTCCACCGCGCCCTGGCGGCCCAGGCGGCGCCGTATGCGGAGGCGACAGCGGCGGCTTAGGGACGTTCCGCCCAATCTCCGGGAGCTTTCGCCAAGCCTCCCGGAGCGGGCTCTGCTAGGTCCAAGGCATGAGCCAACAGCAGCGCCTCGCGATCGGACTTCTCTGCGGCCTCGTCGCGGGGGCGTTCTGGGGCGGGGTGTTCCTGGCGCCCAAGCTGCTCCACGCCTTCACGCCGCTGCAGATGACCGCCGCGCGCTATCTCTGCTACGGCTTGGCCTCGGCGGCCTTGCTGGCGCCCGTCGCGCGCAAGGTGCTGGCCCGGCTGACCTGGGCCGACTGGCGCGACCTGGCGGGGCTGAGCCTGCTGGGCAACATCGTCTATTACATCTGCCTGGCGGTGTCGGTGCAGATCGCCGGCGTCGCCCCGGCCTCGCTGATCATCGGCCTGCTGCCGGTCACCATCACTCTAGTGGGGGCGAAACCGGGGGAGGGCGTGGCCCTGCGAAAGCTGGCCGCGCCGCTGCTGCTGGTCGCGGCCGGCGTGCTCTGCATCAACGTCGCCGCCTTCCAGACCGCCAGCGGGGTGGGCGTCGGGCGGCTGGTGCTGGGTTTGCTGGCCGCCGCCGGTGCCCTGGCGCTGTGGACCGTCTACGCCGTCTGGAACGCCCGCCGCCTGGCCGCCACGCCGCGCTTCAACAGTCACGAATGGTCGCTGCTGACCGGCGTGGTCACCGGCCTGCTGTCGCTGCTGCTGGTGGTTCCGGCCTTCCTGGGCGGAGCGCCGCATGTCCTGGACGCCTGGATGCTGTTCTGGGGCGTCAGCCTGGCCGTCGCCCTTGGCGCCTCGGTGATCGGCAACGGTCTGTGGAACGCCGCCAGCCGCCTGCTGCCCCTCAGCCTGTCGGGCCAGCTGATCGTCTTCGAGACCCTGTTCGCCCTGATCTACGGCTTCCTGCACGAGGCCCGCTGGCCGCTGCCGCTGGAGGCCGCCGCCATCGTCCTGATGCTGGCCGGCGTGCTGTGGTCGGTGCACCTGCATCGGCCGGAGGCGCAGGGGCATCCGGCGGAGTAGCGCCGTGCGTCCTTCGAGGCCCGCTGCGCGGGCGCCTCAGGATGAGAAGCTTTGCTGCTGATTTCCTCATCCTGAGGTGCGAGGCGCAGCCGAGCCTCGAAGGACGCACGGCCGTCCCCCAAACATGACTGTAATCTGAACATCGGCGTTCAGATCGGGTTCAAAGGCCAAGTCTCATAAAGGTCCCAACAGCGCCGAACCGGACTTCCTCCGGCCTGACGCTCTCAAGGAGCAAGTGCGATGAAGACCATTGGTAAGTTCACGAAGATCGCCGTCGCCGCGGCCGTGACCGGCGCCCTGGTCCTGCCCGCCTCGGCCGCCTTCGCCGGCGACAAGAGCAACAAGACCGAACGCGCCATCATCGGCGCCCTGATCGGCGGCATCGCCGGCGCGGCGCTGTCGGACGGCGACAAGGGCGGCATCGCGATCGGCGCCGTCGCCGGGGCCGCCCTGGGCGCCTCGACCGGCAACAACGATCGCGATCATCGCTATTCCAGCGGCTATCGCGACACCCGTTACGGCAACGGCTACGGGTCGAGCTATAACAGCGGCTACGGCTACAACAGCGGCCATGGCCAGTCGTACAACAACGGTTACGGCCGCGACCGTCGCAACGACCGCTACAACACCGGCTACCGTCAGGACGGCGGCCAGTATGGGAACGGCTACTACGGCCAGCGCCGCTAACCGCCTCCCAGCCGAAACGACCGGCGCCGTCCCTCCGGGGGCGGCGCCTTTTTCGTGCGCGAACCACGATTTGACCGCGAGCGAACGCTGTGCGGGGCGCGAAATCTGCTATAGCCCGCCTGAGGGCGATGCGGCTTCTTAACCTTCGACGCGTTCTGTCGGGACCTGCCGTATCGGACCAATGGCCTAAGGGCGGCCAGTATGGCCAACCGGTCAAGGTGGGGAGTGCGCGCGCAAACATGGCGGCGTCCGGGATCGCTGTTCGGGGACCACGCAGCCTGCTTCGGCAGATTCGCGAGGCCATGGCCGGTGGCGGACCCGCCCAGGCCAAGCTCGACATGGTGGTGCGCACCATCGCCATCTCGATGGTCGCCGAGGTCTGCTCGATCTATCTGCGCCGCGCCTCGGGCGACCTGGAGCTGTTCGCCACCGAAGGCCTGTCGCGCGACGCCGTCCATGTCACCCGCATGAAGCCGGGCGAGGGCCTGGTCGGCGAGACCATGCGCCTGGGCCGGCCGCTGAACCTGTCGGACGCCGCCAGCCACCCGTCGTTCTCGTACCGCCCGGAAACCGGCGAAGATCCGTACCACGCCTTCCTGGCCGTGCCGCTGCTGCGCGGCGGCCGCACCATCGGCGTGCTGGTCGTCCAGAACCGCACCGAGCGGGTCTATGACGAGGAAGAGGTCGAGGACCTGCAGATCATCGCCATGGTCCTGGCCGAGATGGTCAGCGCCGGCGAACTGCTGGGCCTGACCGAGCTCAAGGACGTCGAGATCGCGCCGCACAAGCCCGAGCGGCTGAAGGGCGCGCGCTTCGCGGAGGGCCTGGCTTACGGCGTGGCCGTGCTGCACGAGCAGCCGGTGGCCCCCGAGCAGCTGCTGTCCGACGACGCCCTGGCCGAGGAGGCCCGGCTGAAATGGGCCATCGAGGCGCTGCAGACCCAGATCGACGAGATGCTGGAGGGCCAGCACGGCCTGGTCGGCGCCAGCTACGAGGTTCTCGAGACCTACCGGATGTTCGCCCACGACCGGGGCTGGAACCGGTCGCTGCAGGAAGCCGTGCGCTCGGGCCTGACCGCCGAGGCCGCCGTTGAACGTGTGAGGTCGGAGCACCGCGCCCGCCTGGGCCAGGCCCGCGACCCCTATCTGCGCGAGCGCCTGCACGACCTGGAAGACCTGAACGACCGGCTGCTGCGCCACCTTTCGGGCGACGTCCACGCCGTGCGCGTGCTGCCCGAGGACGCGATCCTGATCGCCCGGAACCTGGGCCCGGCCGACCTGCTGGAATACGACCGCACCAAGCTCAAGGGCATCCTGCTGGAGGAAGGCTCGGCCGCCAGCCACGCCGGCATCGTGGCCCGGGCCCTGGACATCCCGTGCGTCGGCCGCCTGGCCGGCCTGCGCGACCGGGTCAGCGAGGGCGACCCGGTGGTGGTCGACGCCGAGACCGCCGAGGCCTGGCTGCGGCCGCGCGCCGACGTGATCAAGGCGCTGAAGGCCCGGATGGAGGTCCGCGCCCAGCGCAAGGCCGAGTTCGCCCGGATCCGCGACACGCCGGCGGTGACCAAGGACGGCGACAAGGTCACCCTGCTGATGAACGCCGGCCTGGCCGTCGACCTGGACATCCTGGGCGAGACGGGCGCGGAGGGCATCGGCCTGTTCCGCACCGAGTTCCAGTTCATGGTCGCCGAGGAGATGCCCCGGCTCGAGGCCCAGACCAGCCTCTACGAGAAGGTGCTGGAGGCCGCCGACGGCATGCCGGTCACCTTCCGCACCTTGGACCTCGGCGGCGACAAGCTGCTGCCGTACATGGAGCTGGAGCGCGAGGACAATCCGGCCTTGGGCTGGCGCGCCATCCGCATGGGCCTGGACCGGCCGGCCCTGCTGCGCATGCAGATCCGCGCCCTGATCAAGGCCGCGCGGGGCCGCGAGCTGCGGATCATGTTCCCGCTGGTGGCCAATGTGGACGAGTTCCGCGCCGCCCGCGCCTTCGTCGACCAGGAAGTCGCCTGGGCCCTGAAGCGTGGCCGGCCCGAGCCGGCCCGCCTGGACGTTGGGGCGATGATCGAGGCCCCCTCGCTGCTGTGGCATCTCGACGCGCTATTGCCGATGACGGACTTCGTTTCGGTCGGCACCAACGACCTGATGCAGTACTTGTTCGCCGCCGATCGGGGCAATCCCAGGGTTTCGGACCGCTACGATCCGCTGTCGCCGGCCGCCCTGCGCGCGCTGAAGACCATCCAGCAGGCCTGCGCCGACACCGGCACGCCGGTCTCGGTCTGCGGCGAGATGGCGGGGCGTCCATTGGAGGCTTTCGCCTTGCTGGCCTTGGGTTTCGACCGCCTGTCGATGCCGCCGGCCGGCATCGGGCCGGTCAAGCAGATGGTGCTGTCGTGCGATCGCGAGGCCGCCCGGCGCAATGTCGAGGCCCTGCTGAAGACCTCGGCCGGATCGCTCCGTGGCGAGATCGAAACCCTGGCGCGCAAGCTTTACGTCGCCATCTAGACACGGCCACGGTTAACCAAGCGCCGCCTTATAGTGTATTGAATCCGGCGACTTACTTTGATATCGACCATAAAGTATTAACAAATCCCGGCTAGGACGGGTGGGGCAAGTTGTCGGGTTGGTCTCCCAGGGGGCTGAATTCTCCGATAACGCGAATTTGGGGTCTCATGGCAGCCATGCCGCTGGATACGGGCAGGGTCTCGCACTTGCATCTGGTCGCCGACGGCGAGCGCGAAGACGCGCCGATGGTCGCGCACCAGCCTTCGATCGACTACGGCGTCGACATCGGTTCGGCCCTGCGCGCGGCCCGCGAGTTCCGCGGCCTGAACCTGCAGGACGTCGCCGACGCCACCCGCATCCGCCTCAGCTACATCGAAGCGCTGGAAGACCTGCGCCTGGACGAGCTGCCCTCGCGCCCGTTCACGATCGGCTATGTGAAATCCTACGCCAAGATGCTGGGCCTGGACGGCGACGCCGCCGTGGCCCGTTTCAAGGTCGATGTGCCCGACGACAGCGAGCCGCTGCGCGCCCCGGTCGGCGTGCGCCACGAACGCGATCCGCGCCTGGGCCTGATCCTGGCGCTGGGCGTGCTGATTGTGGCGGCCATCGTGCTGTGGAACGTCGCCCAGCGCGCCATCGCCAAGGACGTTCCGCCGGCCCAGGTGGCCCAGGAGCAGGCGACCGCCGCGGTGTCGTCGCCCGCCGCCGTGCCGGTCGATCCCAACGCCGTGCCGGGTTCGGTCTCGCTGGGCGCGCCGCTGCCGGCCCCGGTCGAATCGACCACGCCCGAGCCTTACAAGACCCCCGGCCTCGACGACGCCGCCGCCAACGGCGGTTCGGCCGACGCCGTCAGCGCCGCCTCCAAGGCCCGCGCCTCCGAAGCGGCCAAGAGCGGCGTCGATCCCAACCAGGTGTTCAACGTCGGCGCCCCGTTCCGGGCCAAGGGCGCGATGTACGGCGCGGCCCCGGCCGAAGCCTCGGGCCTGATCCTGCAGGCCCGCAAGCCGGGCTCGCTGACCGTCCACGACGCCGGCGGCGCGATCTATTTCAGCCGTTGGATGGCGGCCGGCGAGGCGTTCCGCGCCCCGCGCAACGGCGGCCTGATCGCCGAGGTCTCCGACCCGGGCGCCTTCGAGGTCTACAACGGCGGCGCCCTGACCAGCCGCATGCCCGGCCTGACGGCCTCGCTCGGCAAGCTGACGACGGCTCCGGTTGCTCCGGTCGCGGCCGCGGCGGCCTCGCAGCCCAAGCCGGCCGCGCCGCAGGCGCCCAAGCCGCAGGGCTGATAGCCGCCGGGGACATGCCCTTGGGCGTGTCCCCATTCGCGTCCTGAACTCTTCACGGTTCACGCACGGCCTGCTGATGGGGACACGCTCAAGGGCATGTCCCCGGCCGACCCTAACCCCGTCGTCCGCCCGACTTCGCGAACAGCAGGTCCGACCAGTTCCAGGCCCGTGATCCCAGCGCCAGGCGCGGCGCGCCCGGGCCGTCACTGAGCGAGATCAGCACCAGGCCGCGCATCGGGTCGTCGCGGCAGGCCTTGGGCGCGAACGCCACCTCCAGCATGATCAGCTCGCGCACGCCCGCCAGGCCCTTGCCCTCCTGGCCCGGGCTCTGCACCCAGTCGCCGTTCCAGACCAGCACCGCCTTGCCCTTGGCCGCGGCCTCGGGGTGGACCTGGGACAGGGCGGCGCGGACGCGGGGGTTCTTGCGCAGGGCGTCCTGCAGCAGCCGGACCATGTCGCAACCGCCGCCGCCAGGGCCGCTCCCGACGCCGCCGGCCCCCGATCCGCTGCCGGCCGTGGCCGCGCCGGCCAGCTCGGCCTCGCCCAGCTCGGCGACCACCACCGGCCTGGGGGCGGGCTTGGCGGGCAGGGGCTCGACCTCCGGCGGCGGGACCAGTTTCGGCGGGCGCACGGGCAGCTTGGGCGGCGAGACCTTGGCCGGGGCCGGATCGCCGGCCGGCTCGGGCGCCAGCTTCGGCGGTTCGGGCGGAGGCGGGGGCGGTTCGTACAGGGCCACGACGATCGGATCGGGCTCCGGGGCCATCGGCGGCTGGATGCGCACCGTCCACAGGGCCAGCAGCAGCGCGCCGTGGGCCGCGACGCTGAGCGCCCCGGCGATGACGCCGTCCGCCGTCGCGCGCCGGCGTCGGACCGGCGTGGGGACCAGGGGATCGTACGGCTGCGGTCGCCCGCTCATCGAAACTCCAGAACCGTCCAAGGAACCGTCTAGAGACCACCCGCCCGAGTCAGGATCATGGCGCCCGCGACATTTGCGCCCCAGCGCGCTCTTTGGCGCGCGCTCTTTTGGGGACGCTCTTGGGTTCCGGCTCCAAACCCCTTAGATTGGACGCATGGCCACCGACCACACCCACCTCCGTCCCTGGCGCCAGATCGAGCGTCGCCAGTCGCGGAAGATCCGCGTCGGCAATGTCGAGGTGGGCGGCGACGCGCCGATCACCGTCCAGTCGATGACCAACACCCTGACCAGCGACGCCGCCGCGACGCTGGAGCAGATCCGCCAGCTGGAGGAGGCCGGCGCCGACATCGTCCGCGTCTCGTGCCCCGACACCGACTCGACGGCGGCCTTCAAGACCATCGCCCGCGAGAGCCGCGTGCCGCTCGTGGCCGACATCCATTTCCACTACAAGCGCGGCATCGAGGCGGCCCAGGCCGGCGCGGCCTGCCTGCGGATCAATCCGGGCAACATCGGTTCGCCCGACCGCGTGCGCGACGTGATCCAGGCGGCCCGCGACCACGGCTGCTCGATGCGGATCGGCGTCAACGCCGGCTCGCTGGAGCGCGAACTGCTGGAAAAGTACGGCGAGCCGTGCCCCGACGCGATGGTCGAGAGCGCCCTGAACCACGCCCGCATCCTGCAGGACCACGACTTCCACGAGTTCAAGATCAGCGTGAAGGCGTCCGACCCGTTCATGACGGTGGCGGCCTACTACCAGCTGGCCGAGCGCATCGACTGCCCGCTGCACCTGGGCGTCACCGAGGCCGGGGCCCTGCGCACCGGCACGGTCAAGTCGTCGATCGGCATCGGCTCGATGCTGTGGGCCGGCATCGGCGACACCATCCGGGTTTCGCTGGCCGCCGACCCGGTCGAGGAGATCAAGGTCGGCTTCGACATCCTCAAGTCGCTGGGCCTGCGCCACCGCGGCGTCAACATCATCGCCTGCCCGTCGTGCGCCCGTCAGGGCTTCAACGTCATCAAGACGGTGGAGGCCCTCGAGCAACGCCTGGCCCACATCAGCCAGCCGATGTCGCTGTCGATCATCGGCTGCGTGGTCAATGGCCCGGGCGAGGCGCTGATGACCGACCTGGGCTTCACCGGCGGCGGCGCGGGTTCGGGCATGGTCTACATGGCCGGCAAGCCCGACCACAAGCAGTCCAACGACGGCATGATCGACCACATCGTCGAGCTGGTCGAGCAACGCGCGGCCCAGCTGAAAGCCGCGGCCGACGCCGAGGCGATCGCGGCGGAGTAGCGGCGGCTAGTCTTGCCCCCTACGGGCCTTCGGCCGTCTTCCCCCATGGGGGGAAGAGGAGCCGCGCTCGACGTCCTCCGCCCTCCTATGGGGGCGGACAGGCGGCGAAGCCGCCAGGTGGGGGCAAGTGATCACCCCAGCGAGGTCTGGATCGGCACCCCGCCCTTGATGGCCAGGGTCACCGGCGTCCGCTCGGCCACATCGGCCAGCCGCGCCCGCTGCGCCTCGTCCAGCGGACCCGCCGGAAGCAGCACGCGCTCGATCCGGGGCGGGGTCTCGCCGCCGTGGTAGTGCAGTTGGACCTCCAGCGACTCCAGCGGCCATTGCTTGTGCTCGGCGTACATCTTCAGGGTCATGGCCGTGCAGGCCCCCAGCGAGGCCAGCAGCAGGTCGAACGGCGCCGGCCCGACGTCGGCCCCGCCGTTGCGCTCGGGCTCGTCGGCCGTCAGGGCGTGGCGGCCGGTGGTGATCGCGGTGGCGTAGCGGGCTTCGCCGATGCGGACGGTGGCGGTGGCCATGGACGGCTCCTCGTAGTGACTTGGTCCTGAAAGTGGTGTCGGGCGCCGGGGTCGGAAGCGCTAGAACAAACCGGCCGGGATCTCAGATCACCGCCCGCGAGCGCTCGTCCGCCCCGGTCAGCGCCGTTGCGACGACCCGCAGGCCCTGCTCCAGTTCGGCCAGGTCCATCGCCGGGCCCAGGCAGATGCGAACGCCGGTCTCCAGGCCCGGCGCCACGACCGGGGCGCCGGGCGGTGTGACCTCGACGCCGCCGCGCAGGGCCCGGCCGGCCAGGCGTTCGGCCTCCAGTTCGCCCATCGGCAGCCACAGGTGGGGCGCGGCGGGCGAGGCGGGGGGCTCCGCCGCCGAGCCCAGGAACGCCATCGCCATCGCCAGGCGGGTGGTCGTCTCCGCCACGCCGGCGGCGGCGATGACGTCGGCGGTGCCGTCCTCGATCCATTGGGTGGCGATCAACCCGCCGAGGGCCGGGGGGGCGTAGGTCAGGGCGCGGGCGGCGCGCAGCACCCGGTCCAGGTGCTCGCCCGGGGGCGTGACCAGGTAGCCGGCCCGCAGGCCTGGGGCCAGCGACTTGGACACCCCCGAAACGTGGAACACCCGCTCGGGCGCCAGCACTGCCAGGGGCGGCGGATGGTTCGGGCCGGCATAGATCGCGTAGATGTCGTCCTCGACCAGCCAGAGGTCGTGCTTGCGGGCGACGGCGACGATCTCTTCACGCCGGTCCAGGCTCATGATCCGGCCGGTGGGGTTCTGCAGCGTGGGCAGCAGGACCGCCACCCGCGCGCCGTCCCGGGCGGCCGCCTCCAGCGCGTCGGGCCGCACGCCGTCGGCGTCCATGGCCAGGCCCCGCAGCCGCAGGTCGCCATACTCGGCGATGGCCTTGACGCCCTGGTAGGTCGAGGCCTCGCACAGCACCGTGTCCCCGGGCCGGGCCAGGGCGCCGAGCGCCAGGGCCAGGCCCTGCTGGGCGCCGGCGCAGCAGACCAGCCGCGTCCAGTCCGCGCCCTCGAGCCCCCCCGTTCGCGCCAGCCAGGCCGCGCCGGCCCGCCGCTGGGTCTCCAGCCCCGCCACGGGCGCGTAGGCCAGGTGGTCCAGCAGGTCGGGGCGTCGCCGCAGCTTGGCCAGGGCGTCGACCAGATGGTCGGCGGCGGCCCGTTGCGGCGCGATGTTCTGGGCCAGGTTGATCGGTCCCGACGGGACGGCCGCGCGCGTCTGCGACGCCGACGTCGCCCCGCGCACGAAACTGCCGCGTCCGACGTGGGCCTGCACCAGCCCGGCCTTCTCGGCCTCGACATAGGCCCGGGTCACCGTGCCCAGGCCCAGGCCCAGGCGGTGGGCCAGGTCGCGCTGCGGCGGCAGGCGATCGCCTTCGCTCAGGGCGCCCGAGGCGATGTCCTCCCGCAGGGCGTCCAGCAAGCGCTCATACAGCGGCGCCTCGCCGGGCGAGAGGGTCGGGGTCCAGCCGGCCATCAGCGATCTCCAAAATTGTCACTGAAACAATATAGGTTTTGACTCATGATGCAATTGGCAAGATGACCGTGACATTCCTGTCCTCCGTCCCTGTATGTCACGCCTTGCCTCAAGTTGGGGCGCCGCCTCAGAGGAGTGCCCGCCATGACCGCCCAGCTTCTGCTCGCCTTCGCCCTGTTCGCCTTCGCCACCGCCGGCACGCCCGGTCCCAACAACATGATGCTTCTGGCCTCGGGCGCGAACTTCGGGTTCCGCCGCACGGTGCTGCACATCCTGGGAATCAGCGTGGGTCTGGGCGTTATGGTCGTGGCCATGGGGCTGGGCCTGGGTGGCGTTTTCAAGGCCTGGCCCGTGCTGCACGACATGCTGAAGTGGGTGGGCGGCGCCTACATGCTGTGGCTGGCCTGGAAGATCGGCACGGCCACGGGGATTTCCGACAAGGGGACCGGCGCCAAGCCGATGACCTTCCTGCAGGCCGCGGCCTTCCAGTGGGTCAATCCCAAGGCCTGGGCCATGGCCCTGACCGCCGCCACCACCTACACGCCGGAGGGCTCGACGATCGGGGTGTTCTTCGTGGCCGGGACCTTCATGCTGGTCGGCGCGCCGTGCAGCGCCGCCTGGGCCGGTTTCGGCCAGGGCATGCGGCGGTTCCTGGACCGGCCGCCGGTGCTGCGGGCCTTCAACCTGACCATGGCCGCCCTGCTGGTCGTGTCGCTGTACCCGCTGGTGGTCGAGACCCGCCCCGCTGGAGCGTCCAAGGAAGCGCCGCGCGTGCTGGCCGACCTGCCGCCGACGCCGCGCTGGTCGTCTCGCGGCTAGGGCAGATTGCAGAAACTTAAGTAGCGCCAGCGAACGGCTGAGGTCTGGTGCGGCTGCCGAAATCCGGAGTCGTCCATGTCTCTCGCCGTTCGTTCCGCCCTCTGCGCCGCCCTGCTCGTGATGGGGAGCGCGGCCGCCAATGAAGCGGGGGCCGCCGTCACCCCGGTGCCGGTGGGCCAGCCGCTGGCCCGCTTCGCCAACATCAAGCCCGGCGTGCACCGATACCTGCGCTTCAAGCAGGCCGGCGACACGATCCGCGTCGCCGACGTCTGGACCCGCGAGGTCCGCTTCGAGGACCAGGACGGCCAGCGCCGCCTGCATATCGTCCAGCACTGGGACGGGGTGGGCGCCACGCCGTCGGACCGCCAGCTGGACAGCTGGTTCGAGGTCGGCACCTTCCGCCCCCTGACCCACATCCGCCGCTCGCAGAAGGACGGCGTCGCCAAGGTCGAGGGCTTCGCGTTCCAGCCCGACAAGATCGTCGGCCTGAAGGACCTGCCCGACAACGCGGCCAAGGATTTCGAGGTCGCTTCGCCGCAGCCCAGCTTCAACTTCGAGACCGACATGGAGTTCATCCAGGCCCTGCCGCTGGCGGCGGGCTATGAGGCCAGCATCGTCTTCACCCATCCGAGCGGCGGTCCGCCGGCGGCCTATGTGTTCAAGGTGGCCGGCTCCGAAGTGCTGGACCTGCCCGGCGGCGGCAAGGTCGACTGCTGGGTGGTCACCGCCGACTACAACCACCCGGAAATGCCGGTGACCCGCTTCTGGTTCGCCAAGGCCGGGCAGGTGATGATCAAGCAGGTCTCGACCATGCCGGACGGATCCGGGGTGATCGGCAAGACGCTGCTGTACTGAGCCTCTTTAAGATCCGCTCATCCCGGCGAATGCCGGGACCCAGATGGAATGGCTTTGAGGTGGGTTCCTCAAGCTCAGAGTTGATCCAACCCGACACACCGCCAAGGGATCTGGGTCCCGGCATTCGCCGGGATGCGCGGAGGTTAGGGGCTTGTTTGGTGGGGCGGATCAAGTCCTGATCGGGCCTCGTCACGAGGTCACCGCCATGCGTCTGCCGTTCCTGCTCGCCGCCATCGCCACCCTGGCCGCGACGCCCGTCCTGGCTCAGGACCTCAAGGTCACCGTCCAGGGCCGTGACTCCGTGGTCCTGACGCCCGCCGACCTCAAAGCCCTGCCGCGCGCCAAGGCGACGTTCACCGCCCACGGCAAACAGATCACCTACGAGGGCGCGCTGCTGAACGCCGCCCTCAAGCAGGCGGGGGTGGTGTCGGGCGACCGGCTGATGGGGCGCTACCTGAACCAGGTGGTGGTCGCCAAGGGCTCGGACGGCTTCACCAGCACCTACTCGCTGGGCGAGACCGACCCGATCTATCGCGCCAATCCGGTGATCATCGCCGACACCAAGGACGGCCAGCCGCTGGACGCCAAGGAAGGTCCCTACCGCCTGGTCGTCGACGGCGACCTGCGCCCAGGACGCTCGCCGCGGATGCTGGTGTCGATCGAGGTGAAGACGGTTCCGTAGGAGCGGACGGACGGGGACAGGCGCATGCGCCTGTCCCCGGCGCTTGTGCGACTAGCTCTGCACAGGCCCCATATAGTCCAGCTTGCCGATCTGCACGCCCTTGTGGCGCAGCACGTCGTAGGCGGTGACCACGTGGAAGAAGAAGTTCGGCAGGGCGAAAGTCAGCAGGTAGTCCTCGCCGGTGAAAGTCAGGGTCCCGCCCGGCAGCTTCAGCTCGACGGTGCGGTCCTCGCTGCCCTCGAAGGCCTTGGGGTCGACGCTCTGGATGTAGGCCAGGGTGTCGGCCACCCGCTTCTGGAGCTGAGCGAAGGTCGTTTCCTCGTCAGGCATGGGCGGGGCCTCGACGCCGGTCAGGCGGGACACCGCGCCCTTGGAGGCGTCCGACGCGCGCTGCACCTGGCCCGACAGCGGCAGCATGTCCTCGGTCAGGCGGGCGGCGACCAGGTCGTTCGGGTCCAGGCCCTGGGCCTTGGCGTGGGCCTCGCCCTTTTCGAGCAGGCTCGCCAGCACCTTCAGGGCGCGGACGAAGACGGGGACCGAGGCGCGGTGCATCGACAGGGGCATGGAAAGCTCCGAAAGCGAAAGGCGGCGCGGGGGATGTTTCGCCGCTCGCAGCAGATGGGGGCGCGGGGTGAAGCTTTACAACCCCACGCCGGCGCGCGACCGACCAAGGGGTGACGCGGGGCGTGCGGGGCGGTAGAGAGACCGCCCAATCTCCCACAGCGTGACGTTTCCCCTTGCGACTGCCCCAGGCCCGCCTCGACCAAGTTCTCGACCGCTTCCGTGAAGTCGAAGCCCGCATGGGCGCGGCGACGGACGGCGCCGAGATCGTCAAGCTCTCCAAGGAGCACGCCGAGCTGCGCCCGGTGGCCGAGTCCGTCCAGGCCCTGGCCAAGCTGAGCGCCGAGCGCGCCGAGCTGGAGGAGATGGCCGGCGATCCGGAGATGGCGGCCATGGTCGCCGACGAGATCCAGGCGCTGGACGAGAAGCTGCCGATCATGGAGCGCGAGCTGGCCCTGATGCTGGCCCCGCGCGACAAGGACGAGAACGCTTCCGCTATTCTAGAAGTCCGGGCCGGCACGGGGGGCGACGAGGCCGCCCTGTTCGCCGGCGACCTGTTCCGCATGTACCAGCGCTACGCGACGCTGCAGGGCTGGAAGGTCGAGGTCGACAGCGTCTCGGAAGGCGAGATGGGCGGCTACAAGGAAATCATCGCCTCGGTCACCGGCGACGGCGTGTTCGGCCGCTGGAAATTCGAGAGCGGCGTGCACCGCGTCCAGCGTGTGCCGGCCACCGAGGCGCAAGGCCGCATCCACACCTCGGCCGCCACCGTCGCGGTGCTGCCCGAGGCCGAGGACGTCGAGATCGAGATCAACGACAGCGACCTGCGGATCGACACCTACCGCTCGTCGGGCGCCGGCGGCCAGCACGTCAACAAGACCGACTCGGCCGTGCGCATCACTCACTTGCCGACCGGCGTGGTGGTGACCAGCTCGGAAAAGTCGCAACACCAGAACCGCGCCCGGGCCATGAAGAACCTGAAGGCCCGGCTGTACGACATGCAGCGCGAGGCCCTCGACTCGGCCCGTTCGGACGCCCGCAAGAGCCAGGTCGGCAGCGGCGACCGCTCCGAACGCATCCGCACCTACAACTTCCCGCAGGGCCGGGTCACCGACCACCGCATCAACCTGACCCTCTACAACCTGGCCAAGGTGATGGAGGGCGACGCCCTGGACGACGTGATCAAGCCGCTGATCGCCGAGGACCAGGCCGCGCGTCTGGCCAGCCTGGAAGAGGGCTACTAGCCGCCCTCCGCCCGCGGGGCGTTTCTGGCCCTCCGCACACATCCTTTCCAGCCGACTTCGCCGACGCCTTCCCTCACGGGGAGGCTCGCCGTCCCGTGTCCTACGCCCAGGACGCGACGCGTCTCGCGCTTTCTTGTCAGCGTTGCAACAAATGCAAACTCTCGACACGAAGACCAAAAAGGCGTTATCGTCCCGTTTAACGGGAATGCATCCCACAATATGAGCTGTCGACCTCGACCCCGAAACCGCCCCAAGCGGGCCCTCGGGAACCGAGCCACGACAGAAAATCGGGAGGAGACCACGATGAAGTCCATGAGAACGCGCCTTTGGCTCGGCGGATCGGGCGCCGCCATCACCGCCGCCCTGCTGTCGGTTCCGGCCGCCGCTCTGGCCCAGGCCGCCCCGGCCCCGGCGCCCAACGTCGACACGGTCGAGGAGATCGTCGTCACCGGCATCCGCGCCTCGCTGCGCAGCGCCATGGACGTCAAGCGCAACTCGCTGCAGGTGGTCGACACCATCTCGGCCGAGGACATCGGCGACTTCCCAGACAAGAACCTGTCGGAGGCCCTGCAACGGGTGACCGGCGTGCAGATCAGCCGCCAGGACGGCGAAGGCCGCGGCGTCAGCATCCGCGGCGCCGATCCCAGCCTCAACCGCGTCGAGATCAACGGCTCGTCGGCCCTGTCCCTGACCGTCGGCGGCAGCGACCGGGCGGTCGACTTCCGCGACATCCCGGTGGAGTTCGTCTCGCGCCTGGACGTGGTCAAGTCGCCCACCGCCGACATGGCCGAAGGCGGCATCGGCGGCACGGTGCGGGTCATCACCCGCCGGCCGTTCGACAGCAAGACGCCCTACGTGGCCGGCTCGGTCCAGGGCGTCTATTCGAACCTGGCCGAGGAATACGATCCCAAGCTGGCCCTGATCGGCAGCCGCACCTTCTTCGACGACAAGTTCGGCGTGCTGCTGTCGGGCACCTGGGAAAAGCGCCACCTCAACAGCAACAACGCCCGCACCACCGGCTGGATTCGCCGGGCGGCCACCGCCACCGGGACCGGCGCCACGCCGGGCCGCAGCACCGACGTCAACGCCGACGGCACGCTGGACTGGGTGCCGGAAATCCCGCGCCTGATCATCGACCGCCGCGTCACCGAGCGGAAGGCGATCAGCGGCGTGCTGGAATGGCGTCCGACCGACAACTTCAAGGCCTATTTCGACGCCACCTACGCCACCGCCACGGAAGACGTGAACAGCAGCTTCCTGCAGCTGGGCGCCTCGGGCGGCCTGATCGACTACAGCAAGACCACGCTGGGCGCCGACAACACGGTCAATCACATCGAGCTGACCAGCGACGCCAACTTCCCGATGGACCTGGCCTATCGCAACATCCTCGGCGACCTGACCCGCACCCAGTACACCACGGCGCTGGGCGGCGAGTGGAAGAAGGACAAGTGGACCATCGACGCGCGCTTCGACTATTCGAACGCCGAGGTCCAGAACAACGAGATCAACTCGACCGCCACGGTGTTCGGCGTGCCGCGCGCCATCGTCGACTACAAGGGCGGCCAGCGGGCCCCGAACTTCTCGTTCCCCGGCCTGGACGTCACCACCGGCCAGGGCGTCAACCGGCTGGACGCGCTGTTCAACCCCCGCAACAACACCTCGGACGAGACCGCCGAGCAGTTCAACATCACCTACCGGCCCGAAAGCTCGTGGCTGACCTCGATCAAGGTCGGCGCCCAGGGCCGCCAGTTCCAGACCGACCAGATCCTGTACCAGCGCACCACGCGCCTGAGCTGCCGCGACACCGTGGCCAGCTCGGCCAACGCCGTCACCGTCGTCCTGGCGCCTTGCGCGACCATCGCGGGCATCGTCGACGCCAATTCCGTGACCAACCCCATCGAGTTCTTCAAGACCGGCGACCTGGGCTATTCGGGCGGCATCCGGCACTGGAACGACAACACGATGGCGACCTACCAGGCGACCCTGGCGGCCGCCGGCAAGGTCAACGACGTCTACGCCGTCAACCCCAACCCCAACACCGCCCAGAAGTTCGGCGACCCCGGCAGCTACCAGGCCTTCCTCGACACCTGGTCGGTCGAGGAAAAGACCAACAGCGGCTACGTCCAGGCCAATTTCGACTTCTCGACCCTGCCCGTTCCGATCAGCGGCACGCTGGGCGTGCGGGTGGTCGACACCAAGACCACCTCGACCGGCTATAACCGCGTCCAGACGGGCACGGGGGCCGGCCAGCAGGTGAACTTCGTGCAGGCGTCGCAGGACGGCGGCTACACCAAGACCCTGCCGTCGCTGAACCTGCGCTTCGAGTTCATTCCCAACCAGCTGATCGGCCGGATGGCGGCCAGCAAGGTCATGGCCCGGGCCGCCCCCAGCCAGCTGGCCCTGCGCCGCAGCATCGACGTCGTCGGCCTGACCGGCTCGCGCGGCAATCCCGACCTGCAGCCGTTCGAGGCCACCGCCTACGACGCCGGCCTGGAATGGTACTTCTCCAAGGACAGCTTCGTCTCGGCGACGCTGTTCCGGAAGGAGATCTCGTCGTTCATCATCAACCAGTCGGCGCCGGAAACCATCGACGGCACCGTCTACAACATCACCCGGCCGATCAACGGCACCGATCAGGTCAACATCAACGGCCTGGAGATCGGCGGGCAGTACGCCTTCACCTTCCTGCCGGCCCCGTTCGACGGCTTCGGCGTGCTGGCCAACTACACCTATCAAAAGGACAAGGGCTTCAAGGGCACGAACCTGCTGACCGGCGAGATCCTGCCGTTCCCGGGCCTGTCGCGGAAGAGCTACAACGTCTCGCTCTACTACGAGAACAACAAGTTCAGCGTCCGTGGCTCGTACAACTGGCGCGACCAGTGGCTGATCACGCCGACCGGCCGCGGCAACCTGCCGGAGTTCAACGAAGCCTTCGGCTCGCTCGACGCCTCGGCCAGCTACAACGTCACCGACAAGATCACGGTCTTCCTGGAAGGCGTGAACCTAACCGACGAAGTGCGCATCGAGAACAACAACGCCGTCCGTCGCATCGGCAACGAGACCTACGGTTCGCGCTATTTCTTCGGCGTGCGGGCGAAGTTCTAGGCCGCGGCGCGCGCTTCGGGATAGAGGCGTGTCAGGCGGAGCGACGCGGCGGCCTTCCTTCATGGGAAGGGGGCCGCGTCGCTCCAGCCGGCTCTTTCCGACCAGGAAGGGCGATCTTCTGTAATCGCGTGGCTTGCTCATGATCCAAACGCCGTTTGGCGAGACCTTTCGTTTCAATGTCTGGGACGATGAAGCGAGCGCCGACCTTGGTTTCACCCTGGCCGATCCGACGGCGACGCGGCTGGACCTCGAGGTCGCCGCCGTCGCCCGGCCCCAGGTGCTGGCCTTCGTCCCCGACGTTCCGAACGGCGGAGCCATGCTGGTCATGGCCGGCGGCGGCTACACCCAGCTGATGGCCGGCAAGGAGGGGGTCGAGGTGGCGCTGTGGCTGAACGCCCTGGGCTATCACGCCTTCGTCCTGATCCACCGGCTTCCCGACGCCGTCGGCGGCCCGCAGGCGCCGGTCGACGACGCGGCGGAGGCGATGCGTCTGATCCGCGCCCGCGCGCCCGCGCTCGGCGTCGATACGGACCGGGTGGGAGCCCTGGGCCTGTCTTCCGGCGGCCACCTCGCGGCGTGCCTGGTCGCCGCCTATCCGGACGTCTGGGTCCCGCCGGTCTCGGCCGCCCCCGCCTTGAGCGCGCGTCCGGACGCCCTGATCGTCGGCTACGGGCCGATCTCGACCAACGCCCACGGACGGGCCGTCGTCGCCGACAAGCCGCCGCTGTCGCCGGTCGAGAAGCAGGCGCTGTACGACGCCCTGCAGCCGGACGCCGGGCTGCTGGCCGATCCGCCCCCGGCCTTCATCGTCTACGCCGCCGGCGATCCGATCGTGCCGGTCGACAACGGCCTGCGCCTGCAGAGGGCCTATTTCGACCGGGGCGCGCACGCCGAGCTGCACGTCTTCGCCGACGCCCCGCACGGCTTCGCCCTGCGTACGCCGGACCTGCCGGTCGGCGCCTGGCCGGGGCTCTGCGCCCGTTGGCTGACGGCGGTGGGGGTCTAGAGGGCTTTTTCGAGCACCACGAACGACAGCTCGCGCTGCGGCTTGCCGAACCGCTCGCCCACCGGGAAGGGCTTGGTCTCGCCGGTCAGGGCGTAGCCTCGGCGCTGGTACCAGGCGATCAGGGTGTCGCGCAGGTGGACCACGGTCATGCGGACCCGCTTGGCGCCCAGCCCCTTGGCGTAGCTCTCGCCATGGGTCAGCAGGGCGCGGCCCAGCTGGCGGTCCTGCTGGTCGGGGCGGATGGTCAGCATGCCCAGGTACCAGGCTCCGCCCCTCTTGGCGTCTTCTGGGGGAACCTCGCCGTCGGGCTCGATCCACACGCAGCCCAGCAGCGGCCCGTCGTCCTCGTCGCGCAGCGTCAGCAGCACGGCGTTCGGGCTGTCGGCCAGGTCTTCCTTGAGGCTTTCCAGGTCGATGCGCTGGCCGTCGATATAGCCGGCTTCGGTGGTCCATCCGGCCTGGGCGCCTTGCCCGCGATAGGCGGAGTTGACCAGGTCGACGATGGCGGGGAATTCGGTTTCGACGGCGGGGGCGAAGATCATGGCGCACACTTAGTGAGGCTTCGCCGGTTCGCCAAGGTTCAGCTGGGCGGCTTGGACCGGCCCAGGCCCCGCGCGTGGGTCCAGTAGCGGCCCGAGACCCGTTTGACCGTGCCCGCCTCGCGCTGGATGAACTCCCAGGGGTGGAAGGCCAGGCCCACGGTGTCGGCCATGGCCGCGCCGCGCTCGCCCATCGGCTTTTCGGGGCCGGTGGTGGAGTCGATGGCGGTCTGGTGCTCGATCTCGGCGTTCAGCTCGGCCCCGACCAGCACGGTCATGATCGAGAACCACATCCAGACCATGAAGGCGATCACCGCCCCAAGCGGGCCGTAGGTGGCGTCGTAATGGGCGATGTTGTTGACGTAGAGCGAGAAGCCCAGGGAGCCCAGCAGCCAGGCGGCCGCCCCGAACACCGATCCCCAGATCACCCAGCGCCAGCGCGGCCGGGCGCGGCAGGGACCGAAGCGGTAGAGCATGGCGAAGGCCAGGGCCGTCACCACCAGCACGATCAGCCAGCGCAGGGGGATCCAGATCACCGCCGCCGAACTCAGGCCGACGCGCTCGAAAATCACGGGGGCGGCGATCAGGATGCTGGCCAGCACGATCGCGTAGAGCAGAGCGCAGAAGGTGAAGGCGTAGGTCCAGGCCGTCTTGGTGACGAAGTTGCGCTTCTCGTCCTCGTCATAGGCGATGTTCAGCCCGTCGAAGAGCGCCTTCATGCTGGCGTTGGCCGACCAGATCGACAGCAGCAGGCTGAGCACGAAGGCCACGCCCAGCTTGGCCTGCTCCTGGCTGGCCAGGCGCAGCATCTGCTCGCCGATGATGTTGACGACGCTGGCCGGGAAGACGGTCGACATCTCCTGAAGCTGCTTCTCGACCGCCCCGATGTCGGCGAACAGGCCGTACAGCGAGACGAACGCGCCGATGGCCGGGAAGATGGCCAGCAGGGTGTAGAAGGTCACGCCGCCGGCCACGGCGGGCAGGCGGTCGACGCTGATCTCGCGGAAGGTGCGCCACAGGATGTCGCGCCAGCCCAGGACGGGAATGCGGTGCGGATGCCGGGCGGCCCGGCCGCGCATCGGCTCGGCCTTGTCGAAGTCGTGCGGCGGCATGGCCCGGTCCTCGGACAAGCCGGGCGGATGATCGAGCGGGGTCTCGTTGGGGGCAAGTGCGCGCCCAGGCTTGGGCAGGACGAAGGGGACCAGGGCCAGCAGGGCGATCCAGGGGGCCAGGTGATAGGGCCGCGAGGCGATCCACGACCGGATCGGGCGTCGCGGAACGTTATCGGTCATGGTCTGGCCCTCCGCTGGAGGGAACACGTCGCTCGCCGCTCCGTTCCGCGCCTCCACAGAGCTTGGCTTGCCAAGGGATGAGTCGTCGCCGACCTTGCGCGCCATGCACGCCCGGATCGCCAGCCTTTATCGCCACCCCGTGAAGGGGTTCACGCCCGAGCGCCTGGCTGGGGCCGAGCTGGTCGCGGGCCGGTGCTTTCCCTGCGACCGGCTCTACGCGGTCGAGGACGGGCCCAGCGGCTTCGATCCCGCCGCGCCCGCCCACATCTCGAAGATGAAGTTCACGGTGCTGGCCAAGATCCCCCGGGTGGCCAAGGCCCGCACCGCCTATGACGAGGCGACCGGCGTGTTCACCGCCCGGGCCGAGGGCCGTCCGGACTTCGCCGGCGACCTGCGCGGGGACGCTGGACGGCGCGGCTTCGAGGCCTGGCTGGCCGACCTGCTGGGCGACGATATCCGGGGCCCGCTGCGCGTGGTCGAGGGGCCCGGCGACTACCGGTTCATGGACAGCCGCAGCGGCTATGTCTCCATCGTCAACCTGGCCAGCGTCCGCGACCTGGCCGACAAGTTAGGCCGGCCGGTCGATCCCCTGCGGTTCCGCGCCAACCTCTATGTCGAGGGCTGGCCGGCCTGGGTCGAGAACGACTGGACCGGCCGGGCGATGCGGGTGGGCGAGGCGAGGGCGGAGGTGCTGAAACCCATCGTCCGCTGCGCCGCCACCCACGTCGACCCCGTCACCGCCGAGCGCGACATCGACCTGGTGAAGGCCCTGTTCGACCACTACGGCCACATGCTCTGCGGGGTCTACCTGAAGGTGGAGCAGGGCGGGTTGGTGGCCGAGGGGGATGAGGTCAGCCTCGCCTAGAGCTTGTCCTCGACATCCATCTGCTGGTGCAGGGCGCGAACCACGACGATCGTCTCGTCGCGGATCATGTAGAACAGCATGTGAGAGTCGGCGGGATGCTTGCGATAGCCGGCCCGAATTTCGTCGTAGGATTGGCCAAGCGCCGGATTCTCGGCGAGCCGTTCGATGATGGTGGTCAGGTCGCGGATGTAGGCGTCCGCCCGCCGACGTCCCCACCGGCCCCGCGAATAGATCCATGCCTCCTGCAGGTCGCGCCGGGCGCGCGGCGCGATCGTGTAGGCGTTCACGTGTTCGCCGGCTCCATCTCGGCCATCTCGGCGAGGAAGGTTTCGACGTCGAACGGTTGCGGCGCACCGCTTTCCTCGCCTTCGATCAGGGCAGCGCGCAGGGTGGCCAAGCGCGTCTCGCGCTCTTCCAGCAGGCGCAGGCCTGCCCGCACGACTTCGCTGGCCGAGCCATAGCGGCCGTCGGCCAACTGGCCTTCGATGAAAGTCTGGAAGTGCTCGCTCAGAGCGATCGACGTATTCTTGCTCATCGGGTCCTCGCAGATCGTGAGGATACCAAAAACTGGTACCGACTTCAAACTCGCCCCGGCGGCGATGACGCGCTAAGGAGCCGCCTCATGACCCTGACCCTCGTCAAAGCCTGGAACGCCGCCAAGGATCGTCTGAAGAACGTTCAGATCGACCAGCCGGCCATCGACGCCCGCCTGCTGCTGGAGGTGGCCGCCGACGTCACCCGCACCGACATCATCACCGATCCCTATCGCGTGCTGACCGACGCCCAGATGGCGACGCTGGACGATTTCCTGAACCGCCGCGCCGCGCGCGAGCCGGTCAGCCACATCATCGGCCGCAAGGGGTTCTGGAAGATCCTGCTGCAGGTCAACAAGAACGTCCTGACCCCGCGCCCCGAGACCGAGGTCATCGTCGACGAGGTGCTGAAGGCCTTCCCGGAAGCCATGAGCTTCAACATGCTGGACCTGGGCGTGGGCTCGGGCACGATCCTGCTGGCGGTGCTGGCCGAGCGCCCGGCCGCCAAGGGCCTGGGCATCGACGTCTCGGAAGAGGCCCTGGCCGTGGCCCGCGAGAACGCCGCCAACCTGGACCTGGCCGGCCGCGTGGCCCTGCTGCGCGGCGACTGGACCAACGGCCTGGGCGACGACAGCTTCGACCTGGTGGTCTCCAACCCGCCCTATATCGCCACCCACGTCATCGAGACCCTGGAGCCCGAGGTCCGCGACCACGAGCCGCGCCTGGCCCTGGACGGCGGCCCGGACGGCCTGGACGCGTATCGTTTCCTGGCCGGCGAGATCCTGCGGGTGCTCAAGCCCGGCGCGATGTTCGCCGTCGAGATCGGCTACGACCAATCCGCCGACGTCGAGGCCCTGTTCAAGGCGGCAGGGGCCCAGAACGTGCGGACCATCAAGGATCTGTCGGTCAACGACCGCGTTGTTACCGGTACGAAGTAGCGGCCGGAGTTGCGGCCGAAGTCCCTGATTGAAAAATTCCTTGGAAACCCTGACGTGAGGCGGTAGACGAGTAACGTCTCCTTCCAAAACGCCGGGTGACGGGAAAAGCGATCGTCTCGACGATCGTAAGGCTCCCCTGGCAGGCGCGAACGGCCGATCTGGCTGATCGCCGCGCCCGAACCGGGCGGAGGCTCTACGGAAACCAACGTCTCTAGAACATCGAAGGCAGGACCTAACAGGGTTCCACCCCGCTCCAGAGGCCAAACACCGGACGCGCAGATCGCCGCCGGACAGGTTCAGAAGAGAAGATGAGAGATTTCAAGGGCATGAAGCGCCAGCGCGGCCGCAACAATCGCGGCGGAGCGGGTAGCGGCGGCAAGCCTCAGCAGCACAACGCCAACCGGGCCTTCGACTCGAACGGTCCCGAGGGCGTGAAGGTGCGCGGCGCGGCCCAAGGCGTTTACGAGAAGTACCAGCAGCTGGCCCGCGACGCGACGTCGTCCGGCGACCGGGTCCTGGCCGAGAACTATCTGCAGCACGCGGAGCACTACTTCCGCGTCCTGCGGGCCATCCAGCCGAATCGTCCGGTCAGCGACATCATCGGCAAGGACGCCTATTCGGCCTACGAGATCGATTTCGAGGCCGAACCCGAAGAACAGACCGAAGCCCCCGAGGCGGCCCAGGCCGAGGCTTCGGCCGACGGCGAAGGCGGCGATGGCGAACAGCGCCGCGACCGGTTCGAGAACCGTCCGCGCGACGATCGCCCCAGGGACGGCCAACGTGACGGGCAACGCGACGACCGTCCCCGCGACGGCCAGCGCGACAACAACCAGAACCGCGACGGCCAGGGCCAGGGCCAGAGCCGCCGGGACCGCTGGCGTGATCGCGACGACCGTCCCCGCGACGGCCAGCGCGACGATCGCCCCCGCGACGACCGCCCGCGCGATGACCGTCCCCGCGATGACCGTCCCCGTGACGATCGCCCCCGGGAAGATCGTCCGAGAGAGGACCGCTTCCGTGATGATCGTCCCCGCGACGATCGCCCTCGGGAAGACCGCTTCCGCGACGAGCGCCCCCGCGAGGACCGCCCGGCCGCCGCCGAGGTCGCCGAGGCTCCGGCCCAGAGCGAAGGCCGTCGCGAGCGTCCGCGCCGTGACCGCGCCCCGCGCGACCGCGATCCGATGGCGGTGATCGAGCCGCAGGCCACGCCGTTGACCAGCGAGGCTCCGGCCTCGCCGCTGCTGCGCGGCCAGGACGGCGACGTCAGCCACGCTCCGGCCTTCCTGGGCCGCAAGTCGACCCGCGCCGAGACCGCGGTCGACTCCGGCCCGATCTCGACCTCGTCGATGCTGGCGGCCGACGCCGAAGCCGCTCCCGCCAAGCCCAAGCGTCGCCGCGCCCCGCGCAGCTTCGAAGGCGCCGCGCCGGAGTCCGAAGAGGCCTAGGCTTCTTCACGCATCGGCCAATCTTCAGTCAGCCCCCGACCCTGTCGGGGGCTGACGTCGTTTCGGGGCTTGGGTTTCAGGCCGGCCCCCATTGCGCTGGACGCCAAACCCCGCCTAGCCTCGCCTCCTCACATCCGGGGGCGACCATGCGCGGCAAGACCAAGACCTTTCTCCTGACGGCGGCGGCCCTTTCGGCGCTCGCGGCGACCTCGGCCAAAGCTCAGTCGGCTGACGAAACCGCCTTCCGCGGCCTCTACAAGGAGCTGGTCGAGATCAACACCACGGCCTCGGTGGGCAGCTGCACGGCGGCGGCCGAGGCCATGGGCGCGCGGCTGAAGGCGGCGGGCTTCCCCGAGGCCGACGTCAAGGTGCTGGCCCCGGCCGAACATCCCAAGTTCGGCGCCCTGGTCGCCACCCTGCGCGGCAAGGATCCCAAGGCCGGCGCCATCCTGCTGCTGGCCCACATCGACGTGGTGGAGGCCAAGCGCGAGGACTGGGTGCGCGACCCGTTCAAGCTGGTCGAGGAAGACGGCTACTTCTACGCCCGCGGCGCCAGCGACGACAAAGCCATGGCCGCGATCTTCACCGACAGCCTGGTCCGCTACAAGAAAGAGGGCTTTCAGCCCAAGCGCGACATCAAGCTGGCCCTGACCTGCGGCGAGGAGGGCGGGCCGTTCAACAGCGTGCCCTGGCTGCTGGAGAAGTATCCCGAGACCATGAAGGCCGACTTCGCCCTGAACGAGGGCGACGACAGCCAGTTGGACGAGAAGGGCCAGCCCCGGCTGCTGGGCATCCAGGTCGGCGAGAAGGTCTACATGGACTACAATCTCGAAGTGACCAACGCGGGCGGCCACTCCTCGCGCCCGATCAAGGACAACGCGATCTACCACCTGGCCAACGGCCTGGCGCGGCTGGGCGCCTACGACTTCCCGATCGCCCTGAACGACGCCACCAAGGGCTATTACGAGCAGAACGCTAAGATCGAGCCCGATCCCGAGGTGGCCGGCGCCATGCGGGCCATGGTCAAGGACCCGAACGACGCCGCGGCCGCCGCCATCCTGGCCCGCGACCCGGGCCGCAACAGCATGATGCGCACCACTTGCGTCGCCACCATGGTCGACGCCGGCCACGCGCCCAACGCCCTGCCGCAGCGCGCCAAGGCCAACGTCAACTGCCGCATCCTGCCGGGCAACGATCCCAAGATCATCCGCGACCAACTGGAGAAGGTCGTCGCCGATCCGGCCATCAAGATCACCCTGGCGGCCGATCCCGACCCGGTCAGCCCGCCGCCGCCGCTGACGCCCAGGATCATGGCCCCGGCCACCAAGGTCGCGACAAAGATCTGGCCGGGCGTGCCGTTCATCCCCGCCATGCTGACCGGCGCCACCGACGGCCGCTTCACCAACGCCGCCGGCGTGCCGACCTACGGCCTGTCGGGCCTGATGGCCGGCGCCGACGGCGACCACATCCACGGCCTGGACGAGCGCATCCAGGTCAAGGCGCTGATGAACGGCCGCCAGTTCCTCTACGAGGTGGTCAAGCTGTACGCGGACGGGAAGTAGGGCGGGGTAGCCTCCACACGTGGAAGTGGGTTAGGCAAGGGACGGGCCGCGCAGGCGGCCGTCGGATCCTGGAGCCCGTGATGCGCGTCCCGTCCTTGTCCGTTCTGGCCATGGCTCTGATGCTCGGCGCCTGCGCCTACAATCCCGACCTTGGTCGTCAACAGATGACCATCGTCAACGATTCCAGCCTGACCCAGGCCGGCGAGCAGGCGTGGAGCCAGGCCCTGGCCAAGAGCAATGTCAGCAATGACCGGCGGGCCAACGCCCGCGTGCGCTCGGTCGGCCAGCGGGTGGTCGAGGCGGCCGGGCTGGGCGACCGTCCCTGGGACTACGCGGTGTTCGAGGACAACGCCCCCAACGCCTTCGTCCTGCCCGGCGGGCACGTCGGGGTGACCACGGGCCTGCTGAACCTGGTGGACAACGACGACCAACTGGCCGCCGTGATCGGCCACGAGACCGGCCACGTCGTCGCCCACCACGCCGCCGAGCGGCAGTCGCAGACCCTGACCTCCAGCCTGCTGCTGGGCGTGCTGGGCGCCGCGGCCGGATCGCCGGACGCGGCCCGGGCGATCTCCAGCTACGGCGGCGGCGCGGCCAAGTACGGCTTCCTGCTGCCGTTCTCGCGCAAGCAGGAGCTGGAGGCCGACCGCCTGGGCGTCGACTTCATGCAGCGGGCCGGCTACCGCCCGCGCGAGGCGGTGATCCTGTGGGAGCACATGCAGGCCCAGGGCGGATCCGGCTCGCCCGAGTTCGCCTCGACCCACCCTTCGGACGCCAGCCGGATCGTGGCGCTGCAAAACTATATCGCCCAACGGGGGTGGTGAGCCTTGTGTGGCTGAACGGCCACACCTAAATCCCCGTCCTGGGTTGTTTGTGCTCAATGGAGGCAAGCGGCCCGCATCCGCCTTTGGAGGGGATACCGTATGAAGATCGATCTCTATTCCGACCGCGCCAAGTCCGCGGTCCAGTCGGCCCAGAGCCTGGCCCTGGCCAAGGGGCACCAGCAGCTCGGCCCCGAACATCTGCTGAAGGTCCTGCTCGAGGAGAAGGACGGCTTGAGTCGCGCCCTGATCCAGAGCGCCGGCGGCCGGCCCGATGCGGCCGACGCGGCGACCGACGCCCTGCTGGCCAAGACCCCGCGCGTCGACGGCGCCGGCGGCCAGCTTTACATGAAGCCCGACACCGCGCGCGTCTTCGAGGCCGCCGAGAGCGGCGCCAAGAAGGCCGGCGACGCCTTCGTCACCACCGAGCGCCTGTTGATCGCCATCGCCAAGGAAGGCGGCGACGCAGCCAAGATTCTGAAGGACGCCGGGGCCACCGCCCAAGGACTGGAGACCGCCGCCGCCGCCGTCCGCAAGGGCCGCACCGCCGACAGCGCCTCCAGCGAGGACGGCTATGACGCGCTCAAGCGCTACGCCCGCGACCTGACCGCCGCCGCCCGCGACGGCAAGATCGACCCGGTCATCGGCCGCGACGAGGAGATCCGCCGCACGATCCAGGTCCTGTCGCGCCGCACCAAGAACAACCCCGTCCTGATCGGCGAACCCGGCGTGGGCAAGACCGCCATCGTCGAGGGCCTGGCCCAGCGCATCGTCAACGGCGACGTGCCCGAGAGCCTGAAGGACAAGGCGCTGCTGTCGCTGGACATGGGCAGCCTGATCGCCGGCGCGAAGTACCGCGGCGAGTTCGAGGAACGGCTGAAGGCCGTGCTCGGCGAGGTCACGGCCGCCGAGGGCTCGATCATCCTGTTCATCGACGAGATGCACACCCTGGTCGGGGCCGGGAAGGGCGATGGGGCGATGGACGCCTCCAACCTGCTCAAGCCCGCCCTGGCGCGCGGCGAGCTGCACTGCGTGGGCGCCACCACGCTGGACGAGTACCGCAAGCACGTCGAGAAGGACGCGGCCCTGGCCCGTCGTTTCCAGCCGGTGTTCGTCGGCGAGCCCACGGTCGAGGACACCGTCTCGATCCTGCGCGGCCTGAAGGAGAAGTACGAGGTGCACCACGGCGTGCGCATCTCGGACTCCGCCCTGGTCGCCGCCGCCACCCTGAGCAACCGCTACATCGCCGACCGCTTCCTGCCCGACAAGGCCATCGACCTGATGGACGAAGCCGCCAGCCGGGTGCGGATGGCGATCGACTCCAAGCCCGAGGAGCTGGACGAGATCGACCGCCGCCTGGTGCAGCTGAAGATCGAGCGCGAGGCCCTGTCCAAGGAAACCGACGCCGCCTCCAAGCAGCGTCTGGAGAACCTGGAGGTCGAGATCGACGACCTGCAGTTCCGCTCCGATGAGATGACCGCGCGCTGGAAGGCCGAGAAGGACAAGGTCGGCGGCGCCGCCCAGGCCCGCGAGGCCCTGGACCGCCTGCGCGCCGATCTGGCGACGGCCCAGCGGGCCGGCGACTTCGCCCGGGCCGGCCAGCTGCAGTACGGCGAGATCCCGGCGCTGGAGAAGCGCCTGGCCGACGCCGAGGCCGGCGAAACGGGCGCCGGGGCCCAGAAGGCCCTGACGCCGGAAGTCGTCGACGCCGAGCAGATCGCCGCCGTGGTCAGCCGCTGGACCGGGGTGCCGGTCGAGAAGATGCTGGAAGGCGAGCGCGAGAAGCTGCTGAAGATGGAGGACGCCCTGCGCGGCCGCGTCGTCGGCCAGGACGAAGCGCTGGAGGCGGTGTCCGATGCGGTCCGCCGCGCCCGGGCCGGCCTGCACGATCCGTCCAAGCCGATCGGCAGCTTCCTGTTCCTGGGCCCGACGGGCGTGGGCAAGACCGAGCTGACCAAGGCCCTGGCCGAGTTCATGTTCGCCGACGAGCATGCGATCACCCGCATGGACATGTCGGAATACATGGAGAAGCACTCGGTCAGCCGCCTGATCGGCGCGCCTCCCGGCTATGTCGGCTACGACGAGGGCGGGGCGCTGACCGAGGCCGTGCGCCGGCGTCCCTATCAGGTCCTCCTGTTCGACGAGGTCGAAAAGGCCCACCCGGACGTCTTCAACGTTCTCCTTCAAGTGTTGGATGATGGCCGTCTCACCGACGGCCAGGGCCGGACGGTCGATTTCAGGAACACCCTGATCATCATGACCTCCAACCTCGGTTCGGAGTTCCTGGCCAACCAGGAGGACGGCGCCGACGTCGAGGAGGTGCGGCCCTTGGTGATGAACACGGTGCGCGGCCACTTCCGCCCCGAGTTCCTCAACCGGATCGACGAGATCATCCTGTTCAAGCGCCTGTCGCGTTCGAACATGGGCGACATCGTCCGCATCCAGCTGCAGCGGGTGGACAAGATGCTGGCCGAGCGCCGCATGACCCTGGCGCTGGACGCCGAGGCCCTGCAGTGGCTGGCCGACAAGGGCTACGACCCGGTCTATGGCGCGCGCCCGCTCAAGCGCGTGATCCAGAAGGACCTGATCGACCCGATCGCCAAGAAGCTGCTGGCCGGCGAGCTGGAGGACGGCGGCGTGATCGCCGTCGGCGCCGGTTCGGACGGGCTGGCGATCGACAAGGCGACGCTGCAGTAACCTCGCTCGGTTTCGCCGAATCCCAAACGGGCGCGTCCGATGGACGCGCCCGTTTTTGGGTCTGGCGGAGAGCTGAAAAGAGGTTCAGGATGACCTCTCGCCCCTCACATATCGCAAATATTTATTGGGAACCTTTGCCCGGTTTGCGCGTACGCGCGCGTTACTTAGAAGCGGCGTAGAGATGTCCGAGAGAATGGCTAAGTCTGTCCAGAACAGGCCCAGAATTCGCCTCTTTCGAATGTCGATTTTCAACTGACGAAGCGCCGCTGCTGGACTGTCGAACGGTCCAGCTTGGTGCTCGGTGTTGAAACAAGGTGGAAGGGTGTCCCCATGATTAGCGTGAATTACAAGATGATGATGGTGAGCGCTCTGGTGGCTGGAGGGCTGTCTGTCAGCGGCTGCGCGACCAAGGGCTTCGTCAACGAACAGGTCGGCGCGGTGAACACGCGGGTCGATAGCACCGACGCCAAGGTGGCCGAGGTGGACCGCACCAGCCAGGAAGCGCTGAAGCGCGCGACCGACGCCGGCAAGCTGGCCGAGGGCAAGTTCCTGTACTCGGTCGTGCTGAGCGATGACTCGGTGAAGTTCCCGCTGAACCGTTATGAACTGTCGCCGGAAGCCGAGCAGCGCCTGGCCGACTTCGCTTCGAAGCTGAAGGGCGACAACAAGAACGTCTATCTGGAAATCCAGGGCTTCACCGACGCCACCGGTGACCCGAAGTACAACGAAGGCCTGGCCGGCGAGCGGGCCGAGACGGTGCGCAAGTTCCTCAGCAAGCAGGGCGTGCCGCTGAACCGCATGGCGACCATCTCGTACGGCGAGGAAGACCCGGTGGCCCCCAACGACAACCCCGACGGCCGCGCCCAGAACCGCCGCGTGGTGATCCAGGTCCTGGCCTAGAACGCGATCTGGGGACAGGCGCATGCGCCTGTCCCCATCCGACCTCTTCCTTCTCCGCCCGTCCCGACGAAGGCCGGGCCCCAAGCTGGCTTTCCGAACCTTCCGTGGAGGTGGGGGCGGCCCGCCTGGCTTGGGTCCCGACATTCGCCGGGGCGGGCGGACTTTCCTTGTCAGCCCACGATCGCCGGGCTCAGCAGGTCCTCCAGCCCGATCCGGCGGTACATCTCGGCCCGCACCCGGTCGGCGACGCCGTTGACGACCTCGGCGCCGTCTTCCGACGGGTCGATGTGGACGCGGAAGGGGCGCTTGCCGAACTCGGTGTCGACCACGGCGGCGATGGCCTTGGCCACCTCGCCGGCGTCGGCGTCGGCCGGCTCCAGGGCGGCCAGGCCGTCCAGCGCCTGTTTGGCGACCCCGGCATAGGGGCCGTTGTCGTATTCCGCGGCCCGGGCCTCGTCGGCCGGCTTGCCGGAGTGGGCGAAGTGGTTGGTGCCCTTGGTGAAGGCGCCGGGCACGATGATCGAGGTCTCGATCCCCCAGCGCGCCAGCTCGGTCGAATAGCTGACCGCCAGGCTGTCCATCGCCGCCTTGGCCGCGAAATAGGGCGACAGGTAGGGCGGGGTGCCGCCGCGGGTCGAGCTGGACGAGACCCAGACCACCAGCCCCTTGCCCTGCTTGCGCAGCTGCGGCAGCGCCGCGCGGTTCACCCGCTGGGTCGACAGCACGTTGACGTCGTAGAGCTGGGCGAACTGCTCGGGGGTGAAGGCCTCGGCCGGACCGAAGCTCATGTGGCCGGCATTGTGGACGATCACGTCCAACCGGCCGTTGTCGGCGACGATCCGGGCGATCCCGGCCTCGACCGAGGCGTCGCTGGCGACGTCCAGCTCGACGGTGCGCAGGTCGACGTCGTTGTCCTTGGCGTAGGCGGCGATCTCGGCGACCCGGGGGGCGTTGCGGCCCTCGGTCTCGCGCATCGAGGCGTAGACGGTGTGGCCGGACTGGGCCAGGGCCTTGGCGCTGAGCAGGCCGAAGCCGCTGGAAGCGCCGGTGACGACGATGACTTGGTTCTGGGTGGTCATGGCTGTGTTCCTTGAAGGGCTGTGCCGGGGAGGGGTCTGAAGGCCGGGATCAGATGATCCCGCCGTTGGCGCGCAGGGTCTGGCCGTTGATCCACGCGCCGTCCGGGCCGACCAGGAAGGCGATGGCGGCGGCGATGTCCTCGGGCTGGCCCAGGCGTTCCAGCGGGGCCAGCTTGGTCAGGTGGTCGATCACCGCCTGCGGCTTGCCGTCGAGGAACAGCTTGGTCGCGGTGGGGCCAGGGGCGACGGCGTTGACCGTGATGTTCCGGCCGCGCAGCTCCTTGGTCAGGATGCTGGTCATGGCCTCGACCGCCGCCTTGGTCGCCGCGTAGACGCCGTAGGTCGGCTGCAGCAGGCCCACCACGCTGGACGAGACGTTGACGATCCGCCCGCCGTCCCGCAGCCGCCGGGCCGCCTCGCGCAGGGTGTTGAACGTGCCCTTGAGGTTGACGGCGATCTGGCTGTCGAACAGGGCGTCGTCGCTGTCGGCGATCGTCGCCAGCTTCATGATGCCGGCGTTGTTGACCAGCACGTCGACGCCGCCGAAGGCCGTCTGGGCCGCTTCGAACATCTTGCGGACCGCCTCGGGGTCGGCGATGTCGGCCTGGTGGGCCACGGCCTTGCCGCCGGCCGCCTCGATCTGGCGGACCAGGTCCTCGGCCGGCTGGGCCTTGCCGGCGTAGTTGACGACGACGGTGAAGCCGTCGCGAGCCAGGCGCTCCGAAACCGCCCCGCCGATGCCGCCCGAGGCGCCGGTGACGATCGCTACCTTGTTGCTTTGGTTGGTCATTTCGTCTCTCCAGGCCGACACCGCGTCGGCTGTGACGACAAGATGAGCCTTTGACTGAAGGAGATAATCAGCCGATATTCGACAACATTATTCAGATTTGCGAATAATGGAGACGCCGTCCTGGACCGCTTCGACGCCATGCGCCTGTTCGTCCGCATCGTGGAGCGGCGCAGCTTCAGCCAGGCGGCGCTGGACCTGAACCTGCCGGCCTCGACGGCCACCGAGGGGGTCAAGCAGCTGGAGGCGCGGCTGGGCGTGCGCCTGCTGCAGCGGACCACCCGCCATGTCAGCCCCACCCTGGACGGCGAGGCCTTCTACCGCCGCTGCCTGACCATCCTGGGCGAGCTGGAGGACGCCGAGGCCGAGTTCAGCGACGCCAAGCCGCGCGGCATGCTGCGGGTCGACGTGCACGGCACCTTGGCCCGCCACTTCCTGCTGCCCGGCCTGCCAGCCTTTTTGGAGCGCCACCCCGACATCCGCCTGCATCTGGGCGAGGGCGACCGGCTGGTCGACCTGGTGCGCGAGGGCGTCGACTGCGTGCTGCGGGTCGGCGACCTGAAGGACAGCGCCATGATCGCCCGCCGGGTGGGTCTGCTGGACGAGGTGACCTGCGCCGCGCCGGTCTATCTGGAACGGCATGGCATGCCGACGACGCCGGACGACCTGACGGTCCAGAACCACGTGATGATCGGCTTCGTCTCGTCGGCGACGGGCGAGCACTTCCCGCTGGAGTTCACGGTCGGCGGGGCGTTGAAGTTCGTGACCCTGCCGACCGTGCTGTCGGTGACCGGGGCCGAGACCAACATCGTCGCCGCGCGCCTGGGCCTGGGGATCATCCAGGCGCCGCGCTACCACGCCCAGGCCGATCTCGAGGCCGGGCGGCTGGTCGAGATCCTGCCCGACTTCCCGCCCAGCCCCACGCCGGTCTCGCTGCTCTACCCGCAGGCCCGCCATATCCCGCCGCGCGTGCGGGTGTTCATGGAGTGGCTGACGGGGGAGTTCTCGCGGCGGGCGGGATGACCCTTAGGCCGGGGCGTTTTCCTTCGCCGCCGCGATCAGCGCGTCGTCGATCTCCGAGGCCCGCTTGGCCGCCGGGCGTTGGCTGATGCCGGCCCAGTAGGCCTCGAAGGCCGGGCGCTTCTCGATCGTGCCGAACATCATGCCCCAGCCGATCTGCGCGCCGACATAGACGTCGGCGGCCGAGAACTTGTCGCCGGCGATGTAGGTCTTGCCGCTCACCGCCGCCTCCAGGGCGTTCAGGGTGTCCTCGATGCAGCCATAGCCGGCCGAGGCGCGGCGTTCGGGCGGGACCTCGACGCCCAGCGACTTGTTGGTCACCGCCGCCTCGACAGGGCCGCAGGCGAACATCAGCCAGCGGTAGTAGGTCCCGCGCTCGGGCGAGGTGGTCGGCGGGGCCAGGCCGGCCTCGGGAAAGGCGTCGGCCAGGTAGGCGCAGATCGCCGCGCCCTCGGTGACCGTCACGCCGCGATGGGTGATCGCGGGCACCTTGCCCATCGGATTGACCGCCAGATATTCGGGCGCCTTCATCGACGCGGCGTAGTCGAGCACCACGGTGCGGTAGGGGGCGCCGACCTCCTCGAGCATCCAGCGGATGATCCGGCCGCGCGACATCGGGTTTGTGTAGAAGACGAGTTCGTCGCTCATGGAGGCGCTCCCTGGAGCCTGTCCGAAGGACAGGCTCGTTCAAACATGGAGAGCGTGACATTCGCCGAAACCGGCATCCACTTTCGGCGTCACGCTCTCAAGGTGGCGCGATCCTAGCGTGCGCGGTCGGGCGCGCAATCTCGGCAATCGATGTTCTTTGAGCGGCGGCTAGGCCGAAGCCGCGAGCGCCTTGGCCGGCGCCTTGTCCATGGCGGTGTTGAGCGCGGCGACCAGGCCGGCGGCGGTCATCGGCTTGGACACCGAGCCGTCGAAGATCCCGCCGGGACCGCCAGGGCGGGCGTCGGCCGAGAAGGCGATGATCGGGGTCACGGCGTTCAGCCCGCCTTCGCCGCGGATGCGCAGGGCGGCCTGGGCGCCGTCCAGGCGCGGCATGCGCAGGTCCATCAGGATGGCGTCGAACGGCTGGGCGGCGGCGGCGGCCACGCCTTCCTCGCCGTCCACGGCCTCGGCCACCTCGGCCCCCATGGCGGTCAGGATGGCGTTGACCAGCTCGCGGTTGGCCGGATTGTCGTCGACGACCAGCACCCGCAAGGCGGGCGGCAGCAACGGCGCGGCGGCCTCCGAGGCGGCCTGGATCTCCAGGCCCACCGCGTACGGGGCGAAGATGTCGAAGCTGAAGCAGGCGCCCTGGCCGGGCACGCTGACCACGCCGATCCGGCCGCCCATGGCCTCGACAAGGCCCTTGCAGATGGCCAGGCCCAGCCCGGTGCCGCCGTGCTTGCGGGTCAGGCCCGCATCGACCTGCGAGAAGCGGCGGAACAGCAGGTCCACGTCTTCGGCGGCGATGCCCGGACCGGTGTCGGCGACCGCCAGGTGGAGGCGGTGGTCGGCGTCGTCATAGCGGGCCGAGACGGTGATCTCCCCGGCTTCGGTGAACTTCACCGCGTTGCCGATCAGGTTCAGCAGCACCTGGCGCAGGCGGCCGCTGTCGATCATCAGGTCGGACGGCAGGCGCGCCAGGCCCTCGGCACGCAGGGGCACGCCCTTGGCTTCGGCTTCCAGCGAGAACAGGTCCAGCACCTCGTCGATGATCTGGTCCGGCGCGACCGGCTCCAGCTTCAGCTCCAGCTGGCCGGCCTCCAGTTTCGAGAAGTCGAGGATGTCGTTGATGGTGGTCAGCAGCGCCTTGCCGCCGCTCAGCACCCGGCCGATGAAGCGGCGGGCGTCGGGCGACAGGTCCGGCTCGTCGTCGACCAGGCGGGCGAAGCCCAGCACCGAGGTCAGGGGCGTGCGCAGCTCGTGGCTCATATTGGCCAGGAACTCGCCCTTCACCGCGGCGGCGGCCTCGGCCTCGTTGCGGGCCTCGCGCAGCTGGCGCTCCATGGCCTTGTGCTCGGTGACGTCGCGGACGATGTCGGTGATGCCGGTGAGCGCGCCGGTCAGCGGATCGCGCTGCAGGCCGGGGCGGGATTCCAGCCAGATCACCTGGCCGTCCTTGCGGATCGCGCGGTACTCGATGCGGGTCGGCCCGTTGTCGTGATGGGCGGTCATGTGGGCGATCTGTTCGACGACGAGGGCGCGGATGGCCTCGCGGTCGTCCTCGTGCACGGTGGTCATGCCCTCGCGGCCGACCAGCTCCTCGGTCGTGTAGCCCAGCATGGCGACGCAGGCGGGCGACACGTACTGGATGATGCCGCGCAGATTGCTGTGGACGATCATGTCCTGGGCGTTCTCGGCCAGCTGGCGGAAGCGCGCCTCGCTGCGGGCCACGGCGGCGTTGGCCTCGGTCATGCTTTGCAGCATCTGGCGGCGGTGCCGCTGGATCGAGGCCACGGGCAGGCTGATGAAGATCGCCACGGCCAGGAACAGCTGCAGCACGATCGCCTGGTCGGGCGACCCGGCCGGCAGAAGGGTGATCGGGCCCTGGCCGGCCATGGTGAAGATCACCGCCACGACGGCCACCAGGGTGGCGCTCAGCGCCGCGCCCAGCACTTCCAGCCGCCAGGCGACCAGCAGCATCATCGGCGGCACGATGAACAGCAGCGGGCGGGGCTGGGTGAAGACCACGATGGTCACCACCAGCAGCAGCAGCAGGCAGACGACGCCGGAGATCGACAGCGGCCGCTCGCGCAGATAGTGGCGGATGCGCACCAGGGCCAGCAGGCACGGGGTGATGGTCATCAGGCCCAGGATGTCGCCCAGCGACCAGACGCCGATATTGGCCAGCAGCACGCCGCCGCGCATGGCGGTGTGGATCGTGGCGGCGACCGCGCCGGTGGAGATCGGGGCGGCCAGGCCGCAGATCAGGGCGAAGGCGATCATGTCCCGGGCCCGGCCCAGGTCGACTTCCTGCCCGCAGACGCGGCGCACGCCCCAGGCGCAGATGAAGATCTGGACGATGTTGCAGCTGACCAGGATGACGTTGACGGTCAACAGGTCCTGGACGTGGGCCCCTGCCGCCAGGCCACCGATCAGGCAGCCCAGCAGCACGGCCGGCCAGTGGCGGTCGCGGCACGACAGCAGGCAGGCCACGCCGAAGCCGTTGGACAGCCAGATCGGGGCCACCTGGCCGTAGTTGCGGGGGAACTCGACGCAGAGATAGGCCAGCAGGGCGTAGCCGACCGCCGCGACGACGGCGAGGGCGGCGGTCTTCACCAGGTCGCGGCCGGTCCAGTTGAAGACTGGCCTCTTGAAGACTGGCCTCGCGGTCGAAGAGTTCGTCTCTGTCATCACCCTGCTTTCGCGGGTCGTCCGGCCCCTTTTCAGGCTAAGACGAACCACTGCGCAGGACTAGGGCGAAGGCCTTAAAGAACAGTGGCTTGCGGCGCGGCTCATCGCCGCGCCCTTGAGGTTGTATTCGACCTCCTACGACCCAAAGCCCGCCGCCGTGACCAGGCGCGCCACCTCGGCGATCACGGCGTTGCGGCCGTCGTTGTCGAGCGTGGAGCGGCTCAGATAGGTGGTGATCAGCAGGGGCGGGCGGCCGGACCCAACCTGGCCGGAGGGCCAGATCACGGCGATGTCGTTGGTCGTCCCGACCTTGTCGTCGCCCCAGCTTCCGGTCTTGTCGCCGACCTTCCAGCCGGCGGGCAGGCCGGCCCGCAGGCGCTTGTCGCCGGTCTGGTTGGCGACCAGCCAGGCGATCAGCTGCTGGCGCGAGGTCGGCGACAGGGCCCCGCCCAGGGTCAGGGCGCGCAGGCTGGCCAGCATGGCGTTGGGCGAGGTGGTGTCGTGGATCTCGCCGGGACGGACCACGTTCAGCTCCGGCTCGTAGCCGTCCAGGCGGGTGACCTTGTCGCCCAGGCCGCGGAGGAAGGCGGTGAGGGCCGGCGGCCCGCCGAAGGTGTAGAGCAGCACGTTGGCGGCGGCGTTGTCGCTGAGGGTGACCGTCGCCTCGCAGAGCGCTCCGACCGTCATCCCGTCGCCGACATGCTTCTCGGTGGCCGGCGAGTGGGCCACCAGCACGCTCTTGCCGTAGACGATCCGCCGGTCCAGCCGCTCCAGGCCCTGGTCCACCCGCTTGAGCACCAGGCCCGCGACAAGGGCCTTGAAGGTGCTGCACATCGCGAAACGCTCGTCGCCGCGATGGGCGAAGGTCTTGCCGTCGGCCGTATCGAGCACGGACACGCCCAGCCGGCCGCCGCTGCGGACCTCCAGGGCGACGATACCCCGGCTAATGCCGCTGGTCAGCCGCGCGGTCGCCGCCGAGCCGGCAGGGCCAGCCAGGGAAAGGGCGGGCAGTGCGGAAATGGCCGTTAATACTTGGCGTCTGTCGATCATCAGGTCCTCCATGGCCCGCAAGATGGGCGACGGGTGACCCTCGGATCAAACGATGATACTTCGGCGCAAACCCTAGAAAATTTTGGGTGTCGAGATGAGCCGCGCGCAACTGCCCCTCAACGCCCTGCGGGCCTTCGAGGCCTCGGCCCGGCATCTGAGCTTCACGCGGGCGGCCATCGAGCTGTGCGTGACCCAGGCGGCCGTCAGCCATCAGGTCAAGGGCCTGGAGCAGCGGCTGGGCGCGACCCTGTTCCGCCGCCTGCCGCGCGGCCTGGCCCTGACCGACGAGGGCCTGGCCCTGCTGCCGACGGTGCGCGACAGCTTCGACCGCATGGGCGACGTGCTGGAGCGGTTCGCGGCCGGGCGGGTGATGGAGGTGCTCAGCGTCGGGGTGGTGGGCACCTTCGCGGTCGGCTGGCTGCTGCCCCGCCTGCCGGCCTTCCGCGAGGCCCACCCGTTCGTCGACCTGCGGCTGTTCACCAACAACAACCGCATCGACATCGCCGGCGAGGGCCTGGACTGCGCCGTGCGGTTCGGCGACGGGGCCTGGCATGGCACCCAGGCCACGCCGCTGTTCGCCGCCCCGATGACGCCGCTGTGCTCGCCGGCCGTCGCCGAGCGGCTGAAGGCGCCCGAGGCGCTGGGTTCGGAGGTCCTGCTGCGCAGCTACCGCGCCGACGACTGGCCCGACTGGTTCGCCGCGGCCGGCCTGACCCCGCCGCCGATCCGCGGGCCGGTGTTCGACAGTTCGTGGGTGATGGTCGAGGCGGCGATGCAGGGGGCGGGCGTAGCCCTGGCCCCGTCGATGATGTTCGCCCGCGACCTGGAGCAGGGCCGGCTGGTGCGGCCGTTCGCCCTGGAGGTCGGGTCGGGGATGTACTGGCTGACCTGGCTGAAGTCGCGAGCGGTCACGCCGGCGCTGGGGGCGTTCCGGGATTGGCTGGCCGAGCAGATCTAGAGCCGGGGACATGCACTTGTGCGTGTCCCCGCGCGGACCCTAGGCGATGATCTCCGGATCGTTCCGCCTCAGCCATGCCGAGGCGTAGCTGCACAGGGGCACGATCTTCATCCCTTCGCTGCGGGCGGTCTCGGCGACCTTGCCCATCAGGCGGCCGGCCGCGCCGGTGCCGCGCAGGGCGGGATCGGCCTCGACGTGGGGGATGACCAGGCGGTGGCCGCTGCGCTGGTAGTCGGCGAAGGCGATGCGCCCGTCGACTTCCAGTTCGTAGCGGCTCTTGGCGGGGTTGTGGCTGAAGGCGTCGGTCATGGTTCCGATATGGCTGGACGGCGCGCCGCGCCAGGGGTGATGGTGCTTGGGGGGCTAACGCGCGAGCGAGGTGGGCGATGCGGGCTCTAGTGGCATTTGTGGCGTTCGGGACCTTGGTGACCATGGCCGCGTGCGGCCAGAAGTCCGAGACCCAGAAATCCGGGAACGGGACCGCGCAGGCGCCCAAGGCCGCGACGGCGACGGGAGAGGCCCCGGCGACGGCGCCGGCCGCCGCCGCCCCGGCCCCGACCAGTTGGCCCAAGCGCAAGCCGGGCCTGTGGACCCAGACCATGACCCTGAAGGCCCAGGGCTTCACGCGCAGCTTCCGCTTCTGCGTCGACGACACCAGCGATGAGAAGATGGGTCTGGACACCCAGGGCGACGACAAGCGCTGCCAGCGCAAGTCGATGACTCGGGGCGCGGACGGCGGCTGGACGGTGGTCTCGGCCTGCGACATGGGTCCGGCCGGCCAGACCGACAGCACCATCCACGTCGCCGGCGACTTCAACACCCGCTACGTGATGGACGTCACCAGCACCACCACGGGCGCGGCCCAGCCGGCGATGAACGGCGAGCACAAGATGAACATGACCGCCGAGTGGTCGGGGGCCTGTCCCGCCGGCTGGAGCGGCGGCGACGTCGAGATGCCCGGCGGCCGGCGGATCAACCTGCTGACCAAGGCGGTCTCGGGCGGATAACCCAAAGTCTGTCATCCCGGAAACGGCGCAGCCGTTATCCGGGACCGCCGGAAGCGCATGCGTTCACGCGTCGGTCCCGGATCTTCGCGCTCCGCGCTCGTCCGGGATGACAGCGATTTTGCTTAGACCAGCTCCACCGCCATCGCCGTGGCCTCGCCGCCGCCGATGCACAGGGAGGCCAAGCCCTTCTTGCCGCCGCGCGCCTGCAGGGCCGAGATCAGGGTGCACAGGATGCGCGCGCCCGACGCGCCGATCGGGTGGCCCAGGGCGCAGGCGCCGCCGTTGACGTTCAGCTTGGCCGGATCGATGCCCAACTCCTGCTGGGCGATCATGGCGACCACGGCGAAGGCCTCGTTGACCTCGAACAGGTCGACGTCGGCGACCTCCCAGCCGGCCTTCTTCAGCGCCTTCTTCATGGCCGGCACCGGGGCGGTGGTGAACAGGCCCGGCTCGTGGGCGTGGGCGGCGTGGCTGACGACACGGGCGACGATCGGCAGGCCCAGGCGTTTGGCCACGCTCTCGCGGGTCATGACCAGGGCGGCGGCGCCGTCGCTGATCGAGGACGAGTTGGCCGCCGTGATGCCGCCGTCGCGGGCGAAGGCCGGGCGCAGGGTCGGGATCTTGGCGGCGTCGGCCTTCAGCGGCTGCTCGTCCTGGGTGACGGTCTCGACGCCCTTGCGGGTGGTGATGGTCACAGGGGTGATCTCGGCGTCGAAGGCGCCCGAGGTGATGGCCTGCTTGGCCTTGGCCAGGCCCGCCACGGCGTAGGCGTCCATGGCCTCGCGGCCGAACTGGTAGGTGGCTGCGCTGTCCTCGGCGAAGGCGCCCATCAGCTTGCCGGGGGTGTAGGCGTCCTCCAGCCCGTCCAGGTACATGGAGTCCATCATCTGGTCGTGGCCGATGCGGGCGCCCGACCTGTGCTTGGTCAGCAGGTAGGGCGCGTTGGTCATGCTCTCCATGCCGCCGGCCACGATGATCTCGGCGCTGCCGGCCGCCAGGGCGTCGTGGGCCATGATCGCGGCCTGCATGCCGCTGCCGCACATCTTGTTGACCGTGGTGGCCTCGACCGAGAGGGGCAGGCCGGCGCCGACGGCGGCCTGGCGGGCGGGCGCCTGGCCGAGGCCCGCGGGCAGGACGCAGCCCATGAAGATTTGCTCGACCTGGTCGCCCGAGACGCCGGCCCGCTCGATCGCCGCCTTCACCGCCGCGGCGCCCAGCTCGGTGGCCTTGGCCCCGGCCAGCGCGCCCTGGAAGCCGCCCATCGGCGTGCGGGCGAACGAGACGATGACGACCGGATCAGCGTTGGACATGCTTGAACTCCACCCTTGGGGATTTTGCGGCGGAATAAACCCTCTTCGGCGCGTCGGGCGCAAGCGTTTCGCGCAAAAAGCGGGCCGCGACAGAATGCGGATGTCTCCGCCGCGAGCCCGCAGTGCGCAACCGAGAGAGTCAATTGCTTTAAAAAACCTACTCGCGTCGGTCTGCAAAAGCAACCCTTGCATTCCCCGGCGGAAGGCTTCACCTTCGCGTGATGGGCCGCACCGCTGACTACACCAACGAACGCTGCGCCATCGCCGCCACCCTCGAGGTCGTCGGCGATCCGTGGACCCTGCTGATACTCCGCGACGCCTTCCAGGGCGTGAAGCGGTTCGAGCAGTGGCAGGAACGCCTGGGCGTGGCCCGCAACGTCCTGGCCGCCCGCCTCAAGAGCCTGGTGGCCCACGGGGTGCTCGAGCCGCGCCGCTATTCGGAACGCCCGCCGCGCCAGGAATACGTGCTGACCCCCAAGGGCCGCGCCCTGTCGCCGGTGCTGTTGACCATGGCCGAGTGGGGCGACCAGCACGTCTACGGCCTGGGCAAGGGGCCCGTGCATTTCGTGCACAAGACCTGCGGCCATGACTTCCATCCCAAGCTGGCCTGCGAGGCCTGCGGCGAGATCGTCGACGGCCGCGACCTTTCCCGGGTGATCCACGAGGAGCAGGCCCTGACGGTCGGCGAGGCCCTGGAGGCCTCGGTCAGGATCGCCGCCGAGTGAGCTACCGCTTCCACGTCCATCGCGCCAAGCCGGCCTACCGGCTGGTGACGGCGGACATGGGGACGGGGGATGGGGCGGGGTTTCCGGCCGGGACCGATCCCGACGACTGGCGCTTCACCCGCCTGCGCGAGCGCGCCGACACCAATCCCGACGTGGCCCGCCTGGTCGACGAGACCGGCTTCTGCCTGTTCAAGATCGGCATGAGCTTCGACGAGATCGTCTGAGCCTTACGGAGCGCGGCGCCGAGGGCTTCCAGGAACAGACAATGTCGACGTCCGCGAAGGGTGGTTAGCGGACCTATGAGCGCCTAAGCTCAGGGAATGAAGGGCGCTGTCATCATCCCGAGAAGGACCCGCGACTTCGAGGTGGCTCATCGCTTCGAAGGCGGTGAACATTACATTGAAGTCTCGGTTGGTTCCTCGGCCAACGAACTCTACTGGGACATCCCCGCAAGGCGCTTCATCGCTGAGCCTGAACGGTATGAGGGCGTGCCAGAAGTACTGATAAGTCACGGCGCTGGATGGCTTCTCCCGGTCATTCCGAAGCTTGCGAGCGACGCGGAAGGACTCACTTCCAACGACCTCGCCCGCATGGCGAACGAGACGCAATCCGTCCGCACGTCCCGCCGCATCGACGTTCTGGTCCAAAGGGAAATTGGCTTGCCGCAAGGCGAGGCGATACTGCTTTACGAGCCTCTAGCGGCGCCTGCAGCTTCCAGCGCGGAAGATTATAACAACATCGTCCGTGTCGATAGAAACGACGGGATTCTCTGGCGCGTAAACGCCCCACCTCCCTCAAACCCATCTGACGCGTTTGTTTCGATCGAAGCTGGCGATCGACTAGTCGCGCAAAGGTTCTTCGGCGACCGGTTCGAGATTGATATCGCTACCGGCGAGACGACCCATCTAGGCTGGTCAAAGTAGCGTCGTGCGGAACGGTCCGCTTGGGGTCGGACTGGGAACGGGCGTCCGTTCGCGAGCGCCGATTTCAGGGCGAACTTCCGACGATCCTGTGGAAGGTCGAAAAAGGGTCGGAACCCCGACTTAGTCCGGACGTTTTGAGCCTTCGAGCGCCCAATCCCAAAGGGGGGGCGCTCGGGCGGGGGCGCCCTGAGTGCAGTGGGGTCCGCGTTGAGTGAAGTCATGGGTCGGGTCGGCGCGGTTGGGCCCGCCGCGAGCGTGTGCAAGCGGACGCTGGACGTGCTGGGCGCGCTCCTCGTCCTGCTGTTCTTCCTGCCGATCGGATTGATGATGATCGCCGCGATCCGATGCAGTCGGGGCGGGCCGATCTTCGAGCGCGAGCAGACCGTGGGCCTGGGCGGCAGGATCTTCGCCCGCTGGCGGCTGCATCAGCCGGTCGAGCGCGAGAGCGTGTTCGATCGCGTGCTGTGGCAGGCCGGACTGACCGACCTGCCCTCGGCGGTCAATGTCATCGACGGCGACATGTCATTGATCGGGCCCAGGCCGCATTCGCCGGCGCAGTACGCCTGCCTGAGCCAGGGGCGGCCGGACTACGCCAGGCGGCTGGAGGCGCGGCCGGGGATGATCTGGCCCCGCGCGAGCGAGGGCGAGCCGTCCTGGAGCGCCGAGCTGGACTATGTGGTCCGATGGTCGGTCTTGGTGGATCTGAAGGTGGCGAGTCTGTACGCGGTCCAGGGCCTGTTCCGCGAGGAACAGGGCGTCGACTAGATCAGCGGGCGACCAGCGCCAGACCGACGATCGCGGTGGCCCACAGTGCGAGGTTGGCCAGGATCACCGTCAGCTTGGTCAGCGAGACGTGGCGATCATGGTGGCGCTTGTAAGTGTAGGCGGCGGTAGCCATCGGCCTTCAACTCCAAATTCTACAATCGCGTCAAAAACTTGGCGCGAACGCACAGTAGATACGTCTACATGCCACAAAAGTTTCGTATGTCACTCGCTTACGGCGTGAAAATTCATTGTAACCGGCGATTATTTTGCTGAGCGTCCCGTTTCGAACGCTGTTTTTTATCAATATTGTCAAATAATCGCGTGAGACGCGAGATTTTGCTGCTTTTCAAGGCATTCCAAGGCGGCGCGCGCGGAGAGGCGCGCTCGCGTGTTTTAAGCGCTGCAATACAATTTTGGGGTGTTGGCGATCGCGAGTCGAACCCCGCGCCGCGGCGGCCTAGATCGCCGCGCGCTCGGTGGCCACGATGAAGCCGCCACCCAGCACGCGCTCGGGGTCGGCGGGGTCGTACAGCACGCAGGCCTGGCCGGGGGCGACGCCCTCTTCCAGCACGTCGAACACCAGGCGCGGCTCACCCCCATTTGGACCTGGGACCAGGGCCAGGCGGCCCGGGACGGGTTCGCGGGTCGAGCGCACGCGGGCCAGCACCGGCGCGCCGGCGGCGGCGGCGGCTTCCAGGCTGTCCTCGACGCCCAGCCAGTTGCCTTCCTTCAGCGACAGCGCCTGGGTCAGCAGGGCCTCGCGCGGACCGACGATGACCTGGCGCTTGTCGGCGTCGATCCTGACCACGAACAGCGGGTCGCCGACGGCGATGTTCAGGCCCCGGCGCTGGCCGATCGTGTAGCGGGTCACGCCCTCGTGGCGGCCCAGCACGCGGCCGTCCATGTGCACCATGTCGCCGGGCAAAGCCCCTTGAGGACGTATCCTGTCGATCACCGTGGTGTACTTGCCCTCGGGCACGAAGCAGATGTCCTGGCTGTCGGGCTTGTCGGCAATGGCCAGGCCGAGCTCGGCCGCGACCTGCCGCACCGTCGGCTTGTCCATGCCGCCCAGCGGGAAGCGCAGGAAGTCCAGCTGCTCGGCCGTGGTGGCGAACAGGAAGTAGCTCTGGTCCTTGGCCGGGTCGGCGGCTCTGCGCAGTTGGGGGCGATTAGCCCCCGCAGCGAAACTGCGCTGCACGTAGTGGCCGGTGGCCATGGCCTCGGCGCCCAGGTCGCGGGCCACGTCCAGCAGGTCGCGGAACTTGACGGTCTGGTTGCAGCGCACGCAGGGGATCGGCGTCTCGCCGCGCAGATAGGCGTCGGCGAACTCCTCGATCACCTGCTCCTTGAAGCGGCTTTCGTAGTCCAGGACGTAGTGCGGGATGCCGATCCGCTCGGCCGCCATGCGGGCGTCCATGATGTCCTGGCCCGCGCAGCAGGCGCCCTTCTTGGCGATCGCCGCGCCGTGGTCGTAGAGCTGCAGGGTGACGCCGACCACGTCGTAGCCGGCCTTGGCCAGCAGGGCCGCGGTGACGGTGGAGTCCACGCCGCCGGACATCGCCGCGACGATCCGCGTCCCCACCGGCAGGCCCACGGCCTCGCGCGCCTGCTCGACGGCGCGGTCGAGGGCGGAGGTGGTCGTGGCGGTGTCCAGAAGAGCGGTGTCGGCGTCCATCGCGGCCATATAGCGGTTCGAGGCCGGTTTTGCGAGGTTGCGGGTGTCGCGGTCGCGCGCCGCCGCGCCGCGCTGACCGTCCGGCTACCCGAATGCGAAGGAGCAAACTCGGTAGTCGCCCCGATTGAACGGCGCGCGGGGACGGGGTTTGGCTAGGGCCGATGTCGGGCCGGCCGACACTTGGCAGGAGCCGCGAAATGGCTGCGACAACCTCGACCGACGGGCCGATCCACGTGACGGTCCACAACTTCGTCCGCGCCGAGACCGACATGTACTTCGCCAAGTCGGTGGCCGACGGCGCGTTCGGCAGGCTTCAGCACAACCGCGCGCCGGTGGCCATCGACGCCCAGACTGTGGTGCGGTCGAACCGCGACACGCTCTATTCGATGGGCGTCTTCGACCTGGCGGCGGGTCCGGTGACGATCGAATTGCCCGACGTCGGCCGGCGTTTCATGTCGATGCAGGTGCTGTCACAGGACCACTACACCCTCGAGGTGGTCTACGGCCCCGCCAAACGCGTCTACGATCAGGCCCAGGCCGGGACCCGCTACCTGTTCCTGATCGTCCGGACCCTGGCCGACCCGAACGATCCCGCCGACGTTGAGGCCGCCAACGCCGCCCAGGATGCGATCGTGCTGTCGCAGCCGGCGAGCGGCACGTTCGAGGTCCCGACCTGGGATCCGGTCTCGCAGGGAAAGATACGCGACGCCTTGGCCGTGCTGGGCGCCTCGGGCGGTCTCGCCAGGGCGTTCGGGACCCCGGAGGAGGTCGATCCGATCGATCGCCTGATCGGCGCCGCGATCGGCTGGGGCGGCAATCCGCCGGAGGCCGCGTCCTACGACAGCATCGAGCCGGCCCGGAACGACGGCGAGACCGTCCATGTCCTGACCGTCAAGGACGTGCCGGTCGACGGCTTCTGGTCGCTCAGCGTCTACAACGCCAAGGGGTTCTTCGAGCAAGGGGCGCAGGGCGGCTGTTCGCTCAACAACCTGACCGCCAAGCCCGAGGCCGACGGCTCGTTCCGGGTCCAGTTCGGCGGCTGCGGGCCGGACGTCGCCAACTGTCTCGCGATCATGCCCGGCTGGAACTACACCATCCGCCTCTATCGGCCCCGCAAGGCGATCCTGGACGGCTCGTGGACCTTCCCCATCGCTCAGCCCTTGGGCTGAACGCCCTACCTCAGCACGTTCAGCAGCGACGAGTTCTGCAGGCTGGCGAACACCTGGGCCGAGGCCTGGACGGCCAGCTTGGCGGATTCCAGGCGGGTGATCGCCTCGGCCATGTCGACGTCGGTGATGCCGCCGACCATGGTGGTCAGGGTGTCGGACTGGTCCGAGAGCTCGGTCTGGGCCGTCTCGAAACGCTTCTGGTTCAGGCCGTTCTGGGCCTGGGCGGTGACCAGCCCCGTCTTGACGCCGTCGAAGACCGGCAGCAGGCCCTTGAGGAAGTCGCTCTGGGCCTGGGTCAGCTTGCCGGTGAACGGGCCGTTGGCGTCGACATAGGCCTGGACCTGCTGGAAGGCGCCGTAGACGCCCGTGCCCAACTTGTCGGCGAGTTGGCCGGTGTTGACCGAGGTCGTGTCGTCGATGCGGTTGCTGGTGATGTACTGGTCGTTCTTGAACAGCGTCGCGATCGGCGGGCCGGCGGTGAGGTCGGCCATCTTGGTGGCGCTGGTCGGCACGGTGTCGGACTTGGCGCCGGCGAACACGTAGCGGCCGTTGAACTTGCTGTTGAGGCCCTGCACCACGTCGCCGAACGCGCCGGTCATCTGCTGCATCAGGGTCTCGGCGCTGCCGGCCGCGATGGCGTTGGCGATGGCGTCGCGGGCGTCCTGGGTGGCGTCGGAGATCTGGCCGATGCCGATGTCCTGGACGTCCAGGCGGTTGGTGACCCGGGTGGTCTGGTCCAGGAAGCCGGCGACCTTGGCCTGGGCCGTCTTCATGGCGGTCAGGACCTCGGCGTTCTTGGCGTAGCCCTTCAGGTCGGTGGCGTTCTTCTGGCTGGAAACCTGCTCGCCGGCGATGTTCTGCAGCACCTGCGCGCGCATCAGGTTGCTGGTCATCACGCCAAAGTTGCCGGAGGTGGAGACGCGGGTCATGGCTTAACCTCAGATGATATTGGTGAGGACATCGAACATGTCCTTGGTCGCCTGGATCAGGCGGGCCGAGGCGTTGAACGCCTGCTGATAGGTGGTCAGGTTGACCAGCTCCTCGTCCAGGTTGACGCCTTCCTGCGACTGGCGCTGGGCGTCGACCTCGGTCTTGACGGACTCGGCCGCTTCCTTGCGGCTGGCGGCGGAGTTGGCCTTGCGGGCGATGGAGCCGCTGAAGTCCGCGCCGTAGCTCAGCACGCTCTTCTTGGAGCCGGCGGCGTCGCCGGCGTTGGCGAACGCGGCGATGCTGTCGCCGGCCTTGGCCAGGGCCAGGGCGCCGCGGCCGTCGCCGACCGCCAGGGCCGGGGTCCCGGCCGCCGCGGTCAGGTCCAGCTTGGCGAACGGCAGCTTGGCGGGATTGGCCTCCATGGCCGGATCGATCTTGAACAGGCCGCCGCGCGTGCTGCGTTCGCTCATGCCGACGCCGAACAGCTGGCTGAGCGACGGGCCGCCGGCGCCGCGCTGGGTCTTGTCCTCGACCACCGAGAGGGTGACGGGCGTGGCCCCGTTGGCCGCGAAGGTCAGCTCGCCCTTCGAGCCCAGGGAGAACGTGCCGTACAGGCCCACGCCCGAGTTGCGGGAGTTCAGGGCGTCGATGGTTTCCTGCATCGAGCCGGTGCCGGTCGGGATGGCCACCTGGATGTCGCGGATGCGGCTGCCGTCGGTGTCGGTCAGGCGCAGGGTGATGGTCTGGCCGGGCGTGAAGCCGCTGGGATCGGTGGCGATCATCCCCGTCTCGTAGGGCGAGTAGCCGTCCGAGCGGATGATGTCGTTCATGCCGAAGAACTGGCTGAAGCCCTTGCCGGCCTTGGTCGACGGCGTGGTCGCGTCGTCGACGATGGCGACGCCGCCGGTCGCGGCCGTGGCGTTCAGGCTCAGCTGGCCGTTGGTGAAGCCGGCGGTGGCCGTGCCGCCCAGGGCGGTGTTCAGCTGGGCGATGAAGTTGGTGTTGTTGAAGGTCGGGCCGGCGGCGCCGTTGACGGTCATGGTTCCGGCGCCCGGGCCGGGGCCGAAGTCGACGTCGACGCGCTGGACGACGGCGCCGGCGGCGTTGGTGATGGCGATCGTCGTCTTGCCGGTGAAGTTGGCGAAGGCGGTGTTGGCGTCCAGGCCGATGTCCTTGCCGGTCATGCTGTTGGGCGCGGGGACCGAGCTGGAGGCGTTGGAGGCGCGGTTCAGCTCCTCGGCCGCGCGGCTGACGAACTCGCCCAGCTGGTCGGAGAGGTTGGGCAGTTCCTGGTTGCGCAGCTGCAGCAGGCCCTGGATCTCGCCGTTGGTGACGGCCAGCGGCATGACCTGGCCGCCGCTGTTGGCGGTGACGACGGTCAGATAGCCGTTGGCCGGGCCCGACTGATTATAGGTGATCGTGGCGGGGCCGTTGCCGGCCAGGGTGACGCCCTCGGCCGAGCGCACCGTGACGCCGCCGTTGGCGCGGTCGCTGACCTGCACGTTCATATAGGTCGACAGCTCGTTGATCAGTCCGCTCTGGACGTTCTCGGAGCCGGTGCCGTCGGCGCCCGACATCTTGGCGCGGGTGATGTCGACGTTCAGGGCGTCGATCTGCTTGAGCAGATCGTTGACGCGGTCGACATCGGCGCCGATGCGGTTGTCGGTGTCCTTGATCTGGCTGGACAGCGACGAGGTGATGCGCTTGCTCTCGCTGAGGAAGTCCTCGACCTTGGTCACGGCGCTGCTGCGCAGCAGGGTCGAGGACGGATCGTCCACCGCCATCGAGAAGGCGGCGTAGACGTCGTCCAGGGTCGCGAAGAAGTTGTTCGTGGTGGTGGGGTCGCCGAACAGCTTCTGGGCGTTGTCCATGGCCGTGGCGATCGCGCCCGTGCGGCCGGAGTCAGAAGCGCCGTTCAGGCTGGCGGCGGCCATGAACTTGTCGGTGGCCCGCTTGATGGCGTCGATGTTGACGCCCACGCCCATGCCGTTCGACACCAGGTTCGACTGGGCGATCTGCTTGCGGACGTAACCGGCGGTGTTGATGTTGGCGATGTTGTCGGAAACGACGCGCAGGCCCGTCTGGGCCGCCATCATCCCCGAGGTCGCAACGTTCAAGATGGTGTTCAACGACATGGTCTATTCTCCGGCCTGCTCGGCAAACCACGAACGGCACGACGCGACCTTGCCCGGCGAAAACTGCCGGGCGTTGTGGGGTTCGACCCCTTCGGCGATGTGCAAGCCATTGAAATGCATGGCAATTCGTTCCTGACGTCGAGCGAGCGACAAGAACGTATGCGCAAGGAGGGCGCCAACTCGGGGTGGGGCGCGACGACGCGGCAAGCCTGGTCGCATTAACCAAGTTTAGCCCGGCAAAAAGCGCCGTGGTCGGCCTATTCGAAGTCGTAAACGCAAGATTAATATCAATAAAAACAGTTAGTTAGTCAGAATTTTCGAGTTGGCCCGGCGGTTGCTCAGGGAAGTCCGGATCAAGGCGTGTCCTCTCCGGGCCGCCATCCTCCGTGGACCTAATCGACGCATGACCGCGATCGCTGCTCCCGCTTCCGTCCTGCCTTCGGCCCCGGCTCCCGCCGGCGGCTATGACAAGGACGCGGCCGAAGGCTTCGGCGCGCTGCTGGCCCAGACGGGAAGCGCGAACGCCTCGAACGACAAGGCCTCCACGCGGGACGCCGGCAAGGCCGCCTCCAGCGCCAAGGCCGCCGATCGCGCCGCCGACGCCAAGGCCGCCGACGCTTCGGACAAGGCCGCCGACGCCAAGGCGCCCGCCAAGACGGCCGACGCCGCCAAGGCCGACGACAAGGCTTCGGACGCTCCGGCCGCCGAGACCAAGACCGACAGCAAGGACCAGGCCGACACCACCGTCGCCGCCGACGGCCAGGCCGTCGACGCGACCACCGGCCAGGCCGAAGCCGCGGCCCTGGCCGCCGCCGCCCTGATCGCCGCCATGCAGGCCCCGACGGTCGAGGCGTCCAAGCCCGTCGTCGACGCCGACGTGACCGGCGCGGCGCCCGCCGCCCAGGCCGCGACCGCCCAAACGGCCTTCGCGCCGGTCGTCGCCTCGGACGCGCAGACTCAAGAGACGGCCGTTCCCGCCGCCGCCCTGGCGACCGACGCGGCCGACACCGTTCCGGCCCTCGACCTGCCGCAAGCCCCGGCCGTCTCGGCCGCCGAACTCGCCGCCGCGGCCGCCGCCAAGGCCAAGACCGCCTCGACCGCTCCGGCCGCCAAGGCCGACGCCGCCGTGACCGCGCCGGTCGCGCCGCCGGCCGCTCCGGCCGCCGACGCCGCCGCCGTGGCGG